>CAIXHD010000506.1 GCA_903919065.1 uncultured Bacteroidota bacterium
AAGTTTTTTACTTTCTGCCATTTGCGACGATACCGGATAATAGTTCCTTCACTGCGATGGATGTCTCTCATATAGTCAAACATCACATTCATCAGATCGTCAATAGTCTGTTTTTGATTTTCCATTACCTTGAATATTTGGGTTCTGGCAATAGTGCCATATACAAGATAAAAAAATAATGTAAAGTGTTATTGTAACAAAAAGGTCATTAATGCAGGTATTTAAGAGATTCTACGACCTCCACTTTACATTATCATATAGTTTACATTACCTCCGCCGGAGGGCGCCATGAACAGGATGGCTTCCTTCCCGCTGGTAACCGCGGAAGCGTGGGCGACGCCCATCCAGGAAGCTGGCGGAATTCCATGAATTATATTAAGCAGCTGAAGGTATAAACCGCCTGCAAGCTCTTCAACAAGTTTAAAGGAACTCCGTTCTCCCTTATCGGTTTCAAGATTGTAGTTTGCTTTTGAACCACTAAGAGTAAATGTATGATCAATATTTTTATTCCCCTGATTGGCAGAAAGGTGAAGCAACCGGGGGTGAATGTGTTCTTCAATATAGCTGTTGCCGAAGATGATACTGACAGTTATCCCGTATATATCGTAAATCCTTAAAAGGGGAGAGGGCTTTTTATTTTCACGGTCACTTGTCAGAAAAAAAAGATCTTCCTTTTTGTCAGTTTCGTCCAGGAGAGCATTTACCTGTTCAGTTATTTCATTAACAAATCGTTTTGCTTTCTTTGGTAGAAGGGTGTATCGTAATAATGTCTCATCAATAATTTCCTGTTCAGGCTTGTCTTCGGAACGAAGTTGGAATACCCGGAATGCAGGCTCTCTGAACAAAACGTAACGATTTACTTCTGACAACCATGTTACGTAAATATCGTTAACCTCTTTAACCAGATATTTCAATTTTGAATTAATAAGTTAGCAGAACTTCAATTCCATACAGTATCATCAGCTGGAACATCTGCAGGGTTTGCATTTGGACTATCAGCTGCCTGAGCTTTCCCAGGGGCAAGAATCATCATCATTGACGCTGCGGTAAAAACGGAATACTTTCCTGCTTTAACTATCCATTCCTTTCTTGACAGGTTTTGATCCACTATTTTGTTTTTCCCCTTCTTGATATTGTCCTTCATCTTTTATTTTTTACTGAATTTTTTTAAACGACTTATTGAAAATAATTCAAGTTTACCTAACTATGATTAACCTTTCGGTTTTCTCTGTGCCATCACTGTAAATAGCTTTAACCAAATAAAGACCTTTTGAGAAAGTGATATCAGCTATCTCAAAAGTGTGCCTTTCCTTACCAGATAATTCATATCTAAGCTCTCTGACAATTGTTCCCTGAGTATTGACAATTTGCAGTCTAATTTTTCCACTGTAACCTTCAACCTGTATGCTTATCACATCAGAAGCGGGATTCGGATATATCTTTAGGTAGCGCATTGGGTCCTTTACAGTAACCTCAGTTCCTGTGGAGCTTCCATCACCAAAGGTTAGAAAAAACCTTCCAGCTCCAGATGTGCCTGCAGGCAAGTTAATCGTGTAGGTGTCAGTAGGTGTCTTGAGATAAGTGTTTATTTTAAGCAGATTGTCGACAAGAATGGGATAGTAGCCCACAGGAACATCCGAATTGCTGACAGAGAAAGCCACTTCGCCACCAAGGAGCAGGTCTATGCCTACGGGAATTGAAAGATTGGTCCATGTATTAGTTGGAAGGCACTGTACAGCAAAATCGATACCATTATCCTCAACAAGACGGGTATAGAGCTCAAAATTAGGATCAGATTTTAGGATTCCTGCATCATAAGTAGGGTCAAGTCCTGGTGTCATATCTTCTCTGAAATTGAGATATGTAGATGAATTTTTTTCTGAATATGCACACTGTAGGACAAGTCTGTTCCATGAACTGACTTGAACTGATTTGAGTGTTATAGAACTCTGAACTGAACGCATTTCAGGTGTAAATAACACTGAACCTCCACCGGATACAGATTTTACAAGAAAACCTTGACCAGCCTGGACATAATTTTCTGATAGGAGACCTCCATATTGTGGTACGCCTGTATTGTTAATTACTTTATACTTGGAAACTGTCCCATCCCAGAGATAAACTGCTCCATAACTTGGATCGAGCTGTAAGGAATTAACAGCTAGAAAATTTGAAGTACCTGAAGCCGCATTTATGCCGATTGCACTGGTATACGGATTGCCGACCCCGTTCCATCCTGTAACTGATCTTAATATAGGAATTGATACAGTGCCTGTGTTCAGGTAACCTTTGAATGAGACATTGGTTGCTCCTGATTTTAAACGCATCAGGTACCCCAGTCCGGGTACAAAGGAAGAAGATGTTCCGGTAGTATAATAAGGTCCCCATAAATTTGTTGATTCAATATATTCAGCCATTGCATATTGACTGGTATTCGCGGTATTTGATGCAACATTTGATGTTGGCAGCCATGCTCCTATTGGTTGTGCTATATTTACAGGAGAAGATACAATATACCATCTGGATGACGCTAAATATCTATTATATGTAACATCCCCGGAGGAACTACCCAGAACAATTAGCGAGCCGCTTGTAGATGCATCCGAATTGACAATTAATCCGTCGGTACCGGTAACAGTAAGAGTTCCGTTTACAGTAACTGCTCCGGAACTTGTTATTGTCAGCAATCCCCCAGAATTTATTGTCAGGTCATTAAATAGAACCGCTGTGGAAACAAGAGGATCAGTGGAAACATCTGCGATAACTACATTTGCTCCCGACGGAGGAACACCACCACCCAATGAGGACCAGTTACCTACATCACTCCAGATGCTGCTTGTTGTTCCAGTCCACGTCCAGGCGTCTGAACGGACTAATGGAACTACCTCACCAGTACCAAGAATAGTCGAATTGAAATATTTTGATCCATCATAAAACTGAACCTGAGCCAATTGCCCTGCGGTCAGGCCTGAAATGCCTGCAAATATTTGACCTGCGGTACCGGTAGTTCCATTCCAGGAACCAGTCCAGCCTGTAATTGTCAGCATTTTTCCTGATGTCCAGCTTATTCCATTGCTGGCTGCAAAGGTAAGTACCTTAGCATCAGCACCCAGAGCTATCGTAGAATTTTCGGCCAGGTTTAAGGTACCAACAGTTTCAGTATAACCCGCAGCACTGGTACTAAAAGTTCCACCGTTAAGAATTATGGCACCGGAATTTACCAGATTATCAGCTCCTAAAATTAAACTGCTCGTTCCGCTGAGTGTTGTGGTTCCGGTAACCTCAACACCATTTGTCGGAGTGGCTGAGGCACTTCCAGAAAGCGTTAAGTCACCAAGTACTGCCATAGAGGAACCTGGCAACGTTTTGACACCGCTGCCACTCAGGATCAGATTAAAATAACCTGCAGTAGCTCCGTTTGGATTAACAATGGTCTGAGATGCTCCGTTGTACTCAACCGTGTTGGAACTTGTGTGCGCATCAAACGCACCTGTCCCTGTCAGTGTCAGCACTCCCTCAACTCTCATTATATTACTTGCTCCAGGAGTCAATTTTGCAGCATTTGCAACTGTAACATTGTTGAAATTTGTTGTTCCCGTTATAGTAGCTGCAGCATTGGTAAAAGTAACTGTACTGTTTCCGGCATTGAATGTACCTGAGTTAACCCAGGCATCAGTTCCTCCCGAAATAGTAAGTGTTGGATTTCCGCTAGTTGCTTCTAAAATACCTCCGGATTGAATTTCTATGGAAAGGATTGCTGTTGAGCCATCAGGCAAAACAGGAGCATAGGTCGTGGCAGGAATATGGACATCAGAAGTTGCAGCAGGAACGCCTCCCTGCCAGTTGCCCGGCAGATTCCAGTCGGTTGGACCTGAGGGACTTCCTCCTAACCATATAGATGTACTACCGGTACTATTGTCGCCCAGCGTCCAGAGATGGTCATCTTTTACATACGTGCCCAGGAAGACAAGACCAACATTACTGAAGCCAACCCAGTTAGCCGGGTCACTGCCGGTACTGTTGTCAGAACGTCCGTGGTCGTGTGTGAGGCCGGTATAAGGACCCGATTCATGATGGTCAAATAAATCTAAATTAGCCCCTGTAGCACCGCCCAGCTCTGAATCAAGGTAATGGGCATTAAAACGTAAGCGTGTATCTGCCGTGCCGCCCGACTGAGTAACGTCGTAATAGCGCCATATTCCGACATTTGATCCCATCCACGAAGGCTTAGCACCTGTTAAATATACCTCCAGTGTTACTGAAGTGGGTAATGGTCCGACAGTAAAGTTCATCAGGGTGTATGGGTTTCCAAAAGTATAATTTTGGCCTAAAACGAAAGAAGTACGGGTAATATACCCACTCACATCACCAATGCCCGTTGTGGTGGCAGAAGGACCCATTAATAGTTCGTAGGGATCTGTCATACTCAGGCAACCCTTTGTAAGTGAAGCATTGGCGCTTTGCAAATCCAAAACTCCATTCACCGTCTGGCCTGCATTGGCAGTAACCCCGCTGCTATTATTAATAGTAAGAGAATTGAATGTATTGGCTCCGTAAATAGTTTGAGCAGATGTTCCGTTGAAAGTTACAGTGCCGCTGCCTGAAGCGAAGTTTGCGCCATTGTTTGTCCAGTTACCTTTAAGATTAGTGTTTGTGCCGGCTGTGAATGTTCCTGAAGTAAGAGTTGCATTGCCGTTAACGGTTAAGGTAGCAGGAGGGGTAAAATCCCCGCTAGTCTGTGACAGATCATTTACAGTGAGGGCAGTGGTGCTGCCTCCAACAGAGAGAGCGGCAGCACTCTTGTCGATAAGAATATTGTTAAATGTCTGGCTTACAGCAGTTCCATTAATAGCTTGAGCAGCTGTTGTGTTATAAAAGTTAACAGTACCTGTTTCGGGAGTAAAAGTTGCACCGTTGTTTGTCCAGTTGCCCGGAAGGTTGATGGTCGAACTTGATGCTGTAAAAGTACCGGCAGTTAAAACAACATTTCCCAAAATGTCTATTGTAGACAAGGCGGCTGCGGCAACTGTTCCGGAGGTTAGTGTAAAATTGTGCATCACGTTGAGTGTTGCGGGCAATGAAGTTGTGCCTGTACTATTGATGACCAAATTGGAATAACCGATATCAGAGGCAGGTCCAACAAGGTTCAGGATGCTTTGACTGGAACCATTATATTCCACCGTGTTGGTAGTTGCTTTTAAATCGATAATACTTCCACTCCCGGCAGTTACTGTTCCCCCAATCTTTAAATAGCTGCCGTTTGCAGGCTGCAAATAGGTGCTGGCATTAACCGTAAGGTTGTTGAAATTATTCGTTCCGGAACCCGAGATTGAAACGATATCTGCAAGGATTCCATGCGAGAAAGTTACAGCACTCGAACCTGTACCAAGGGTTAACGTTCCGTCATTCGTCCATGCACCTGCAGATCCATTGATTGTTATATTAAAGGTTGCCGGATCAATCGAAGCGCCGGATTCCAATTCAAGTGATTTAACTTCCACTGAAAGTGTTAATACTGGATAATTTGACGGTGCCGTGGGGATTAAGACATCATCTGTAGTAAGTGGAATCCTGTTTAACGACCAGTTTCCAGCCACATCCCATCTCGTAGGAGTTCCTGTTGTTCCATTCCAGACGTTCTTGCTCGTCGCAGAAACAGCCAGACTCCATTGTTTATTATCGAGTGCGCTGGTAGGAGCCAGATAATTCACTGTTCGGCCTGATAACCCCACCCAATTGTTGGCCTCATCATGATTGGTCTTGCTATGCTCTTCAAAAGGTGAAAATGAAGGTCCATTATGTGCGTCCCACAAAACAAGCTGAGACTCGGCAAGTCCATTTAACTCAGCATCCAGGTAGTGCAGGTTGGTAATTACTTCATCCGTTGCTGAAGCATCCTTAGCAAAAGTATAAACCCGTTTAATAGCAGTTGATTTCCAGGACGGTACAGCACCTATTGCAATCTTACAACTTAACCAGCCAGGTTTGGTCCCTCCGGAAATGCCAATAAAAGTTACTGTTGTATATTGATTACCAAAACTGTATCCAATATTATTATCGAAAAGCTGTGTCCTCTTTACGATACCGGTAACATCTCCGGTTCCTGTAGTAGTGGCAGAGGCGCCCATGTTCAGCGTGTAGGTAGCTCCCATATCCAGGCAGCCAACAGTGGCGGAAGCATTGGCGCTGTTCAGGTAGAGGATTCCATCAACAGTAATATCATTGGCCGCTGTTTTAGCACCCGAACCGCTGATGGTAAGGTTGCTGTAAGTTATCGCTTTAACAGTTTGTGCGGCAGTGGCAGCATATTCAATTGTCGTGCCCGTCGTAATATTATTGGTTGCAAAAGCAGGGAAAGTAGTTGCATCAGCAGCCAGTCCCAATTTAAATGTTCCGGAGGTAAGATTAAGCGTACCGGTACCTGTTAACTGTTTACCTCCATCGTTGAACACCGAACCTGAAACAACATCTCCTATTGTCAAAGGATTTGCCCCTAAACTACGGGCTATATCAAGGGTTACTTAGTATTGTTTATTTTAACTCCGCCACTTCCAGTAAATGGGGTTATAAACTCTCCTCCTGTGGTTTGAGCACCGCTCCCTTTGTATTGAAGCGTTGCACTTCCGCCATAGGTTAAGGTGCCTGTTAACGTGGCAGTTGCCGTTCCTTCCATAGAAAGAATGTTGTTCACTGTAGTTGTGCCCGCAGGAAATGTTTTAGCTCCTGTTCCCGAAAGGGTAAGATTATAATAAGTACTTGCATGAACGGTTTGAACACCACCGTCATAGTTTACCAGATTGTCGGTGGCTGTAGCTGTATGTGTAGCTATAGTACAGGTTCCTCCAATATTTAAGGTAGCACCCGACGATTGGGTTAACCCACCAGTTCCCGCAAGGGCCGTTGCGACGGTAAGGGAATTGTTGTTGGTGAGGGCAATTGTTGTAACAGTAACACTTGGAATTGTGAATGTTCCTGTAAGCGCCTGGGCATTTGTGGTAAAGGTATGTTCTCCTGAACCTCCTGTAAAAGCGGGAGTCGTGGTGATCCCTCCACGAAATTCCAATGGGGAATTTCCTGAATTGTTCCAGTTTGCTCCGGCAGCTATTGTAACAAGACCTGTAAAGAGTTTTGCACCTGTTGCAGATGAAATGTTCAGAGTGCCGCTTGTTCCACCTCCGATTGTTGTTGTGCCTGTAACTGTAAATGCAAAACCTGCTGCTGTTAAGGTAGTTCCATTGCCTGTGTTAAGATTCCCTGTTATTGAAAGTCCAGCCACAGTGGTTGTACTAACTGTGCCGCTTAGTATTAAATTGCCTCCGATAGCTGTAGTTCCTGTTTGCAAAGTAACTGTACCGCTTCCGCTTAAGGTAAGATGATAATAATTATTGCTATGGACGGTTTGGCCTGCTCCTGTATAATTGACAGTATTGCCGGTAGCGGTTGCGGTGAGAGTAGTGATGACGGAAGTACCACCCAGATTTAAGGTGCCGATTGTCCCATTTCCATTTGTTAGACCTCCCGCTCCTGTTAATGCCGTACTTACTGTTAGTGTTGCTGAATTCAGACCTCCAAGACCTCTCCCTGATTATCAGCCAATAAGATGCTGTTGGGCGTAAACTAAAAATCGTTACTTTTGGAGGCATGGGACAACTATTACTACCAATTTTCCCAAGCGATACGCGAATGATAACGCCGACCT
>CAIXHD010000507.1 GCA_903919065.1 uncultured Bacteroidota bacterium
CACCACAGGTTTTGCTTTAACCGGTGGGCATCTGAGGGTAGTACAGTGTTCAGATTGCCATAAAGGGACTTTGGTAACCGCAAAACAGGAGTGTTTATCCTGTCATCAGGTGCAATATGACAATGCCAAGGATCACAAAACACAGGCATATCCAACGGATTGCAAGATGTGTCACAGCTCTGATGACTGGCTGAATTCGACTTTCAATCATGCAACTACAACTTTTCCTCTGACAGGATCACATACTGCAGTTCTGTGCTCAAAGTGCCATGCTAACGGATTTTCGGGTGGAACACCTACGGATTGCAATTCCTGCCATTCTTCCAATTATAACGCATCCATTATTCCCAGCCATGTTGCTGCGGGGATTACCAAGGTTTGCGAACCCTGCCATAATACGACTGCATGGAAACCTTCATCATTCAATCATACCACCACCGGGTTTGCATTATCCGGCGGACATGCTGTGATTGTTCAATGCTCAGATTGCCATAAAGGGACCGTTTTGAATACCCGGACCGATTGTATTGCCTGTCACCAGGTTCAGTACGACAATGCCAAGGATCACAAAACGCAGGCATATCCAACGGATTGCAATATGTGCCATAACTCCACCAACTGGCTTAATGCCTCTTTTAATCACGCTTCCACCAGCTTCCCTCTGACAGGTGCCCATACCACTGTACTTTGCGCCAAGTGCCATGCCAGCGGATATACCAACACTCCAACCAACTGTTATGCCTGCCATACAGCAAAGTACAACAGCGCGACCAATCCTAATCATCTCACTGCTCAATTCCCGAAGGAGTGTGAGGAGTGTCATACCACTACCGCCTGGACTCCGTCAACCTTTAATCATGATACAAAGTATTTCAGAATTTACAGTGGGGAGCATAAGGGGGAATGGACTCTCTGCACTGAATGTCATACTACCTCAACTAATTATGCAGTATACAGCTGCATAACCTGTCACGAACATAACAAGACAGAGATGGACAAAGAGCATCAGGGAAAAACAGATTATATATACAGCAGTACAGCATGTTTCGCATGTCATCCAAGAGTATAATAATATCAGTTGTTCTGGTTCTTGCCGTCATTATGAATTTGAACGGACAGGAATCCACCAGGCTGCTGACCGGCAAGGTATCTTATATTACTGCTCAGAATATCTATGTCAAATTTCCGGGTACTGAAAATATCCACAAAGGAGATACGGTATTTATACAATTTGGCACCAATCTGATACCCATTTTTCTCGTTGAGAGCCTCTCCTCTGTTTCGTGCGTTGGCAAGCCATTGGTCAAGACAGAGATCAAGCTGGATGATGATGTGTTTGTTCGGGTGAAAGTTAAAAAGGCCGATATGGTTGTGAAAACTGAGGAACCGGTTGAATTGCCCATTGCACCGGGAGCGGTAAGGGATACTGCCGTGACTGTTGCAAAAGTTGCAGAAGTTAAGCGTAAACAGGATATTCAGGGTTCCGTATCTGTTTCTTCCTATTCGAATTTGTCGAATACCACAGCCGATAATTCTCAGAGGATGAGGTATACATTTTCTGCCAGGGCTAATAATATTGTTGATTCCAGGTTCTCAGCCGAGAGTTATGTCGTCTTCTCTCATCGGTTGAATTATTGGTCGGAGGTTCAGCAGAACCTTTTTAATGCTTTGAAAATTTACAGTCTGTCCGTTAAATATGATTTGTCTGATAAAACATCGATTTCTGCCGGGCGGAAGATAAATAACAACCTGTCCAATATCGGGGCTGTTGACGGGATTCAGGCTGAAACAAGAATGGGTCAGTTCACCATGGGTGCTGTAGCAGGCTCACGGCCTAATGATGCGGATTATAATATCAATTTTAAATTATTGGAATACGGGGCTTTTGCAGCTCATAATGTATTGACAAAAAACGGCAGGATACAGACTTCTTTTGCATTTTTCGAACAACGGAATTCTGGTTTCACCGACCGCCGGTTTGCCTATTTTCAACACGATAACGCATTGCTGAAGAACCTTTTTCTTTTCACTTCATGCGAGCTGGACCTTTATAAGGTGGTGGAGGGGATTGCTAAAAATCAACCCACGCTGACGAGTTTGTATTTGTCGCTCCGGTATAAACCGTTTAAGCAGCTGTCGCTTTTCGCTTCTTATGATGCCCGGAAGAATGTGATTTATTACGAAACCTATAAAAGCTATACAGATCGGTTACTTGAGGAGGCTACCCGTCAGGGGTTACAGCTAAAAGTGAATTACCGGCCAGGGAATAAGGTTAGTATGGGAGTAAATGCAGGATACCGCTTCCGCGATAAAGACATAAATCCTAACGAAAATCTGAACGGATATCTGACAATAAATCAGGTCCCATGGATAAAAGCAACAGCAACTATTACAGCAAATCTGCTGAAAACCAATTACCTGAATGGGCAGATTTATGAAATTCGTTTATCAAGGGATATCATTCCGGGAAAAATGTATACCGATTTGAGTTACCGGTTTGTTGATTATAATTTCCTGAATTCAAGCACAAATCTTATTCAGAATATTGCTCAGCTGAATTTATCATGGCAGTTTAAACATAAGATGTCGCTATCCATTGATTATGAGCTCACTTTCGAGAACGTCAGTAATTATCACCGCGTGTACCTGAGTTTTAATAAAAGATTCTAATTTTGGAACCCTAAATTATCTAACATATGAAGTATTTTATCGGTGTTGTTTTGGCCGTTATTATTGTGGCCATGGTATTTAAGTTCACTAAAAAGTCTGATACAGACGAATTATCTGCAATAAAGGAATCGGTTATGGTCGCAACCCAGCCGGGTTCTGCAGCCCAGCATACTACTGAGATTCTTGAGGTTATTCAGGCACCCTCTTATACTTATCTGAAGGTGAAAGAAGGCAGCAAAGAGTTGTGGGTTGCCACGCTTAAGGAAGATGCTTTTAAAGTTGGTAGCAAATATTCTTTTGGTGATGCTTTGCAGATGGACAATTTTACAAGCAAGGAGCTTAACCGCACCTTCCCTGTAATCTTTTTTGTAAGTGAAGATCCGGAGGCAACCGGACATGAGGCGGCTCCGCCTACCACCATGGGAAAGCCTAAGGTTGAGCAGGGAACCGATGTTGTTATTCCGCAGAATGCTGGTGGAATTTCGATCGGCGAGTTGTACAAGAACCGGGCTAACTATTCAGGGAAGAAAATCAAGGTCAAAGGAAAAGTTGTAAAAGTAAATCCGGAGGTAATGGACCGCAACTGGGTACATCTTCAGGATGGTACAAAGGATGGTGAAAGCTTTGATCTGACAGTTACCACACTGGAGACGGCCAACGTTGGTGATGTTCTGGAATTCGAAGGAACAATCGTTTTAAACAAGGATTTTGGAGCCGGATACATCTATGAGCTAATCATGGAAAGCGGAGTTATCCGTAAATAATCTGAATAAGGCAAAATAAGAGAGGCTGTCCGTAATTGGCAGCCTCTCTTTTTATGACTATGTTTTCTATTTTGCCGGTGCCTGCTGATATAAACCTTTGCGCGAAAGCACTTTATCGAGATTTGCAACTCCATAGGCAACCACGGCAGTAACTACCGAAGTCTGGTTCTGATATTCCGCGATGCTTTTGTTGTACATGTCGCGCTCGGTATGCCAGATCTCACCGTAATCAAAGTTATATCCTTTTGGATCAGCCTGGCCGAAGCTCAGGGTAGGGATTCCGTTCATTGCGAAGTAGGCATGGTCGGATCCGCCGGCTCTGGTTGGCCTTGGTCCGGGTTCGCCGGTTCGCTTGGTGAGGGTAAAGGGGAAATCTGGATTGATCCTGTCCAAAGGTTCGCAGATCTTTACAAAATCATCATAAAGATCTTCCGGAACAGTCAGACTGTTGGCGACAAGCGGGCCTCCGTCGCGGTTAAAATAGTTTGATATTTTGTCCCAGTTTTTCTGGTTCTTTTCCACCCAGCTTTTTGAACCCAGCAGTCCGAATTCCTCACCAGCCCATAAGCAGACCAGAATAGAACGCTGTGGCTTTCCGCCGGCTGCCATGATCAACCGTGCTGCTTCCATTGCCGGTGTGACGCCGGAACCATCATCAACACCGCCTGAAGCAACGTCGAAACAGTCGAGGTGACCGCCCATGATCACATATTCATCAGGATATTTTGTACCCTTGATTTTTCCAACCACATTATAATATTTCACCGGACCCATCTTAAAGTAGTTACGGATATCGAACTCCAGCTGGAAATACCGACGCTCTTTAGCCATCTGTTCAATGATCTTGTATTGCTTGTCTTCCAGCTTGATATCGGGAACAGTAGGTAAGGTTTCGAAAGTCATTTTCCAGACATTGCGATCATACAGGCACTGGAGAGGTACCGGTGCCGACTGGATAATTCCAAGAATACCTGCATCGCGCATCTGCTTATAGAAAAGGGCAGGTTCTTCGAGCAATGGAATCAACGGTTTCTCTTCGACTTTAGGTGTGGTGCGAACTGTTGTCGGATCTTTCTTTAAAGCAGCCTGATATTCCTGCTCAGCCTGACGGATCCTGCGGTTTTCGCCCATGATTTCCCTGTTTTTCAGGTTGATGGTGTCGTTAATAAGTATGGATTTAGCTCTGCGGGTATCAGCATCGGTTGAATAATCAATCGGCCAGCCGCCGTTGATGCCGGAGATCAGTACCCATGCACCTTTCAGGGCACCTTTCATCTTGTCGAATTCGGCCTGCGATTTTGGCTCGATCAGCACATGACCGCGCTGAACGCCATGAGTTCCGGAGGTATAAGATGGAGTAACGAAATGAAGGTCCATGCCGTTTTCGGCAAGCAGACGGCCAAACCACGGACCACGGTTAAATCCTACCGGCAAGGTTCCTGCCTCGTCCAGTTCGGCTTCCATGCCCCATTTTTTAAACTGCGCAACGCACCAGTCTGCTGCGTTGTCATAGGCGTCCGAGCCCAAAATACGGCCTCCAAACCTATTACAGAGCACATCAAGATGGTTCATCGTTTGATTATCAGTCTGACCTAAGGAAATGATCTGGTCGACCACCTTTTTCTGAGCCTGAACGTTGGTCCCTGCAAGTATTATGCACAAGACAAAAGCCAATAAATAAATGCGCTTCATTTTATTTCTGTTAATTTAGATTTAGGTTTAAGTTTACTTTTTCGAATGCAAGTTAATTTTATTGACCGATTGTATACAAGGTGGATGCCGTAAAACATAACTCAATGATCTGAATTATGAGTGAAGAAATAAGGACCAAAGGATTGGATATCGATGAAATGATGATGCGGGCGAGGATATCCGGCGAGAAATTCAGTACCTACTCGCAGGAGAGAGTTGATCAGATAGTTAAGGCTGTTTATGAGGCTGGATTCAACAACCGGGTGGTGCTGGCGAAGATGGCGCACGATGAAACCGGTATCGGTAAATGGCAGGATAAGGTATCGAAAAACGTGATTGCCACACGCTATGTTTATCATGATTTAAAGAACATGAAAACCGCCGGTATACTTAAACAGGATGAGGAGACCGGAATCACGGAGGTGGCAAAACCTATCGGGCCGATCTTTGCGATGACCCCGATAACCAACCCCACTTCTACCGCACTCTTTAAGATCCTTATCTCGATGAAAACGAGAAATCCAATCATCATCAGGCCCCACGGATCGGCAAAGAAATGTTCCTGCGAGGCGGCCAGAATCTGCTATGAAGCGGCTATTGAAGCCGGTGCGCCTGAAGACTGCATCCAGTGGATCAAGCGATCGACTCCGGAGGAGACCCTGGAGATGATGGGTCATAAGGATATTGCCCTGGTGCTGGCCACCGGATCTGTAAGCCTGGTACAGGCAGCCTATCGCTCTGGAAATCCCGCAATCGGAGTGGGACCGGG
The DNA here is from genome assembly GCA_903919065.1 of uncultured Bacteroidota bacterium. Taxonomy (GTDB): domain Bacteria; phylum Bacteroidota; class Bacteroidia; order Bacteroidales; family UBA12481; genus UBA12481. The sequence goes on from CAIXHD010000507.1 coordinate 5,896, forward strand.
CAATGTGCCGGTTTATATTGGTTCGAGCGCCGATCTGGCTTTTGCTGTTGAGCAGATCATCCTTTCGAAAACATTTGATTACGGTACTGTCTGTGCCAGTGAGCAATCGCTGGTCATAAAAGAGACGAACTCTGAGGCACTCATCAGTGAATTTAAAAAACGGAAAGCTTATTTTCTTACTGAAGCCGAAAAACACCGATTGGAAGAAGTCGCTTTCAATAAGATTCAAAAGGCAATGAGTATCGATGTGATTGGTCAGCCCGCCTATAAAATTGCTGCTATGGCCGGGATTGAAGTCCCGGAAGATACCACGGTTTTAATTGTTCGATATGCCAATCATGAGGTGGGCATCAAATATCCACTGTCATTGGAGATCCTCGCCCCGATTCTGGCAATGTATGTAGTGGATGATTTTATTGAAGCCATCAATATGTGTAAAAAGATTGTGAGCTACGGTGGCATGGGACACACAATCAGCATTTTCTCGCAGGAGGAGGACAAGATCATGTATTTTGCCGAGGTCACGAATGCCGGACGGTTGCTGGTCAACACCCCCGCTTCGCAGGGAGCATTGGGCGGAACATATAACGGACTGCAGCCATCTCTCACTTTGGCAACCGGATCGGGCGGCAAAAATATTACAACAGATAATATCACAGCCAAGCATCTGCTGAACATCCAGCGGCTTGCACGCCGGATATTCATCCCCTGCAATCCTGACCTTACCGAGATCTATCTTGATGAATCCATTGATGCGCAGCGGATTGATGAGGAGTGCTGTCGATAGAAGGAGAAGGCTCAAGGCGCAAGTGAAGGCTCAAGGCGCAAGGCTCAAGTGAAGGCTCAAGGCTCAGGTATCAATAGCCGCCGGTTTTAACCGGTGGTTGATTGATTAAACCCCGGGTTGAAACCCCATGGTTATTGATTATTCCAAACCCCGGGTCTATTGATAGAACACAATAAACCAACCGCCGGTTAAAACCGGCGGCTATTGATAATTATCGGTATTTTTATATCCGAATAAAACTTCACGCCATGAAACGCCGCCGCTTTTTTCTTTTGACCTGTTTCTTTTTACTGATTTCTGCCTTTTGCCCTCTGCCCTCTGCCTTTGGACAACTTGCCAACGACCAGCCAATAAAGGTTAAAGTGGCCGTCGTCGTGCAGGATCCTTCTCTTCCGCAATATGGTGGCAAAAAGATGCATGAAGTGGTGAAAACTCCGGGCCGCACGTTCATGTGGAACG
>CAIXHD010000508.1 GCA_903919065.1 uncultured Bacteroidota bacterium
GCCGGTCCACCCTCAGGCAAATTCAATAAAAAGCTCTTGAGTTCCTGAGGTTTGTTTGTAGTGATCGATATTATCCGTCCACTGGTCAAAGTAAAAGTGACAAGATTCTTTCCACCGAAATTCATCTCGGTCCGGTTTATGTTGCGATGCGTTCCTACACCCTGGAACGATTTAAATCCTTTGGGCTTCATCAACTCTATCGAAGTGATTTTGCTGAATGGGATTACCTTGTACTTTGTCCGGAAAGGATGCACCTTGTATTCAAATGTTACCGGTGTTATCCTGACATCCAGCCTGATAAAGAAGATAATCAATGTCGCCAGTGGTCCGATCAACACCATCAGCATCGACAGCTTTTCCGGATCAGGCATCGTCTTCCATTCTGTCAGGAATACCATCAATGTTACAAACCCAACCATCAGGGTAACCCCGCCGAAAATCAGCAAACGCCAAATCGACGGAATGCTTTGCTCTTCTGTAAAATGGATTTTTGACATGGCTCTCTTTGTTAAAATCAATGCGATAAACAAAGATAGCTTTTATCGATTCGATGTTCAAAAACAAATTCGACGACTCAGCTCGAAATTCGCTGAACATAATGAGATTCCAAGGTCAGGATTGAATATTGAAATAATTGTTTGAAGTATATTTGAAGAAATAACGCTAAACCCGATGCCCGATGATCCACCTCACCCCCTTTCCCCCTCTCCCGCGCTCATTGCGCTAGCGCTTCACTCACGGGAGAGTGGGCGCTCTACTGTTCACTTAGTACTTAATACCCGATACCCGAAACCCGATACCCGATACCCGAAACCCCATACCATGAACCATCTAGTCACCCGTCACCCGTCACTTGTCACAATTCTTTTTATCTTCCTCCTCGCATCGTGTAAAAGCCCCGACATACTCTGGGTTGTTCAGGCTCCGGCCGGCGATCAGTATGCGAAAATGGATACAGTGGGTGTTTCCGTATTGCCGAACGGTCGGCTGATCAAACCGGCCGGCCATACTTTTCGCACCGCACCGCATCCATACGGTCTCTGCCTGAGTCCGGATGGTAAAATAGCCGTGACTGCGAATTCCGGCACCAGTCCTTTGTCCATCACTATTTTACGAAATGTTCAATCCGATTATCCTGAAATCCAGCAGGTCCCGCCAGGTGCCAATACGGATAAGGGAGTGCTGGCCAGCGTATTTATGGGTCTGGCTATTTCGCCCGATAATCAGACAGTATATGTTTCAGGTGGACAGGAGAATAAGATTCATCTGTTTGATCTTAAAACCGGAAAGGAAACCGGGTTTATTCCATGCGGAGCTATTGTCGGCGAAAGAGATTACCGGGTTGGCTATATCGGGGATATGACACTGAATAAGGCAGGTGACAGGCTCTATGCAGTGGATCAGGTTAATTTTATACTACTTATCATCGATCCTGTTAAAAAAGAAGTATTGCACCGTGTTAATACCGGCAGGTACCCATTCGGGCTTTGTCTGAGCACCGATGAGAAGAAAGTTTATGTGGCCAATGTTGGAATGTATGAGTATAGCCGGTTTGCCAGCTTGAAAAATGACAGCCTCGATAGAACCTCCATTGGTTATCCTGCTTTCGCCTATCTGTCGAAAGAATCGGAAACCGGGATCAAAAGGGATTCAGTAAATATTCCAGGCCTCGGGAAGGCCAATACCCCGGAGTCCTTCTCTGTATGGACTGTTAACGTTGCTGATCAGGATAATCCAAAGGTGATTGCCAAAGCCAGAACGGGCAGTTTGGTTGGCGAAATGCTGGAAGATTTTCCGGCTGTCGGTGGCTCAAGCCCAAATTCTGTTGTGGCTACCGATGATTTTGTTTTCGTGAGTAATGGTTCAAATGATAATATTTCTGTTCTTGATACCCGCACTGATACTGTTTTTCATACGATTCCGCTTGTTCTCGACCAGCGCCTGCGCCATTTCAGGGGAATTATTCCATTTGGACTCGCGGTTTCTCCTGATCAGAAAAGGCTGTTCGTTGCGGAATCAGGCATCAATTCTGTAGCTGTTATTGATATCCCCACCAAAAGTGTGATCGGGCATATTCCGGTTGGCTGGTTTCCGGCAAAAATCAAAGTAACCCCCGATGGGAAAAAATTGATTGTCACAAATGCAAAAGGCTTTGGCAGTGGACCAAACGGAGGTCCCGATTTCCTGAAAGGCCCCGAAGGAACTTATATCGGAAGCCTGATGAAAGGGTCGGTAACAGTTTTGGATATTCCCTCTGACAGCCAGCTTGAGAAGCTTACCAAAGATGTTGTATCGATGAACTTCCTGTTGAAAAAAGCGACAGATCCTTCATTTATTGCACGGAAAGATAATCCGGTCCCACTGTACCCCGGATATTCAAAATCTCCGATAAAATATATCGTCTTTGTTTCCAAGGAGAACCGGACATATGATGAAATCTTCGGGCAGTTGAAAGCTGGTCACGGGGAACCTTCCATGGCCCGTTATGGTGCCAATGCCACCTTTACCAATAAGGCAAAAAATCCGGTTATCGAAAATGCTGATGTTATGATTAATCACCTTGCCCTGGCAAACAGGTTTGCGATTTCCGACAACTTCTATGTTGATTCTGATGTTTCGGCCGATGGGCATCGCTGGTTGGTGAACACCTATCCGAATGAATGGGTAGAAGCCACCGTACCGGCCAATTATGGGGGGAACCGGGAATATGTGGCAACATCAAAGGCCCCGGGCATGCTGGGCTTTACAGGTGCTGCAGGGGCGATTTATCCGGAGGATTATAATGAGGCAGGTTCGATGTGGGATCATCTTGACCGCAACAAAATTCCATTCTATAATTTTGGATTTTCCATCATGTTCGAGCCCGGTGCTTATCAACCGGAATATAAGTATACCGGCATCCGCCATCTGGCCAATTTTCCGATGCCTGCTCCGCTATTTGCCAATACATCCAGAGAATACCCAACGTATAATATGGCAATACCGGATCAGTTCCGCATTGATCAGTTTATCAAGGTATATAATGAAAAATGGGCCCAACCTGCAACCGGCAACCCGCAACAATCAACCATTGGCTCAAACCCTGAATTTCCATCTGTAATGACGATCATCGTTCCCAATGATCATGGTGCCGGCGAGCGTCCTGAAGCTGGATACCCGTTTAGGGAGAGTTATATGTGTGATAACGACCTGGCCATAGGCCGCCTGGTAGAATTCCTTAGCAACACCCCCTATTGGAAAAATATGGCGATTGTTATCACGGAGGATGATGCTCAGGGTGGGGCCGACCATGTCGATGCTCACCGGAGTGTGCTCATGGTGATCTCCCCGTATTCAAAGAAGAATTATGTATCGCATACCCATGCCAGTTTCGGGAGTATATTCAAGACATTCTGGAATATCCACGGCATTCCCTACCTGAACCAGTATGATGCTGGGGCAACGGACTTATCTGACCTGTTTACTTTAATACCTGATTTTACTCCGTATCAGGCTATTCCGGTTGACCTTCGGATATTCGATCCGGCAAAGGCACTGGATCCTTATGATGAAAAGTTCAACTGGAAAGCAGTGAAGGAATCACCGGAGATCGATAATATCAGGGATATGCTCCGCGACAGCAAGGAAGTTGAGGGCTGGCGAAAGTAGTCGGCAGTAGGCAGCCGGCAGTAGGCAAAAGGCAGAGAGCAATAGGTAAATACTATTTTTTGCTATTGAACCTTGCAGAAATGAAAAATTCTTGTACATTTGCACCTCGATCAAACGAGGTCGTGTAGTTCAGTTGGTTAGAATATCGGCCTGTCACGCCGAGGGTCGCGGGTTCGAGTCCCGTCGCGACCGCCTCAAAAATCGAAAACCCCTGTAGGTAATATACTTACAGGGGTTCTTTTTTTTAGTTCGGCGCCAGCCGAACCAATTAGTGAGCGCAGCGAACCAATTAGGAGCGAAGCGACAATTAGCGAACGCAGTGAGCATATTTACCGAGAAAGCTGCCCCGACATCCTCAGCAATTCCGTCTCGCTCGATTTGCTCCTGAACTGTGCTGTCAGAAAGCGATTCTCAGCATCCATAAGCTTCTTCTGAGTTTCACGTAACTCAATGTCATTCGACGATCCAATACGGTATTTCTCCTGAGCAATAGTCAGGTTACGTATGGCTAGTTTCACATTTTCTTTCTCGAATGCCGCGAGCTGAAGGTTGGTTTCATAATCATTGAATATCCTCTGGAGATGGGCCTTTGAGTTTAACTCCGATTGCTCAACTTCAACTTTTGCCGATTCTACACGAATCTGAGCCTTGCTTCGGTTATGGTTTTCATTAAACCCGTCGAAAAGAGTATAACTGGCGTTGACTCCAAAATTATACCCGTTTCTCTGACTGAGTGAGGTGATAGCAACTTCAGATTCGGACTTGTTGTAATTATATCCGGACGTAAAATTCAAGCGAGGATATAGTGTTGAATTTGCCATCTTTCGCTCAAGCATCACAATACTCAGGTTCGTACGCGCCATCCGTATTTCAGGATTCTCTTCCTTCACCTGCGACCACAACTTCTCAAATATTAGTCCCGACTGAACAGGAATGTCGCTGGTCACCTCAAAGGGTTGAAATAAATCACGGCACAATAACCGGTTCAGCTCTACTTTATAGTTTTGCAGCATTTTGGCTTGCTGTATAAAAGCAGAACTGTCAGCATTGTAATCCACACTCGCCTGCAAAAAAGAAAGCTCAGAACTGGACCCGAAGGTAACCCCGGCTTTTGCAATTCTTTTTCGTTCTGATGTGATGGCCATGGCTTCGCGATATACTTCCACCATCTTTTGCTGGGTAATTATAGTATAATAGGCCAGGATGACGTCAGTAACCGTATTCTCAATTACCGACTGTAACTGCAGGTCAGTCATGTATTTCAATTCACTCAACCGGTTTTTTTGAATGAACATATTAAACCCGTCAAAGAGTGTCCATGCCAGGGAAATGCCTCCGCTCAGGTTGTTGCTCTTTGCATTCGGACTCTGTTTTTCCCTGCCGTCGTTGTATTGTTCATACGTTTTACTGGTTGATGTGCTTCGAGCCCCTGCCAGACTAAGCTTTGGCAACATGCCGGCTGCCCCCGGGGTATTGTTCAGTTCAGCAATCCGCGAATCCTTAGCCGCCAGGGTAATGTCGTAATTTTTCTGTACAGCAATGACAACGGCCTGATCCAGCAATAAAGTATCCTGTGCAATCAGGGAACCTCCCAGTAAGATCTGCGCAAAAAATATCAGCTTAATGACTTTCTTATTCATGACTCAACTTCCTTCGATTCAATTTTCTTTTTAGATCCTGAAATGTAAGTGTAGAGCGATGGAATCACATATAAGGTCAGAATCAATGCGAACATCAATCCTCCGATAATAACGATCCCCATCGAAACACGGCTCTTAGCACCGGCACCCAAGGCCAGGGCAATTGGCAGGGCACCCAGTACAGTTGCCAGACTGGTCATCAGAATTGGGCGGAACCGCTGTGTGGCTGCTTCCAGCGCTGAAGTCATGAGGTCCATCCCGGTGTCCTTTTTCTGATTGGCAAATTCCACAATCAGAATACCGTTCTTGGTAACAATCCCAATGAGCATGATCATACCGATTTCGCTGAAAATATTCAAAGTCTGATTGAAAAAGATCAGGGAAATAATAGCCCCGGCAATAGCTAACGGTACAGTTAACATGATTACCATCGGATCCCTGAAACTTTCAAATTGAGCTGAGAGTATCAGGTAGATCAGAACCAATGCCAGCAGGAAGGCAAAAATCAAGGTGTTGGAACTTTCAGCGTAATCCCTCGATACTCCGGTAAGCGAAGTGGTAAAAGTGTCGTCAAGAGATTCGTCAGCAACTTTCTGCATGGCTTCGATTCCCTGACTAAGGGTGTATCCTTTGGCAGGCGAGGCAGATACCGTTGCGGAAATGTATCGGTTAAAACGGTATAGGGTAGGGAGGTTAACCTGGAAATCGACTTTAACCACGTTGTCCAGCTGGATCATTACCCCTTGCTTATTTCGGATATATATAGTACTCAGATCAATAGGCTGATCCCTGAATTGCCGGTCGGCCTGACAGATAATCTGATATTGCTTGCTGTTAAGGATGAAATAACCCATCCTCTGACCACCAAAAAACAATTGAAGGGTTTCTGCAATGTCGCGTAAGGTAAGTCCGAGTGTTCGCGCCCGATCGCGATCAATCCTCAAGGTCATTTCCGGTTTGTTAAACTTAAGGTTCAGATCGACCACCTGAAAAGCCGGATCTGCCTGAGCTCTTTCCATAAAGGCAGGAATCGACGCACGCAATTTTTCAAGGCTGGTTGCCTGAATTACAAATTGAACTGGCAAACCTGAATTTCTTCCACCCCCGATGGTTTGCTCCTGAGTAACAAAACTTCTGGCAAAAGTCAGTGGCTTCAGCGCACGCGTCAGGTCATCTGCTATTTCCTGCTGCGATCGTTTACGGTCTTGAGCCGGAACCAGTGAAATCCTGATAAACCCGCTATTGGAGCCCGAACCGCCGCCTCCCATCGCTGTGAGTCCCATATAGGAATCGTTTTCAGATAATGTGTCGACAATGGCGACCAGTTTCTGCATATAAGCATCCATTTTCTCAAAGGCTACACCCTCTGGTGCAGTCGCAGAAATGGTCAAACGCCCTTTGTCTTCAAGCGGAGCAAGCTCTCCCGGGATCTTTGGCATCAGCCACGCCACCAAACCGATGGAAATCGCCATGACAATAAAGGCCAGCCACCTGAATTTCAGGAAAACTTTTAAAGAACGACTGTAAAAGCCTATCAATCCTACAAAGAAAGGTTCAGTAGCCCTGTAAAATGCATTGTGATGTTCCTTATGCTTCAACCAGTTGGCGGCAAGCATGGGAGTCAGCGTTAATGAAACAAAGGCCGAAATCAATACAGCACCAGCCATAACAACCCCGAATTCCCGGAATAATTTACCGGTTAGCCCCTGAAGGAAAATAATTGGCAGGAATACTGCAGCTAACGTAATGGTTGTCGATAAAATGGCAAAGAATATCTCCTTTGACCCCTTATAACCGGCCTCCATCGGCGACATCCCCTTTTCAATCTTTGTATATATATTCTCCAGCACCACAATGGCATCATCGACCACCAATCCCGTTGCCAGAACGATACTTAACAGAGTGAGAATATTGATGGTATACCCTGCGAGATACATGATAAAGAAGGAGCCAATCAACGAAATCGGTATGGCTATAACCGGAATGATGGTCGTTCTCCATTCCCTGAAAAAGAGAAAAATAATCAGCACAACAAGCGAAAAGGCAATCAGAATCGTTTCCTCAACTTCCGTAATTGCCTTCCTGATAGATAAGGTAGTGTCACTCGATATGCCAACCGTTATATCTTCAGGCATTTCCCTCTTGATGTCATCGAGCCTTTTCTTAACCTCATCAACAATGGCAATCTGGTTAGATCCAGGCTGGGGGATTATAGCCATTCCTACCATGGGCACTTTTCCATTGCCTCGCATAACCGTCTTCTCATTTTCCGGCATGAGCTCGGCGTGACCTATGTCCTTGAACTTTACCAGCACACCCTTGGATTCCCTGATGATCAGGTTGTCAAATTGTTCTTTTGAGCTGATACGCCCGATGGTTCTTACCGATAGCTCGGTCCCGTATCCTTCAACGCGGCCTGATGGCAACTCAATGTTTTCGCGAGTAACTGCTTCCCTGATATCCGATGGAGTAAGTCCATATCCGGCTAATTTTAACGGATCGATATAAAGCTTGATCGAGTAGCGCTTTTCACCCCATATCCTGATCTCACTCACCCCTGGTGTAGTTTGCAGACGCTCTTTAAAAAGGTTGTTCGCTAGTTCAGATAACTGGAGAAGGTTTCGCTTGTCACTCTGTATGGTTAATCCAAAAATCGGGTTGGAGTCGGCATCGGATTTAACAACCTGAGGAGGATCAACATCTGGTGGCAATGAACGCATCGCCCGTGAAACACGGTCTCTTACGTCATTTGCTGCAGCCTCCATGTCGGTGCCAATCTGAAATTCAACGGTAATGTTGCTCCCTCCGTCACGCGAAGAGGAGGTCAGGGTTCGTATACCTGCAATACCATTAATGCTCTCTTCAAGAGGCTCGGTAATCTGACTTTCTATAATCTCGGCATTAGCCCCCGGGTAGGAGGTGCTTACACTGACTGTCGGAGGATCAACACTCGGATATTCCCTGACACCCAGAAAACTGAATCCGATCACTCCGAAGAGAATGATCAGAATGGAAACTACAAGTGCCAGTACCGGCCGCTTGATAAATATTCCGGAAAAATTCATAATTGTACCGGTTTAATTATTTGGAAGTCATCGGTTTGGACTGGCCTTTGCCTCTAACAGCAACAGGTATGCCATCGTTTATCTGCAATAGACCGGAAACAATCACACTGTCGCCGATTTGCAAACCCTGGGTGATCTGTACGTCTTTTTCAGTTCTGATACCGGCAAAAATAGGTACCGAAGTAGCCTTGCCTCCCTTAACTACAAATACCTTATTGCCCGTAATGTCGCCAATCAATGCTTCAGACGGCACTTTTATTGCATCCGTTATCTGCTCTAATACGGCACTTATTCGGGCAAAAGTCCCCGGAACCAAAAGCCTTTTCGGATTGGAACAGGTAGCCCTCACCTTTATCGTTCTGGTCGATTCATCAACACCGGATTCAACCGCATAAACCTTGCCTGCAAAGGGCTCAGGCGTATAGTCCATGCTGATGCTTATGACCATCCCACTCTTTACCAGTTGAGTGTATTTTTCAGGTACCGCGAATTCAACCTTGATGGGATCAACCTGCTGCAACGTGGCTATCAGCGTGTTTGAAGGGATATAGCTTCCTGGACTGACATTCCTGAGACCGATTTTTCCCGTCAGTGGAGCATAAATCTGAGTCTTGGCAATCTGAGCATCCAGAATCTTTCTCTCTGCCTGAATCGATTGAAGTGTGTTGGCTGCAACATCGTATTCTTCCTGACTGATGGCCTTAATGTCCAGCAATTGTTTCTTGCGATATTCCTCTGCCTGAGCCATCTTTTCCTGAACAGAATTCTTGTTTAACTGAGCCTGGAGGTCCTGGTCATTTATCTTCAGGAGAAGGGTTCCTTGCTTGACTTCACTCCCTTCACTGAAAAAGATCCCGGTAACCCGTCCCGATACTTCATTCCTGATTTCAACCTTTTCGTTGGGAAGAAGTGTCCCGGTTGAGTAAATAATATTTACCATGGTATCTGGCTTTACCACCAATACCTCAACATTCACAACACCTGATCTCTTAGCGGCAGGTACAGCTGCTACCTTCGGTTTTTCTTTACAGGAAACGGATAATGTAATGATAGCCAGGCAAATCATGCTTAGCCTGATGAATTTTGAAATAGTCATAAAATATTCAGTATTATCTTGATATTCACTTGTTGAAGTTCCGAACTTACAAGAACGCAAAGCTACCAAATACTAAAGGAGTACTTCTTATAGAAAAGTTAATAAATCGTAAAAAATCCAAAGTAATTGTGAAGTTCAATGCTTTTAAAACAATCAATGGGTTTGAAATAATTTCGTACCTTTATTTTTCTAAGGCTCGTAGGTATTTAAGATTCATCGATTTATGTATTTTATTTATGAATTCACTCCTGCTCCCCATCTTAGAAGCATTGCCATCATCAGAAAATCCTGTCCGAAAATGGCACCATTGTCGGTCTCGGAACCAAAGTAGGTGGCCTGGATGCGCTGGTACAGTTTTATGAAAACCAGCCATGAAAACAACTAAAAATACTTTTGAGAACTTTCCTGATTGGATATTAGAGAAATGGCAAGGCATAGCCGATCTATTGGCCGAAATTATTGGCATTCCCGCGGCTTTAATCATGAAAACTGAAAATGACTATATGGAAGTTTTCATTTCAAGCCATTCTGAAAATAATCCATATTCCAAGGGAGACCATGAGAAATGGTACGGCCTGTATTGTGAAACCGTGATAAAAACTCAAAAAAAATTATTGGTGAGCAATGCATTGAAGGATAAAAAATGGAACAAAAATCCGGATATAGAACTCGGAATGATTGCTTATTTGGGGTTTCCGCTCAATTTCCCCGATAATAAGCCGTTTGGAACACTCTGCATTCTTGATAATATGGAAAGGCCATTCACTTTACAGAATGAAAAACTGATCCAGCAATTTAAGAATGTGATCGAATTGGATTTGGCAATATTGCAATCATTTGAATTTAAAACAAGTCAGTTAGCAGCCAATGTAGTTCAGGTAATCACCGAACGCAATGATACCGACGAGGCGTTGCGGGTGAGCCGGTTCAGGCTTAATGAAGCCTACAAACTGGCACATATAGGAATTTGGGAATGGGAAGCCAATACCGACACCGTTACATGGACGGATGAGCTTTTCCATATTTCAGGTCTCGACCCGTCGCTTCCGGCTCCCTCATTCAAAGAACATCCTAACCTTTATACTCCCGGGAGCTGGAAAATTTTGAGTAACCTTGTTGAAAGAGCAATGGAAACAGGCGAACCATACCAGGCCGAGCTCGAACTTATCCGCCCTAACGGCAACATCCGCTATGTGAATGCTTTTGGCGGTGCAAAGCATAATTCAAAGGGACAAATCGAAGGGCTTTTTGGCACCCTGCAGGATATTACCAAACTCAAGCTCGCAGAAGAAAACATAAAGAAGTTAAATCGGGTTTATACCGTATTAAGTAACATCAACAAAACCATATTACGAACCCGTGATAAGCAGGAGCTTCTTGATAAAGCATGCCGTATAGCCGTTGACGACGGGGGATTTATGATGGCATGGATTGGAATGGTAAATTCCACAACAAATAAAATTGATGTGGTAGCCTCTGCAGGAAAAACCGGTGAATATTTAAAGGGTATTAATATCGACCTGAACGATCATTTACGAAGCTCCGGACCAACAGGTCAGGCAATTAAAAAGGGCAAAAGCGTTTACTCGAATAATATCGAAACCGACGATAAAATGATCCCCTGGCGCGAAACAGCTTTAAATTTGGGCTTTCGGTCTTCAATAACTCAACCTGTTTTTGTCTCCGGTAAAATCATTGGCGCTTACACGATGTACTCGGGCGAGATTGGTTTTTTTAATGAAGGGGAGATTAAACTATTGGATGAAATGGCATCCAACATTTCTTTTGCTTTGGAATTCATTGAAAGCGAAAAGAACCGCGAACATGCAGAAGAAGAACTGGAGAAGAAAAGTACACTGCTGCAATCGATTGTTGAGGGAACCACCGATGCAATTTTTGTAAAGGATACTTTAGGAAAATACCTGTTGTTCAATCATGCAGCCGAAGTTTTCACTGGGAAGAAAGCCGGAAAGGTCCTGGGTAAAGATGACACCACGCTTTTTCCTGCTGATGAGGCAACCACTATTATGCAGAGCGACCAAAAGGTTATGAAAGAAGGAAAAATTGCAACTTTTGAGGAATATGCAACAATTGCTAATGGCAAGAAAACCATCTTTCTTAACACCAAAGGTCCGATCCTGGATAAAAATGGTAAGGTTGTTGGATTGTTCGGAGTGGCCCGCGACATCACCGAGCGCAAGCAGGCGGAAATGGAACTGATCAAAGCCAAAGAACATGCCGAAGAAAGCGACCAATTGAAATCTGCCTTCCTGGCCAATATGAGTCATGAAATCCGCACTCCGATGAACGGAATACTTGGATTTATTGAACTATTGAAAGAGCCGGATCTTACCGGCCCGGAGCATGATAAGTACATTCAGGTCATAGAGAAAAGCGGTGCCCGATTGCTCAACATCATTAACGACATCATCAGCATATCCAAGGTGGAATCGGGACAAATGGAAGTCAGCCTCTCAGAAACTAATATCAATGATCAGATCGAATATCTGTGCACCTTTTTTAAACCCACGGCTGAACAAAAGGGAATTGACCTTTTATTCAATTGTTCAATTACTGGGAAAGATGCCGTTTTAACCACAGACCGGGAAAAATTATACGCCATTCTGACCAACCTTATTAAAAATGCGCTTAAGTTTACCCATCAAGGCACCATTGAAATCGGCTATGATCTCGTAGAGACAGATAACTATCTGTCTTTACACACGGATAATTTTCCGTCTCGTCATTATCTTTTTTATGTAAAGGATACCGGTACAGGTATTCTGCCGGAACAAAAGGAATTTATTTTTGAAAGATTTCGACAAGGGAGCAATTCGCTGACTCATAGTTATGAAGGAGCTGGTTTGGGGTTAGCCATTTCGAAAGCCTACGTGGAAATGCTGGGAGGTAAAATTTGGGTGGAAAGCGTGTATGGAAAAGGTTCAATATTCTATTTTACTATTCCCTGTCCTGAATTGTGAATCGCCAAATAGAATGTTTTTTATTTCGCTGTAAAAATGAATATTTTAAGAGTTTGAAATATTCATCCGATAATCGTGAAATACTTACCTCAAAGTTTAGCAGGTCTTGTCGCATTAGGTATGTTGCCTGCCTGCGCGCAAAAAGCTGATTTATCCACTCCCAATGTAGTCCTGATATTCATGGATGATATGGGATACGGTGATCTTACCTGTTATGGAGCCCCATCAGGTTACCGCACGCCGAACATCGACCGGCTTGCTGCCGGCGGCCTTCGCTTTACTCAATTCTATTCAGCTCAGGCAGTATCCACTGCTTCTCGTGCAGGCCTGATGACCGGCTGCTATCCGAACAGGATCGGGCTTGTGGGAGCCATCAACCACACCGCAAAGCACGGGATCAATGAAAATGAGATGACTATGGCAGAGCTGCTCAAACAAAAAGGCTATGCCACTGGTATGGTGGGTAAGTGGCATCTGGGCCATCATAAACAATTCCTTCCTCTTCAAAACGGTTTTGATGATTATCTGGGATTGCCATATTCAAATGATATGTGGCGCGTGCACTACGAAGGGTATGCATACGATCCTGAAACCACTAAGAGCGACCGGGCCGACTACCCTCTGTTGCCTCTGATCGATAGCAACGATACCATCCGGTACATGAAGACTCTGACCGACCAGGACGAGCTGACTACCCTTTATACCGAAAGGGCGATCAGCTTTATAAAGAAAAATCGCAAAGATCCTTTCTTTCTATATTTCGCCCATTCCATGGTGCATACACCATTGGCCGTATCGAAAAAATTTCAGGGAAAAAGCAAACAGGGCAGGTTTGGTGATGTAATGATGGAGGTCGACTGGTCGGTTGGTGAGGTAATGAAGACCTTGGATGACTTGGGTCTTACTCAGAACACACTGGTGATCTTTACCAGTGATAACGGACCATGGCTGAATTTTGGTGCCCATGCGGGTAATACCGCAGGCCTCCGCGAAGGGAAAGGCGCAAGCTTTGACGGAGGACAGCGTGTTCCCTGTATTATGAAGTGGCCAAAAGTTATTCCACCGGGAACAGTTTCCGGCCAACTGGCATCAACCATCGACATTTTTCCGACTTTATCCGCTATAACCGGAACATCGATACCTGTTCATATCATTGATGGTGTTGATATTCTCCCGATTCTCAAAGGAGATTTCGAGTGCGAGCCCCGCACAAGCTTTCTATATTATTATAACAGGAATAGTCTGGAGGCTGTACGCATGGGCAATTGGAAACTGGTTTTGCCTCATAAGTTCCGCTCCTATATTGGTGTCCTGCCCCGCGATGATGGTAAACCCGGACCTTATGCCAAGGATTCCTGCGGATTGCTGCTATATGATCTTCGCCGCGATCCGGGTGAACGTTATGACGTAAAAGAAATGCATCCTGATATCGTCCTGAAAATGCAAAAACTGGCAGAGGCTGCCCGGTTGGATCTCGGTGATGATATTATCAGTGCCGAAGGTAAAAACCGCCGGCAGCCAGGAAAATTTATTCTTTCAAATTAGCCTGCTGCGGCATCAAATTTGTTAGGGCCATTCCAGTTAAATTCTACGAAAATGAAAAGATTTTTATCCATTTCGATACTCCTTACAGCCTTCCTGCTAATTACAAGCTGCATGAAGGAGAATTGCGGATGCGACGAAAAAATGGTTTCCTATCCTCCGGTTCTTTTTCAGTATGAATACTATAACTATGCCTGGGGCTTCCGCCATCACGGATTTATGATCGATGCCCACGGCAATGTTAACGGCTTCAGCCAACCCGAAAACTGGGTGTCTCCTGATTCAATGGGTTTCATCAGCAAATCCGATCTGGAGCATAATCTCGCTCTTTGCGATACTGTTTCCACAACAGTCAGCGACCTCGAAGTCCAGACTAATTACCGGAGGATCGAATCCATCCGGGGCGGGAAAATTTTTGATCACGGTCAGTTTATGGCCGATGCAGGCACCGGTGTACTCTCAGCATGGTACTGGAACAAAAGAATCGGTAAATACGAAAGCGTCTTCCTAATGTCAAACGGCGATATATTTAAGGAGAATAGCCACCCGGATGTCAAGGCTATGGTTGATTGGCTCAAGAGAATCGGAGAAAAAACCGACCGGTTTTACTGGTTCGACGGCAAGTAGGGAAGAAGATCGAAGAAGAAGACCGGTAGACGGAAGACAGGAGACGAAGAACGATGTAGGGGAGGGACCCGCGGGTCCTCCCTTGCTGGCAGTCTGCCGAAATGGCCCTCGATAGAGTTGTCATTCCCGCGGAGGCGGGAACCCCGTCCCTGACCACGACTTTCAACAGCAGAACGTTCGCCCTTCGCACCGCATTCCGCAAAATCGTTCTTCCAGAATGCGCCCAACGTAGCATTCCTTTTTTGTCATTCCCGCGCAGAGCCTGCCCCCGCGGAAGCGGGGGCGCAGCCGGAAGCGGGAACCTTTTCTCTGTCGTAGAAAGGCGCTTGGGAGCACCTTTCCGCTGCCCTACACCCCCTGACCGCGGCATTTCCCAAAAACTTCACTATACTTGACTCAGCGAGTTGACAACTTTATCTGGAGCGAGAGTTGACAACTTTATCCAGGGCAGACTACTTTTTGTAACGTTGTCAACTCTAACCTTAATACTTAATACTTAATACTTCAGCCATGCCATTCAAAAAA
>CAIXHD010000509.1 GCA_903919065.1 uncultured Bacteroidota bacterium
TCATCGAGATTGTGGGAATACCCGGCCCGGCAGCCGTTGGGCCACGACATGACATATCGTATTCCCTGTTGTTGCATCACCGGCACCAATCCCCACGACATACCCGGAATATCCATCTGCTGAATGGTTTTTGAGGGCACTCCGGTCAATTTCTCCATTTCCCGGCTAAAGCGGAAAAGTTGAAACAATTCCTCATCGGAACAAGCGCTCGTATTGGTATTCAGGTAGCTGGCATCCACACAGAGCCAGCCTTTTTTTATTGCATTTACCACACTCTCTTTTTGTGCAGGAGTGGCAGTCTGCCAGTAGCGCTCCAGAGGCCAGGTAACTTCGGGATTCCAGCGATAGCGTGATCCTTCGGGATAGTCCTTTGTAGCTTCGGCAAGTTTTATCCCCTCTTCGATATTCCTCTTGTGAAGAATCTCCACGTTTTCCTGGGTATTTGTATAGCCTATATCAACATGAGAATGGGGATAAATATAAACGGTCCACTGGCGCATGGCTGGGACTGTTATCGCTTTTCTCAAGAACTTGTTTCCCTGACGAATGGTGATGGTTACTTTGGCCGCCTCGCCTACCCCGATGCCTGCCGGAAGGAGAATTACCGTTTCACTGCTTCCTCCCTCAGAGATCTGAAGAACAGTGGTTTCCTTTTTACTGCCGGCAACAACCTCTGCCTGAGCTTTACCCAAAATTGTGACTCCTTTAAAATCCAGTTTTACTTCCCGCCCGGGCATGCCATCCGTCCGGAGTCGGTAATACTGTTGAGGAATACATTCTATTTCGGAGGGAAAATTCTGCCCGTAAGCAGCTATGGAGATCAGTAACAGTAATCCAAGGGTAATATTTTTCATACCGGATAAGGCCGCAATTTTAGCCAGAGGGGAAGATAAGAATTATTCTTTGCGGGCCGAAAGGGTAAAATAAAAAGTACTCCCTTTTCCCTCCTCGCTTTCCGCCCAGATCCTTCCACCATGTTTTTCAACATAGTCTTTGCAAAGAAGCAACCCAAGGCCGGTGCTGGCCTCACCTTCAGTACCCGGACGGCTCGGCAGCAAATTGAGGTCAAATATTTTCGAAAGCATTTCTTTATTCATTCCGATACCAGTATCCTTTATTGAAACTTCAACTCCAGAGTCAGCAAGTTCAATGGCAGCAATTGATACCTGCCCGTTTCGAGGAGTAAACTTAACCGCGTTATAAACAAGATTGCGCAATAAGCTGTCAAACATAGCAGAATCGGCAAAAACACTTAGGTCATCCTGAATTTCCAGGCTGACATCAATACTCTTTTTTTGCGCAGCGTCCAGCATTGGTGCCAAGCAAGATTGAATTTCACGCCTCAGGTTCAGGCGCTGAGGGCTGTACCCAACAAGTCCACGTTGCAATCTCGACCATTCCAGCAGGTCTTCAAGCAATTTATACAGGCGGTTTGCTGAGTTATTAAGGCTAAGGATAATCTTCTCAGTCTCTTCCAGGGTAAGGTTGCGAACCTGATCTGAAAGCAGACTGATAAAACCCAAAAATGTTTGAAAAGGACTGCGGAGATCATGTGCAATGATTGAAAGAAATTTATCTTTTTGCGCATTGAGCAGATTCAACTCCATATTTTTCAGGTTGATCTCTTCTTCAATTCGTTTGCGGTCAGTAATGTCACGGATCACCATGGTCAGCCGTCGGGTTCCCTTGTTTACCGAGGCATTGAATTCCAGTATTTGATTTTTGTATTCGACCTCAAATCCCTGAACATCATGCCCTTGGAGAAGTCCATTCAGGATTGCTTGCGTATTTGCCCCATTCTCGCCTGGTAAAATGTCAGATGAAAGGTTCAAAATGTTCTGTCCGATAACATCTTCCTGCCGAACGCCAAGAATTTTTTCCAGTGATTTGTTAATCCCAATCAGTTGACCGGAGATTGTACAAACGGCGATACCTTCATTAACTGATTGAAAGATATCGGTAAATATCAGTTCATCCTCCCATAGTCCGGTTTTCTTTATTCTATCCTCCGTGATATCTCTGGCAACAACCTGATAACAAGCAATTTTGCCAGCATCATCCCTCATTGGCACCATATTGGAGGAAAACCAGCGCCATGACCTGTCGGCATGCCGCAACCGATATTCGATGCCTGTCGCGGGCTTGCCGGATAGGATTACTGTGTCAAAAATATCTCTGCAAATATCAATATCTTCCGGATGGAGAAATTCTTTCAGGCTTTTTCCGATAACCTGATCAACAGGATGACCGAGCGATGAAGTCCAGCCTGGCGATGCAAATGTGAGTATTCCGGGCGGACAGAAAGTAAAGATAATATCCATGGAATTCTCAATCAACATGCGATAAAGCATGGTATTGTCCGGACGCTTAAGATCCCCGGCTTCCTTTGGATTACTATTCTTTGATTGCGGCATTTGCTTTTACTAACGTAAATTTATGAATTCCAGTGCATATTGGTTTAACATTGGTCAAATACATTAATTTTGGAAATAAAGTTGAAAACGGACAACTGGCTGTGGAAGCCGTTATTAAAGATCTGGCGACCTGAATAAACTGGGATTAAGCTTTGTTTGGCAGCTCAAAAAAGAAAGAGCTCCCTTTCCCTTCTTCACTGGTCACCCAGATTTTTCCTCCGTGCATCTCGACAAACTCCTTGCAGAGGACCAGCCCCAGGCCGCTGCTTGCCTCACCTGCGGTTCCGGGACGGCTGATATTAGCATCGATCCTGAATAGTTTATCCTGAATTTCACGGGTCATTCCAATACCTGAATCCTTAATTGAGATAATGACGGATTGATGGTCCGTGGGAATTGCCTCAATAGTAATTTTCCCGCCTTTTGGTGTAAATTTTAATGCATTTGACACCAGATTACGAAAGGTTGATTCAATCATATTCGCATCTGCATAGATCTCCAGATCTTCCGGAATATCATAATAGATGGTAATATTTTTGTGACTGGCTGAATCAATGAGAACCTGAAGGAAGGAAGCTATCTTGTTATTAAGCACCAGGTTTGACGGTTCGAACAATGACAAACCTCGTTGCATCCTCGACCATTCCAGCAAGTTTTCAAGCATTTCGTAAAGCGTAGTGGACGATTTGCTCATGCTTGCGGCAAACTCCCTGATCTTTGCCTGGCTCATGTCTGAAAGCTCCTCCGTCAGAATTTTGCTGAGGTTATGGAAAGCTCCAAGCGGACCTCTCAGGTCATGGGCTATGATGGAGAAGAATTTATCTTTCGTGGCAATGTGCTCACTTAATTTGACGGCCTGTTCAGCAAGTTTCAATTCGGCCTCCCTCTGGATAGTTATGTCGCGGATTGCGGCAAGTATTACTTCCCTATTATTCAGGATAAACATGCTGGCTGAGATATCCACAGGAAATACGGTTCCGTCTTTCTTTTTATGATATCTGAGAGGTATTCTATCCGGGAGTTCCTTCGTTGCCAGTTTGGTCGCAAAAGGCTCAAAGGACATATCTGTATGTTTCAATTTAAGCAGTTCTTCCCTGGTATATCCGTACAATAGGATTGCGGCGTCGTTCACATCCAAAATGGAACCCGTTTCCCTTTCAATAAGGAAAATCGAATCCTTTTCTGCCTTAAAGACATGACGGTATTTTTCCTCACTATCCTGGAAGAATTTCTTAGAGTTCAAGCAGGCAAAACAATCAAGCACAAGGATCTGACAATTCTTTCCATTTTTGGAAATCACACCATTGATGCGCACAAAATTTGGGTCCTCACCATTAACGATCAGACCGACTTCACACAATTCCATTGAATGTCCGTCGAAAATCTTTTCCACAAAACGATTAAAGATCTCTTGGGTATCGGCTGAAACAAAATGGGAGAATTGTTTCCCGATTAAATCGTCTTCTTCCTTTCCAAGAATATTAAAAAGAGAATTGCTGATTTCAGTAAATTCACCAGTACGTGAAAGTGTACAATAACCAATGGTTGCTGAATCCAATAACTCAAGATAGGTTTCCGCATCTGATTTATCCCCAGCATGTTTCATGTAAAATGACTACCTTAATGTGATAAAAATCGTTGATTTAGCGGCTTAAGATAGCACTTTATACCAATTCTAAATTTCTGATTTTGAATTTACTTCGATGTATTCGTCAAATAGTTCGACATCCATCAGCCGTGCAAGAATTCCGACTTGTCCGGCAACTCAAAAAAGAAGGTGCTCCCTTTCCCTTCTTCACTTTTCACCCAGATTTTTCCTTTATGCTTTTCGACAAATTCTTTGCAAAGAATCAGTCCCAGCCCACTGCTTGACTCACCTGCGGTTCCGGGCCGACTGATATTAGCATCGATCCTGAATAGTTTATCCTGAATTTCACGGGTCATTCCAATACCTGAATCCTTAACTGAGACAATTACTGAGTGAAGATCTGTTGAATTTGCCTCAATAGTTATCCTCCCCCCTTTTGGAGTAAATTTTAATGCATTTGACACCAGATTGCGAAAGGTTGATTCAATCATATTTTCATCTGCATAGATCTCAAGATCTTCCGGAATATCATAATAGATAGCAATATTTTTGTGACTGGCTGAATCAATGAGAACCTGAAGAAAGGAAGCAATCTTGTTATTCAGATTTATGATGGATGGCTCAAACAATGACAAACCTCGTTGCATCCTCGACCATTCCAGCAAGTTTTCGAGCATTTCAAAGATATTAAGTGCCGACTTTCTCATGATTGCGGCAAATTGCTGGATCTTGCTCAGGCTCATCTCATCCAGGTCCTCTACCATGATTCGGGTCAGGTTAAGGAATGCGCCAAACGGGCCCCTCAGGTCATGGGCTATTATGGAAAAGAATCTGTCTTTTGTTGCGACAAGATCTCTTAATTCTTCAGCTTGCTGTGCAAGTTTAAGCTCGGTAGCTTTTCTTTCCGTAATATCGCGTCCGATGCCAACCAGTCCGGTGATGTTTCCTGCCTCATCCAGCAAAGGCATTTTAGTAGTATGCAACCAGGTTTTGTTGCCTGAGGAATTAATAAAATCTTCCTCCCGATTTATAATTACCTGTTTCTGTTGCAGAATCTCCATATCATCAAGAAAACCTCGGGCACCGATTTCTGAATGATAAATTTCGAGATCCGTTTTACCAATAACCTCTGACTCAGCAGAAAATCCCATTAATGTCCAGTCAGAAGGATTGGCCAGCACCTTTCTGCCTTCAAGGTCTTTGACATAAATGGTATCCGGCAGATTATCAATCAGGGTCCGGAGTAATCTACGCTCACGCGATACGGCTTCCTCAGCAAGCTTACGTTCCGAGATGTTTCGGATATTTCCGCATATTTTTACCGGCTCGCCTTTCGTATTAAAAACAATTTTCGATGAAACAGCGCAGCGCACCTCAGTACCATCCCTGTTGATCATTGTCAGTTCAAAATCACTGACGAATCCGTTCTTCATTATTGCAGTAAAAAAAGCTTGACGCTCATCAAGACTGGTATAAAAACTCTCCAGTTTGCTCCCGATCAGGTCTTTTCGGCTGTATTGGCCTTTGGACAAAATTTCAACTGACGGACTTATTTCCAGCATTAAACCGTCGAGGGAGGCCTCATAATAGGTATCCTGCACATTTTCGAAGATATAGCGGTATTTCTCCTCGCTTTCCCGAAGCGCCTGTTCAATATTTTTCTGATCGGTAATATCCTGAAGAATGGCAATAAAATAGTCAGGCGACTGATCAGGTTTTCTTACACAGCTCACAGAAAGGATGGTCCAAACTATAGCACCACTTTTAGCAATAAAGCGTTTTTCCATTCTATAGGTGTCGATTTCACCAGCCAGTATCCTGTTAAACTGGGTTTCATCTGCGGCAAGATCATCCGGATGGGTTAAATCAGCCCAGGTTTGATTTTCCAGCTCTTGCAGGGTATATCCAAGCATTAACTCTAAAGCATGGTTTATTTCAATCCAACCCTTATCCAGCGACGTTATAGTAAACCCAACCGTTGGCAATTTAAAAGCGCTGCGGAATCGGGCTTCACTTCTCAATAAAGCTTCTTCCGACGTTTTGCGTTCACTAATATCATGTAGAATTCCAACGGAGCACCATTCATCATTTGATTTATAGGCTGATAATGAAAGCTCTACGGGAAATTCCTTTCCATTTTTATGAGTTGCAAAGAGCTCCAGAGTTTTTCCAATGGCTGCTCCATCGCCGGTTGATTGAAATTTAGGAAATGCCTGAGCATGATCCATCTGAAATCGCGGAGGAACGATAAGTTTGTGGAAATTTTTACCCAAAACTTCGTCTTGCGAATAACCAAGAATATCAGTGGATGCATCATTCCAGAAGGTGATATTACCATCACCATTGATCATAATGATGGCATCCCTTACCGATTTTTTAATGATTTGAAGAATTACCTCTTCCCCTGAAAATGAATTATCTTTTGTCATTCTTCTTTTATCCGGATCAAATCTACGTATTGTAACGCCAAGTATTTGTCCGGATCAAAATTTTTGACGAACAGCTATTTGTTGTACATTAACGGTAATTACCAATGAAATAATTAGCTCTACTTTTATACTTTAGCATTCGGAAAAAGAAATCGAAAAGTTATGAAAACATATTACGCATCACCGGAAAGGACTGATCAGCTAACAATTCTGCAAGAAGCCGGAATGATTGAGTCATCTGAACTTCTGACGAAAACTTTGGACAGCCTTAATCATGTGGTGGCCATATTAGATCCCAACCGACAGGCTGTTTTCATTAACAAGGCACTCCAAACTACCTTGGGATTGGATACCCGTGAATATGCACTTGGCAACAGGCCGGGAGAAATTTTGAAATGCATTTATTCCAGCAACATGGAAGCTGGTTGCGGAACCAGCAAGGAATGTTCCTACTGTGGTGCAGCCCAAAGTATTGTTGAAAGCCAGAAAACCTCGACAGTGGTGACCAAAGAATGCCGGATAACCGCAGATGTTAACGATACATTAATAAGTTTTGACCTCAGCATAACCTCTAGTCCGTTGAATATTAACGAGGAGAATTACACTCTTTTTATTGCAACTGACATCAGCGATGAAAAGCGCCGGCATGCCATGGAAAGAATTTTCTTTCACGATGTGATTAATAAAGCGGGCAGTTTGGACGGGCTTATAGGAATACTGAAGGAGACGGAAGATGTGACCGAGATTAAGTCAACTATTGAAACTCTCCATTCTGTTTCCACTCAGCTGGTTGAAGAAATACTCAGCCAACGCGACCTTTTAAGCGCTGAGAAAGGTGAGATTTTCGTTAAATACGAGCTTACCGATCCGCTAATATTAATCTATGAAGTGGCTGCGCAGATGAGGATACATCAGGTTGCCGAAAAGCGGAATATCGAAACTATAGTGGCCTGCAATCCATCACCTGTTTTAACCGACAAAGTATTATTGAACAGGGTACTGACCAATATGATCAAAAACGCCCTTGAAGCAACTGCCGAGGGAGGCAAGGTTACCATATTCCTGATTGAGAACCTGAATCACCTGAGTTTCTCCGTTCATAACGATTCCGTCATGACGCCGGAAATAAAAGCCCAGGTATTTCAAAGATCCTTTTCAACGAAAGGCGTGGATCGTGGACTTGGAACATACAGCATGAAACTTCTCGGCGAAAAATATCTGAAAGGACAGGTTTCCTTTACTTCCGATGAGATTGAAGGAACACAATTCTTCATTGAAATTCCTAAAAAAACGAGTCACTGAAAGTACAGTGTGAAAATTTGACTATTTCCGTACCGGCACCGGCAGACTGAAAGTAAAGGTGCTTCCCTTATCTTCCACACTCTCAATCCATAACTCTCCGCCATGCTTTTCAATAAAATCGCGGCAAATAACCAATCCCAGACCGGTGCTGGGTTCCCCGTCGGTGCCCTTTCTGGTTACCTGCTCCTCCATGAGGAAGAGTTTACCGAGCATTTCCTGACTCATTCCGATTCCGTTATCCGTGATTGAAATATGGACTGTATTGTCGGGCATGATGATCGCCCTGATGTTAACCTCACCTCCTTTGGGAGTAAATTTTACTGCATTGTAAGCGAAATTGCGGATCAGGCTCTCGAACATTTGCTCATCTGCGTATATTTTCAGATCGTCTGGCACATCCAAGCTGATCTTAATCATTTTTTTATTTGCCGTCAGGCGGACCATGGCAGCAATCCGGGTAAAAGTATCGGCTGCCCTGAACAACCTCGGTTTAAATGTAATTATGCCCCGCTGTATCTGCGACCATTCCAGCAGGTTTTCCAGCAGATCGAAAAGCCGGCTTGCCGATTTCCTCATGTTAACTGCAATCTTCCTGACCTTTTCTTCCGGCAGGATCAACAATTCTTCAGCACTCTGAGATGAGATGCCCAGGAGGGTCTGGAACGGGCTGCGAAGATCATGGGCAATAATCGAGAAATATTTATCTTTTTCAGCATTCAGCTTTTGAAGCTCGTGAGTTTTAAGTTGAATCTCCTCTTCGATTCTCTTTCGATCTGTGATATCAATTACAAAGTAGATTATAGCCGGTTCTCCTTGCCATTCCACTTGAACACCACTGATTTCAACCCAGATAATACTCCTGTCTTTTTTTAATGCCCTGAGTTGGTAACGGTCTGCGACCGGGTTCCCGGCCATTCTCGCTCTATAGTTGCTTATTGCCAGCTCTTTATCATCGTCAAAGACTATATCGAGGAACGGCAGGATTAAGAGTTCCTCCTCAGAATAGCCTGTGGTATTGATCATCCTGGGATTAACAAACCTAAAAAAGCCGCCCTGAACAACAACAACTCCTTCCTGAGCTGTATCAACCAGAATCCGGTATTGCTTTTCGCTTTCTATCAGTTTTCGTTCCAGGAGGTTTCGGTCGGTAACATCCAGGCTATAACCTGCAAGAAGATGCTTGCCTCCGATGAAAATCGGGAATTTCGACGTGGCATAATCACGGCCATTGAGTGACTCATTAAATTCGACAATCTTGTTTTCAGCTACAATGGTCCAATCATTGTCGGTCATTTTTTGAGCCAGATCAGCCGGAAACAAATCAAACATGTTTTTACCAATCAT
Source organism: uncultured Bacteroidota bacterium (assembly GCA_903919065.1). GTDB lineage: Bacteria > Bacteroidota > Bacteroidia > Bacteroidales > UBA12481 > UBA12481. The sequence goes on from CAIXHD010000509.1 coordinate 9,078, forward strand.
TTCAGAACCGGGAATGCCGATCATTTCCCGAAAATTTTCGCTGGCCTTAAGCACAACGCTTTTCGTAGGAGTAACCTCTTTAACAAAAGCAAAGAATGGTGCGCTATTCATAAAAGCGGAAAGAATCTGGTGGCTTTCGTGCAGCAATTCCTCATCGGCTTTGCGCATCAGGGCTTCTCCAATGTGAGAGGCTATCTCTTCGAGCTGTTCAATTACAATGTGGTTAAAGGCTCCTTTTATTCTGCTGTTAAACTGTATCAGGCCAACATTCCTGTTTCTGGTCCGTATGGGAATCAGGGCAACGGATGCAAAGCCATGATGTATACACTGGTTGCGCGGGTTAAGCCGGGGATCTTCATCAGAAGGCAAATCGAGAAAAGGTATAGAATCGTTTGTCCAAACGCTTCCTCCTGGTGTAAAGAACGGGTTATCATCATCAACCTTACCGGTAATAACCATTCCACAAGTGCAATTCAGGCTGACTTTCCCATCCGGGTCGTGGCATATGCCACCATCTTTGGTGCGGCCTAAAATTGAATTCTCAGTCATGAGAAAATCCTCTGAAAAGCCTTTTTGTGCAATATAAGGATAATCACTTCCTTCCTGAAGGCGGATGCCGCATGCATCTACCCGGGTCTGCAATTTCAAAATATCCAGAACTCTAACGATGGCTTCTTTCAATTTTCCGGGCTCATTGAGAACTTTCAGAATTTTTCGGCTGATTTCCCGATAATTCTCTGTCTGTTTTCGTTCACTTATATCGAGAGCAACCACTCTGCATTGCTCCGAATTTTTGATAACAACGCCGGTAAGGTGAAGATATATCTGCTGGCCCTCCCTGGTTTCCAGGATCAGCTCGCACGTTTCTTTGGCATAACTGCTAAAAGCATTCTCAAGGAAGAGTTTGAATCCGGGTGTTGATTCTCTTTCGACAAAATTGCCAAAAAGCCTGCCTTTTAAGAATGAGCGTTCAATACCCAGGATACTTGCCCCATTGAGGTTTATCTGTGTAATTTCGCCATCTCTGCGAAGGGTGAAATAGGCGATGGGGGCGAAATCGTATAATTCAGCGTACCTGGTTGCCGCAATTTCTGCTCGCTCACTGGCAAGAATTAACTCCCTGTTCTGCATATCCAGTTCAATCTGATGGATTTGCAGCTCCTGTAACAGTTTCAGGAAATCAGCTTCTGTGCGGATTCCTATTGGGTCAGGGGTGGATTTTTTTGTCATTAACAAGGGCAAACAAACAGGGAAGGTATAGCTATTATCAATGCTCTGATATAACTATTTGACGAATGCTATCCAATGTCGATTGCCTAATTGCCAATTTTCGCACGATATTCCTTCATCTGCCGGGTAGGTTCAATTATCGAATACCCCTTCCAAATGGAATCAGAATAGGCAGTTATGCGTTCAGGTTTTGCTCCCTTTTCCAGGATTCCCTTAAATTTCTCTACATCGCTTTTTTCGCGAAATACAATGAGAGTTTCCTGGGTATCTTCCTGTCGACCCTGAATGTTCAACTTGAGGGCTGCTTCATTAATCGTTTTATTCAGGATAGGCCGCTTCTCCTTTCTGACAACTTCGAACGGACGGTCGAGGCCATATTTCATTGCCGTACTCCTCATGGAATATTTCAGAAAATAGCCGGATTTATCTTTCTCGTACAGGACCAGGCCATCATCTTTCTCCTCATTGTAACTAATTCCCAGAAGATCGATTCCCTTTTCTTTTTTACTCTCTTTCAGGGAATATTCTATTCTCAGAATAGCAAAAGTACCGGTGGATATATAAATCATTCCCTGAAAATCGCCACCTGCTTTGCCGGTAAAACGAATGACATACGCCTCTTCATCACCGATCGCCATAATGCCTTTCTTTTCGTATCTGTAATGATTGGGGGTTTTAATAAAATCCCAGTCCCAGCCCAGATCTCCATTCAAAAAATAGAGTGTGGACATGTTTTTCTTTGATGCACTGTCGGACTCCGCCATGGATATTTTAACATGACTTTCCTTAAACGACAGCAAGCCTGTTTTGTATTTCCAGAACGTATTATCGCCTTTTTTATGAACGAAGAGATCAGTAATTATCCTTTTGACATCATCTAACCCGCCACCGTTTTGTTCCTTTAAGACCACATTCTTTATCCCTTCCACTTTATTCTTTGTTTTTCCTGAATCGGCCGGAATCGTATAAAGGGTATACAAATAATCAGAGTAGGATCTTGAATAGCGGGGAACGCTGTCGACCATCTGCCGGATGAGGGTCTTATCAAACTCAGGGATATCACTCTTTTTCAGTGAAAGGTCAAAAGCATTTATGTAGGAGGCTTTATTACTACGGTTGAAAACTTCTCTTTTCTGCGCAATCACCGGATAATTTTCGGCTCTGTTTTCCACGGCTTTTCTGATCAGTTCCTCAGCGCTCATTGGGTTGGCGACGATGTCAATTTCCTTAAGGCTGACTCTTTTTTCTTTGATTTCAAGAACCATTCCGGCCTTCAACTGATTGCTTTTTATTTTGATGGCTTCATACCCCAGGTATTGAAAAACAACGCTGTCGGACTTATTGATTTTATCGAGATTCAGGGTGAATTCCCCATTCTGATTGCTGACGGTGCCGAAAGTGCTTCCTTTAACCGTGATACTGACAAACGGCATGGGCTGGCGGCTGACTTTATCGATAACAAGACCGTGCACCTGCTGCTGAGCATGCAGCTGGAGAGATCCGCAGAAAACAAGAAATGCAAATGCTAAGATATGTGGCCGTCTTACCCTGATCATAGTAATATCAAGGTAAACCAGCTATTCGTTAGTGACAATGATCACATTAGTTGCCGAGATGCATCGCACCTTTCCGTCCATCGCCACCGGATTATTATCATCACTTTTAACACAGTTAAATAAACGGTCAACAATAGGATCCTTTTCGAAGTGGACTTTCACATTGCCGGGATTCGATATAAACCGCACATGACCATTGTCGCCGATTGCCGGGTAATAAGATGCAATGGTACCTTTGACCTTACTTTTATCAGTTGGTGGAGTTGACAAAGAGAAGACCAGAATCGCAGCGACCACCAGCACAAGCGCACCGGCGATGACAAATTTGTTTTTTATCCACCTGAATTTCATTGCTTCGGGAATTAGAATGATTGTTTCGTTTGTACGCTCAAAATACGCATTAATTAAAAAAAGTTGGCAGTATCCCGTTGAAAAACTTCCTTAATTTGTGTCCCGCAAAAAACAAGAATAAAAGAACCCATGGTTACTCCCGATTATACAAACATCAATCTCGA
>CAIXHD010000510.1 GCA_903919065.1 uncultured Bacteroidota bacterium
ACCAGATGACGTCCAACCGGTTCGACCTCATATTAATGGACGTCCAGATGCCGATGATGGACGGCATCACCGCAACAAAAATCATCCGAAGTGAAATCAGCGGGGACATCCCCATTATCGCATTAACAGCCAACGCCTTAAGGAGCGAACTCGACCACTGCATCGCAGCAGGCATGAACGATTTCGTTACCAAGCCTTTCGATGAAACCACACTCATCCGGGTTCTGCTCAACTACCTTCAATAGGTCCCGATAATCCGACAGCCCTGTTTTGGCTGATTATAAAAGTTTATAACCAGCCAAAATCGATCTCATGAAAGGAAAAATAGTTGGACGGGAATTAAAATCCGAGGTATTGGCAAAAGTCATAACTGATTTAAAAAAAATTGTCCATGAATCAAGGTTTTACCCCTGACCATGGACAACTGAAACTATTAACAAAAGTTTTATATGGATCTATTTGCCCTTGCGTTGTTTTTTGCCTTGGCTGGTTGCTACGCCGGTTCCATCGCAAACACCGGTTCCGGTGCCTGATTTAACTGCAGTGTTACCACTTTTTGTTTGTGCGGCTTGCTGCGAAGTTGCCGTGCAAACACCACCGTTTTTGGCGCCGGTCATCATACCTGAATTAACCCGGGTTCCGGTAGAGGTTCCGCGAGCACCTGCTCCTTTACCGTTTTGAGCCTGAAGACCTAAAGTTCCGGCTGCGATCATGACGACAGCCAGTGCGATTTTAATGCTTAATTTTTTCATTTTGTATTTATTTAAATTTATTAATGTTGATTTCGCTACATAGGTAATACCTGAAAATGAAGTGAAAATGAAGGATTTGAAATTCAAATAAATTTCTTTACAGTTTAAACAACCTTTCGGCTTTACTGAGCCTAATGGCAGGGGGGGCGAGAAGGTTTTGCGATAGGTTTGCAAACATGAATTAAGATTATTTATTTGAGATTGAATCCTTTTGGTTTTTCCACCTTGGTCCACGCCCTTGCCCTTGCCCCTGGCCATTCTGGCCCCGACGTTCCGGACTGCCCATTGGTACATTCACATTACTTTCCGGAGATAATAATTTCTGAAATATTTCGAACAGGGCTTTCTTCTGATCACTGTTGCAGATTGATTTTAAACCCAGGTAATAGGTAATTGTCATCTTTTTCAGCTCGGTGTGTTTCTTTCCAATCTGATCCGAAAGGTTGTTCAGCTTGACGGTATCAGGTTCCGGTTGATCCAATTCCAGCAGGAGTTGTTCACGAAGGAGGCTCATGGCCTGGCTGATTTCCTTAGTTTGTCTGCCGTAATTCCGGTTGACCTCGCGGAAAGCCGATTGTTGGTTTGAATCAAGCGCCAGGGCCTTAGTAAAAAATAGTGTCCTTTGGGTGTCAGGAAGGTCAGTCGGGTTTTTGTTATCCATGTTGCCCTCCTGTTTAAGCTCTGTTCCTGTTGCATCTTTCTGATTCCGGATATGCCGGACAACAGTCAGGATTGTGGCAATATTTGTAACAACCAGGAACATACTTAACCCGATAAGGAGTCTATAGTTTTTCATATTATAATCCCATTAAAAAACTTTCAATTGGTTCCTGCTTGAGGTCATCAACCAGAAAACTCATTTGCTGTGAAGCGATATTCTGATTTTCATTTGCCTGCATCAACGCATGTCCCAGTCCGATACCACCGGCAATACCAGCCAGAATAAAGATACTGAAGGTGAGGGCAGGAATTAATTTAGGCAGAAAGGATAACCGGCGTGAAGCTGCTCCGGATTTCGATAAAATCCCTTCAATCCGGGTAGCCAGAAATGGATCTGCAGGTATTACTTTTTCCTGGTGGATGACATTCAGTGTGGTGCGAAGATAATCGGCGAATGACCGGCATTCCTCACACCCATTGAGGTGCTCCCGGATTTGGACTTCCAGACCCTTTGGCAAGGTTCCCCGGATAAATCCAACCAGATCGGTTCGACAATTTTTACAGTTCATGGAATAGGTGTTTATTGGTTTAGACAATCGATTCGTCAAAAACTTGCGGTTAAAGTTGTCAACTTTTCGGTTTGGTTCCATTTTCTCTGCTGGTGGAAGCTTTGTAGCACACCCACAATTTCTTTTGAAGGTTTTTCCTGGCCCTGAATAACAGTGATTCAACTGATGAAATGGTCAGGTGCATGATTTCGGCAATCTCTTTATAGGAGAGATCATCGTATTCGACCAGGTTAAAAGCAACCTGCTGCTTGCCCGGTAAGGAGAGGATGGCAGTATGAAGAGTTTCCGACCTTTCTTGTTGTTCAAGCAGTTCTGCCGGATTTTTCTGATCGGGATCGCTGATATTCACGGCTTCACTTCTTCTACCTTCATTCTGATCTTCTGAATAAAATAAACGGCTTTGCCTGCGTTTACTATTGCGCAGATAATTCAGCGACCGGTTTACGGTTATTCGATAAATCCAGGTAGATAGACTGGCCTGGCCCTTGAAACGATGAAGGTTAGTGAGGATATCGATAAAGACTTCCTGGGCTATATCGCGGGCATCCTCTGTATTCCTGACAAATCCCCGGGCGGTTCTCAGTACCATCGGCTGATATTGATCAACGAGCGATCGGACCGCTGCCGGATCACCTGCCAATAAAAGTTTCAGTACCTCTGGTTCGTTCATTAAAACCGGAGTTGTAGAATTTGCCCCCTTTGACACTGGACTTCATTAAAACTTGAGGCTTGAACAAAATTTTCAACCATACTTGCTGATCTGCTCTAGTTTAAGCATATTTTTTATCTGCACATTTTTGCCGCGTATATCAATGATCCCTTCTCCCTTAAATTTCGCCAGGACCCTTCCCGTACTCTCCCTCGAAGTTCCTACCATATCCGCGATCTCGCTTCTTGTTAAAGGAATCTGAAAATGTTCACTGGTAAAAATCACCTTCGAAAAGTAAATCAGGATATCGGCAACCCGTCCATAAACCTTCTTATTGCTTTGGTTGACAAACCGATGAAAGCTTCTAAGACTATCCCTTCCCACTGAAGTCAATATCTCGTATGCGAAATTTCCATTGTTTTTAATCAGCCCGGTAAACACATCAATATCGATGTAACAGACCCGGAGATCGGTAAGGGCACAGTAGGAATAGTGATTCACTTTGTCACCAAATATTGAAGTCAGCCCAAGATAAGAATGAGGTAGTATGATCTGTATGATCTGCTCCTGTTGATCAGGCCTTCGCATATATTCTTTGATTAATCCTGATCTGAGGTAAATGATATGCGATGCAGGCGAACCTTCATTCAGAATATTAGTCCCCTTTTTAATTATATTGATGTAACGGTTCCGGAAAATAATGTCCATCTCACTATTATCAAGAACAGCGGTAGCACAGGACTTATCGGAGCAGTCCCGGCATTTAACAGTGTTAACACCCTCTTCTGAATTCATTTATCGCTGATTTTGATTCCTAAATTACGCATTTTGTGACAATTATCACAAATACTTAGGTCAAATATCACATCTGTGGAGAGAAGAGAATAGATTGCGATAACTATCTTTGTCTAATATGTCTGATTATCTGATAATTATATGAAAATAATTATACCTACTAATGACGGGCTGTCTATAATTCAACTTTTGATGACCCCTCTTGAAAAGTACTTCGATTCTTTCCGCAGTAATATTGTAGGTGCAGATGCGGAAATTACGACTCCTTACGGTACGAAAAAGCTGATCTATGCCGACTGGATAGCCAGACCAATGAATTTAACCACTGTACATTTCCAGTCAGGAATGAATATTTTTCCAATTGGTTCCAATTAAACCTATGAATTGCACAACCTGTTTCAATAAAGTTTGCCGAAAGCAACAAATCTCTTGCAACCGTGAAAACTTCAACAAATCCGAGATCATTAATCAGTATTTGGATGTATCAACCAGCGCTATCGTTCAGGCGGCAGCTGAACTCGTTGATTTCGACAGGGCTGGCCAGCTTTCACGACTCGATGAAATTATTGAGTATGCCACACGGGTGAAATATAAAAGATTGGGAGTAGCCTATTGTTACGGAATGGAACAGCATGTCAGAATCCTTGAAAGCATGCTGATCGAAAGAGGGTTCACGGTGGCTGCCGTATCCTGCAGTGTGGGTGGGTTAAAGCAGAGTGAGGTAAATTCTGAAAGTTGCATTCACAAAGTTTCCTGTAATCCACTGGGCCAGGCGCAACAACTCAATTCCGAGAATGTCGGGTTAACCCTGATAGTCGGAATTTGTATGGGTCATGATATCCTGTTAAACCGAAATCTGAATATGGATTTTACAACTTATGTGGTCAAAGATCATTTACATAATCATTCCCCTTTGAAGGGGCTGAGGGCATGACCGGATTGATGATCATTTCGGCCATTGCGAAAATCAGAACAAGGTTGCGGTTGCAAATCAAATATCGCGGGAGTACTGAATAGTTGGGCTAGTGACTGATATTCTTCGACATTCACTTTACCTACAAAAGCATCTTCAGGAAGCTCACCAGCTAAATCATTTAAAACCGGGGCCATCATACGGCAAGGTGCGCACCAGCTGGCCCAGAAATCAACCAGAACAA
>CAIXHD010000511.1 GCA_903919065.1 uncultured Bacteroidota bacterium
ACCATAACTTCCGGATGACCGGCTGGCCCGGATAAGAACATTTCCGGTAGCTAAGGCGGTATTAATGGTCGATCCTGATGTATAAGCTGTCCAGGCACCTCCATTATTGATACTGTATTCATAAGTATCCGTGGCATTGACTGAACCTCCTGAACCTGCAGTAATGGTTGCACTTACACTGTATCCTGCGCAAATAGAGGTCCCATTAGCGGGAGTTGCTGCATTCAGGGTTGGGTTAACAGTGGCGGCACTTACTGTCCAGCTGCAGATAGTGGTCCATGAAGTAGCCGAACAGCCGTAGCTGCCTCCGGTCCTTCGCGCCTGAACGATTACGCTTCCTGTTGCACCAGCGGTGTTTATTGCTGCTCCATTCGTATAAGTATTGTATGCACCTCCGCCGTCAATACTTACCTGGTATTCATTGACAGCACCTGCTGAACCCCCGGAACCTCCTGTACCGGTTACAGTACCTGTATTATATCCGGCACAAATCATACTTCCGGATATCGGACTGGCTAAACTCAGGGTTGGTGACACAGGATTTGCAGCTACTGGCCAGGTGACAATGGTGGTTGGACCTGTTCCTGTACAACCGTAACTTCCGGCAGTACGACTCACTCTGATCAGAATATTTGTTGTGGCACCGGTCGTGTTAATTGGATTCCCGGATACATATGCTGACCAGGCACCTCCGTTATTGATGCTATATTCATATACATCAGCTGCACCTGATGAACCACCGGATCCGGCTGTAATAGTTGCACCCGGACCGGTATATCCCGCACAAACAGCGGTACCACTGATTGGAGTGGCTAGGTTTAAAGTTGGATTTACAACAGCAGCTGAAATCGGCCAGGATACTATGACTGTCGGACCGGTAGGGCTGCAACCGAAGGAGCCCGCCGAGCGGCTTGCTCTTACCTTGACACTTCCAGTGGCCGATGTAGTATTAATAGATACTCCGGAAGTATAGGCTGACCATGTCCCTCCGTTATTTATGCTGTATTCATAGGTATCAGCTGCGGTGGCAGAACCGCCTGTACCCGCTGTGATCACTGCAACCGGACTGTAACCGGCACAAATAGTAACGCCATCACCCGGAGTGGCACTGCCTAAGGTTGGATTTACTGTTGGCGAATTTACCGGCCAGGTAACAACTACCAATGAACTCATTGCGGAACACCCGTAGCTCCCGGCTGTCCTGCTTATCCTTACCTGTACGGAGGTGGTTGCTCCTGTGGTCGTGATCGGGGTTCCGGAGGTGTAGGTAAACCAATTTGTTCCTCCGTTAATGCTGTATTCATAAAGATCCGCTGCACCTGTTGAGCCTCCTGAACCCGGAGTAATAATGGCGCTTGGTGTGTAACCAGTGCAAATTGGGGAACCGCTTGAGGGGGTAGAATTATTTAACTGTGGATTCACAGTGGCAGAAGAAATCAACCAGGTTACGAGGTTGGTGGTGGTGGTACCGGAACAGCCGTAGCTCCCGCCCGAGCGGCTGGCTCTGATCTTAACACTGGTTGTGGCACCGGTTGTTGTTATTGCTGCTCCTGCGGTATAAACCGACCAGTTAGATCCACCGTCGATACTGTATTCATATAAATCAGCTGCTCCGGTTGAACCGCCTGTGCCGGCATTGAAAGTTGCGCTGGGGGAGTAACCCTGGCAAATTGAGCTACCGTTTGAGGGAGTGGCCACATTTAATGTTGGATTGGCAGTTGGCGAACTGATCGTCCATGTACAGATTGTACTCCATGGAGTACTGGTGCATCCATAGTCTCCGCTGGTTCGGCGAGCCTGAACAATAACGCTTCCTGTGGCGCCTGTAGTCGAAATCGCAGCGCCGTTGGTATATGCAGAGAAAGTGGTTCCGCCATTTATGCTAACCTGATATTCATTGGCAGCGCCAGTGGAACCTCCTGATCCTCCGGTTGCTGTGACTGTACCCGTATTAAAGTCGGCGCAAATGGTTGTACCATCGGCAGGGCTTGCCGCACTAAGCGTTGGCGCCACCGGGGTGGTTGAAACCGGCCAGGTAACTATGGTTGTCGGACCGGTGGCAGAACAACCGTAACTTCCGGCTGAACGGCTCACCCTGATCTGGACGCTTGTAGTGGCACCCGCAGTGGTAATAGCGGCTCCGGGGGTATAGGCCGACCAGCCCGTTCCACCATTTATGCTGTATTCATATAAGTCAGTTGCACCTGTAGAGCCTCCGGTACCTGCTGTTATTGTGGCGCTCGGACTGTACCCGGCACAAATTGTGGTACCGGTTGTCGGGGTCGCGGCATTTAAGGATGCGTTAATTGTTGCCGAGCTCAGATTCCAGGTACTAAGGGTACTCCAGGGGGTGTCTGAACACCCCGTAGCTCCTCCGGTTCTTCTTCCCTGAACGATAATATTTCCGGTGGCCCCGCTTGTTGAAATCGCTGCCCCGTTTGTATAGGAGATGTATGAAGTTCCACCGTTTATGCTCACCTGATATTCGTTTGCTTCCCCACCGGAACCTCCTGTTCCTGTGACTATTCCGTCATTATAACCAACACAAACTACACTACCACTGGCAGGGACAGCTGAACCCAAAGTGGGTGCGACAGGAGTTCCCGAAACAATAAATGCGCCCGAAATGGCGCTGGTGGCTGATCCGCAAATGCTACCGGTAGCAACGCAATAATAAAACAATGTTCCCACAACATTAGTCTGGGGTGTGTAACTGCTGGTTTGAGCACCGTTAGCTGCACCAAGCGAACTACCTCCTGAATTGACTGCACTGGTATTGCTAAACCATTGATAGGACAATCCGGTTCCGCTTGCCGTAACGGTAATCGGCGTAAAGGTTCCACCAAAACATTGTGATTGAGCTGCAGTTGACTGAGCGGTAATAGTTGTTGCATTGACAGTTAAAGTTGTAGCGGCTTCATCTGCAGGAGCTGTCAGGTTCACGTCACCCGGGAATGAGTAAGTGATTGCATAAGGGGTCAGGCTGGCAGGAATTGCAGATGTATTATAAGTAACCGAAAAACTTCCAGAACCTCCGGAAATGATAGCTGTTTGATTTACTCCGTTGATATTGACCGTGACGATACCGCCATTCAAAGCATAAATCGGACCTGGAGCACTCACTGTTCCACTAAGTGTAACAGTTGCTGTGCCAAAGCACTGGCTCTGACTCCCGGTAATCCCCGAGAATAAAGGTGTAGGTCTGGAATCATGAATAACATTTAAAACTCCGCTTGTAGCACTGAAGTAATTATTATCGTTATAAGTCGCGGCTGAAGCCGTGTTTCCCCAGGTGCCGTTGATTTTATTTAAACCACCCAAAGTAAGAGTTCCGACATTGATACTTAAACCCGCATTGATATTAGCTATAACTGGACTGCCTGCAATGGACAGGGTTCCATTAATAATAGTTCCTGTGGCAATGGTCTTTGCCCCGGTACCAGAAAATATGACGTCTGCATAAGTTGTAGCCTTGACACTTTGGGCTCCTCCGGTATAATTTACTTTATTTCCCGAAGCAGTTGCATTGAGTATTCCTATTGTTGAACCACTCCCAATATTCAGAGTCCCAGTACCCCCCTGAACCAACTCGCCGGATCCCCCAAGGGAGGTGGTGGCTGTTATGGTACCGTTATTTGTCAGAACTCTGGTTGAATTAACCAGAAGGGTACCACATGACAGTGCATCATTATTAGTGTAGGTTCCGGAAAATGTTGCTGCAGTAATCGGAATTATACCGGTGCCGCTTAAAGTTTTTCCGGAACCGGTAAAAGTATATGTCCCGCTTCCGGAAGTAAAAGTTGAACCGTCAAACTGGAGATTTCCTCCAATATTGATACCCGAAACACTGGTCGCATTCCAGGTGCCTCCAATATCTATCAGTATGTTGCCTGTGAAAGTTCTGAGTGCGGCACCACCAATTGTCATGGTACCATCGATTGTTGTAATACCTGTAACAGTGATGGTGAAGCTTCCTGCCGTAGCAAATTCGGCACCACTGTTAATGGTCAGACTACCTGTGATTATTCTTGCGGTAGAAACTGTATATGTTTTTGTCCCGGACCCAGAAATTAAAAGATGACCAGGATATGCCACATTGTTTACAGTCTGGTTTCCATTTGCATTATACTCAATTATACCTGCGGCAGGCTGAGTAATTGTACCGCTATAGTTATCTGACCAGACGGCAGCTCCAACTCTTAACGTGCCCGCTGTGAAAGTTCTGGATTTAGTCGTCAACTTGGAGGATCCCGGATCAAATGTGCCGCTGGTAAGAGTAAATGTACTTCCGCTAGAATTCATCGTTATTGAATTGAGAAGCGAAACAACACCTCCGGATTTATCGATGGTTAACTTTCCCCCATTACCTGAATTTATTTTCCCACTTAATGTTTGATCATTGGATCCCGAGAATGTAACGGTTCCGCTTCCGGAGGAAGTCCCATTAAAAGTCCAGTTTCCCCTTACAACAATATTCCTCGTGCTACTAGACGCTGACCAGGTTCCATTGCCACTAACGTTTCCATTAACTGTAAGAACATTGCTGCTGGCCATATTAAGAGTTCCTGTTATCGTTATTCCTGCGCAGGTTTGACTATTAACCGTATTAATAGTAGCACCCGACGCAATAACAACAAAATCAGTTGTCTGAGGAACTAAATCACCTACCCATGAACTAGTACTACCCCAATCTCCGCCAGTGGCAGTGGAGGTAATCGTTGCCTGACCAATCAGCGGGGAAAAGGACCCAAGCGACAAAATTACCCCAATAAAGATCGCAATCGAATTAAATAAATTCCGATTGTTCATTTTTCCCGCTATCTGATCGCTTTTCCCTTTATCCATGTGTCCCTTCATCCCTTCAGCAAATATAATCATACCATATTAATAAGCGTGTACGCATACCAAGAATCGGGCCACTGCTCTTAACAGACTATACGTCTAGTATATAAAGATATTGATCCAGGTTGATTTTTCCTTATTCAGGACGGATTCCTCAAACATGGAAAACGAGAATTAACGGACAAGGCTCAAATGAAGACGTAATTTTGAATGTTGAGATTCGATGACCAATGTTGAATTTTGAATGATCAGGATCAAGCGGGCTACCTGACACCCGATACCTGATACCCGATACCCGACACCTTTCTACCTCGGCGCACACTTGAATCTCAAACCTCGTAATTCAGAATTCTGAATTCGAATCTCCTCTTTCTTACTTCAGAATCTACTCTGTCTTACTTCAATATCAACTCCGCTTCGGCAAATTTTCCCTTTTTGTCTTCAGCCTGTGCTGAGTAGGTCACCTGCAATTTGCCCTTACGGTAGTCAATCCCCTCCCCCTTTTGCAAATCCATTTTAATCTTACGCATCGGGTTAGGAGTATAAACAGCCACACCCCGCAGAGTTGCTACCTGAGCCCCCTTACCTGTTGGAGGTATATAAAAAACATCGATATCGCCGTAAACCGACATGCTGCCAAGGCGATTAAAGGAGAGGCTGAGTCGCGGAATAGTATCATTTACGGTTTCAAAGGCCAGGTCACTGAGAGTAACCTTGGTGGTATTTTCTCCAACCCTGATAATCACAGGAATGGTGATTCCAAAAATCGGAACCAGTTTTACCGATAATGCTGTAGTATCCTTATTCACCTCCTCAGCACCCAGAGCTGTTGCTTTTGGAACTGCCCTGAAATAAACGTGAGAGCGATATTCGCCGGGCTGCAGTTCGCTGGTCCTGTACAATTGCATCTTAACCACCTGCGATTCGTTTGGTGCAAGAGTTACTGTTCGGGGAAAGAACCTGACATATTTATCGGCGAAATTCTGACCGGGATCCGGTTCTTTGATTTCTTCAAATGCTCCATCCTCCTTCATCCGGTATTGTACCATCGAAACGTTGAAGGTGGCGGTATCGGATCCGGTATTGGCCAGGTTTAGCTCCTCATTCTTTTTCGTGCCTTCGAAAACCACACGGCGCGGAGTGATGAGCAGATTACCCTGGGCTTTTACACCCATGGTAATGAATCCCGGAGATAAAATTAATCCAAACAGTAAAGCCAGTTTTGTCAGCGATTTTTGTCCGACAATCAGGCTACCTAATTTTTTAGATCCTAGCATTTTAAATAATCCTTAATTATTCCACACAAATATAAAAATATAATACGAGTGTGAAATGTACAAGTCTGAAAACTAAATCTGTAAATTCAGGTCAGTTATAACCAAAGGTGATTTCATACGTACCCTCATATATTCCTTTTGGATTTTCATCCAGTGAACCCACTCTAAGTGTTGCCCCGATTCTGACTTCCTGTGCACCGCCCTGAAGCCTGACTTTGGCGTCGCCATTCTCAGGCACACTCACCCAATTGCTCACCTGCATGGTTTTGGTGCCATCGCTGCTTGTAAGGATGGCCGGGCCATTCGGAAGGTTAATAGCAAATGTGGCATCGCCCTGCCCTGATACGGAAAAAATGCCGGCGCTGGTAGCACTGACAACATTTACTCCAGAAGTAGTTTCCGGGTTCCCCTGAGGACTTATCGTTATTGTGCCACCGGTTTGTCCCGGATAAAAGCGGCCAAAACTCAATTGGGAGGTCTCCCTGGCTGCAATTGGCACAACAATACTGACCGAAGTCATGGCAGATGCGGCAACTTCAGTAGTTACCTGAACCTGCGAATACACCCCGATCAAAGGTAATGCGAGGATTACGCATGTTAAAACAGATATCAGGATCAGCTTTTTCATGATGGCTGCTATGCTGTTTCCGATCGGAAAAAATTAATTGTAATTTACTTTAATAACGAGTTGGTTTGGATCAGCGTACGACCCTGCAACCGAATTTGCCGGAACAGTCAGTATTCCTTTCACTGAAATGGTGGTGCCACCTTCAACAATTGTGCCCGTGGCAACATCGCTGGTTCCGTCAATAGAAGCTTTAAAAGACCCGGCTTTCATGCCGTCAGTTGGTCCAATGAGTACCAGATCTTCTGTAGGCAGTTGGATCGAAAAAGTATCACCCACCAGACCGGTAACTTTAAACTGCGCTACTGTTGGTTGTGCAGCTCCGGCGCTTACGATGGTGGCGCCGCCGGTTCCAATGGCGGTGGTACCGTTATATTCAAGAATGATAGTACCCGGCGTGCCACTGGCTGCCACGGTACCAAAATGCATTTCAGATGTTTTCGTTATTCCGATGGGTGTAATAAGAACAACTGTAGTCGAGGCGAAAGCCGTTGACTGGGCATAGGCTCTTACCCCGAATCCCATCAGGATTATTATGAAGGCGAAGAGACGTATTGAAGTTTTCATTACCAATTAATTTTACCCGGATATTACTGGTAGCTAACTGTTACCGGAAAAGTGGCGGAAGTATAGGTTCCAATCGGATCTCCGGTTTTAACGTTTAACGTTCCACCCACATAAAAAGTTCTGCTGGTTCCGGATAATGTTCCGCTTGCTGTGGTACCGGCAACGCTGGTTCCCGGAGTGGCAACATCGCAGGAAAAAGAGGAAACCTCCATCCAGTTTGTTCCGTCGGAATGGTTAACACGAACGGCAGCGGAAGGAAGAGTAACAACATATTGAGCACCATCAGCGCCGCTGATGGTAAAACTTGCAGAGGTAACAGTCCCGCCGGCAAGCCCAAGTGCTGATTGTGGCGATGGAGCAGGAACCCCGGCAACCGATACTGTACCGGCAGTACCGGCAACAATGCGGCCAAAGCTTAATGTTCCGCTACCTGAAATGGTGAGGGCGCTAACCAGAGTACCTGTTGCAGTAGCTGTGGCGCTTGTTTGTGCCTTTCCGCTGATACTAAATCCAAAAAGGACCAGTGCAATTGCGAGAAGTTTTATAGAAGCTTTCATTTTATACTTTTTCCTTTTGTTTTCTTAATAAGAACAGGCAATCAAGAACTATACCAACCCGACCATCAATAATTATTTACCTCATTTCCTGACTAATACAAAACACCCCTGCTCAAAAATATTCCAATTTCTGGATTATCTGTTCAATTATGGAGAAGGATGCCGAATAAATGATTGTGAGATTAAATTAAAAAAAGAGCACCACCCAAAGGCAGCGCTCTTCTATATTTTGTAGCGAAATTTCTTAGTTGTAATTTACAGAGACTGCAAATGATCCCGAATAAGTACCGGCTTTTTGTGCAATTCCAACATTTAAAGTTGCACCAACCTTCAATGTTACAACTCCTGTACCTGCAGTTAAAGT
>CAIXHD010000512.1 GCA_903919065.1 uncultured Bacteroidota bacterium
AAAGGTGGTTCGGCTACACCTGCCGACCTGATCATCCGGATGTATTGGGATAATGATACCATGCCTGCCGTAGAGGCCCCGATCGGTGATTTTTTCGCCTCAGGATTCGGACTGAGAAAGGAGGTCCGATCGGCCCAGGTTCTGGTTGAAGGGGGCGATGGTTATAATTGCTACTGGCAGATGCCATTTTATTCAGCTGCAAAAATAACCGTCACCAATGATGGGAAAAAGGCTTCCCGTAGTTTTTACTTCCAGTTCGATTACACGGAATACAAAAAGCTCCCGAAAAATACCGCCTATTTCTGTGCTCAATACCGGCAGGAATTCCCGGAACAATTGGGCCGCGACTACCTCATTGCCGATATCGATGGAAAAGGGCATTATGTGGGCACGGTGATGTCTGTCCGCTCGCGCAGTCCATACTGGTTTGGGGAAGGGGACATCAAATATTTTGTTGATGGGGAAACAGAACCTTCAACCTGGGGAACCGGTACTGAGGATTACTTCCTCAGCGCCTGGGGATTTACAGAGAACCTTAACCTCTATTCCGGTTGTTCTTACATGAGCAAAGGGGAAGAGGACCTTGGTGCAAAATATACCCTATACCGCTGGCACGTACAGGATCCATTGAGGTTTACGAAATCTTTACGCATGGAAATTGAACATACCGGATGGATTTCTGCCGATGAATCGGAAACTGGTAAGGTGGATGGACATGTGGAACGGGAAGACGATATTGCAACCGTTGCTTTCTGGTATCAGCTTGGTCAGCCCAAAAGATTCGCTTCTGTGCCGGGCAATGAGCAGCGAATGTTGCCAAACCTCGAAACTGTTATCCAAGCTAAGGATATGATCGGTTCAGTAAGACATTCATCAGGCAAAGTGTTATTAGAGGAGGGCTTCGACTGGACCGGTAATCAGCAAATACTTTTTACACCTTCGACGAATGATGCCTGGATGGAAGCTGATTTTACTGTTGAGAAAGAAGAGTACCAGGGATTGATGTTGAAAATGAGCCATGACTTTAATTATGGGCAATACAAGCTTCTCCTTGATGGGAATATTATTGCCAGGGTGCCGATGACTATCGATTTCAACTTTAAGGATGCCAAGGTGGAGCCCAGAATATTGAATTTTTATTCTGAGAAAATGAATGTTTACGATTACTATCTGGGCAGTGCAACCCTTAAACCGGGCAAACATACCATCAGGTTTGAATCTGTTGGCAAGGCAGCAAATTCCTCAGGCAACTCTTTGGGTTTCGATTCCTTCAGGCTGATGCAGCGGTGGCACAAAAAACGACCTTCCCTTGGAGTTAATTCGGCCAAACAGGTAATAGGGTGACCGACAAAGAAGATCGGGGGACGAAAGAAAGATCAAGCTCCAGGGCCAGTTTTGAATTTTGAAATCACATAGTCAAGGGGGCTCGATGCTGTCATTTGCTCCGGAGCACCCTTTGATCCTGATAATTCAGAATTCAGAATTGGATTTCGAATCTCTAAATTGGTCCTTTGAATTTAACTTTTGTCACCCGTAAACTGGTCTTCCTTATTCTTGAATAAAACGTTAAAGGTGGTCAGGCTTCCATAAATCCTGGTGATATACTGCTCGAGATCAACCTTTTCCTCATCCGTCAGATTGCTGGCATTGATGCGCTGTTCCATTACACGCACCCGGTCTCTGATCATTACGATTTTATGGAAGAAGGTTTCGATCGGAATCTCCTTCTCTTTTAAAGATTTATCACCGGGATAAAGTACCATCTTGCCTCCGGTCCACTTTTGGCCGATATGAACAGTCTGCTGAATATCGCTGAAACGTGTTAATACCCTGATCAGGCTTTTTTCCATATCTTCATAAGAAGTCAGATCCTCGGGTGTTTCAACTGCCTCCAGAACTTCCAATCCCTCATAATCACGCTTGATAAGCTTTACGCCATACTCAATAAACCCTATTTCATAGGCGTCCGAACGTACCTGAACAATCACTCCCTTACCCATTTGCGGGTGCCTGACCCTTGATCCAATACCCAATGCTTCTGACATGACTAAATCGTTATTTGTGATAAATGTAAAAACAAATCGCTTATTTTGGCGGTTATAGTTTAAATTGAACAAATGGAAACTTCAAAAATACCTACCCTGAAAATCGGTAATCTTGAAATCAGCCCACCAATTATCCAGGGTGGAATGGGCGTAAGAGTTTCAGCCTCTGGTTTAGCCTCTGCAGTTGCCAATGAAGGTTGTGCCGGCATAATTGCCAGTGTTGGTTTAGGAATGTATGAAGATGCCAAAGCATCGCAATTCGTTGAGCTGAACAATGATGCATTAATACGGGAAATCCGGAAAGCGCGTTCGCTCAGCGATGGCATTATCGGCGTCAATGTGATGGTGGTCCTGTCAAACTACGAGGAACTGGTCAGGATTTGTGTTGAAGAAAAGGTAGATATGATTATTTGCGGATCGGGCCTTCCCATGGATTTGCCCAAAATGACCGCCGGTTCCGATATAAAGTTAATCCCAATCGTCTCATCGGCACGTGCCTTTAATATCATCTACAAGAAATGGAAACAGAATTATAACAAGGTTCCTGATGCAGTGATACTTGAAGGGCCGATGGCTGGCGGACACCTTGGTTTTTCCTACGATGAAATTAATAATGGTACTGCCCGAACTCTGGAAGAATTGGTTTCCGAACTGGTGGAATATATTAGAAACGTTGAAGAAACCATACCGGTAATAGCCGCCGGAGGGATTTGGGATGGAAACGACATCGCTAAATTTTTAAAATTAGGCGCATCAGGGGTTCAGATGGCAACCCGGTTTGTCTGCACAACGGAGTGCGATGTTGATGATGATTTCAAAAAAGCTTACCTGACTGCAACAAAAGAAGACATTGCGATTATCAAAAGTCCTGTTGGCTTGCCGGGTCGTGTAATCCGCAATGAATTCACTATCAGGGCAATGAATGGCGAAACTATTCCATTCAAATGCCCGCATCATTGTCTGCGATCGTGCAATCCACGCACGGCTCCTTATTGTATCGCCAAAGTACTGGCCGATGCATCAAAAGGTCAATTGCTCGAAGCATTTGTGTTTGCCGGAGAAAACGCATGGCGCTGTACAGAGATAGTTTCGGTAAAGGAGCTCGTCAGTCAACTAACGCGGGAATTGGATCTTGCTTTGACAAAATAGTCCAAAGCCCGAAACAACTTCTCTGCTCACTTGAATCTTTCACTTCAAAATTCAGAATTGGATTTCGAATCTCTAACTTCAATCTTCTTACTTCTCTTTTAACTGCTTTTCCTGCATAACTGGCTGTCCCGTTGCCTCAAGTACATTCCACCAAAGCTCTCCGTTAATATCGATTTTCTTTTGCTTGGCAACGGCTACTGGAATTGGTAACAGGGTGAACTCGTTGTTCCAGTGACCGGCAACGAAATCGGTTTTGCCAGCCATTACGGCGTGCACGGCGTTCTGTGCAAGCAGGCTGCAGAACTTGCTGTCATTGGCATTAGCAGGGGCACTCCGGATAATATAGCTTGGGTCGATATAGCGCAGCGCAAATGGGAATTTGTCGGCTTTGAATTTTTCGGAAATCTTGTCTTTCAGATATAGTCCGATATCCTTTAACTTGATATTGCCCGATGGATCTTTTTCCATAGCCTCTCCTTTGAAGAAATCCTGACCGGCACCCTCGGCAACCACCACCAATGCGTGATGCCTCGTTGCCAGCCGCTTGCGAAGAACTTCGATGAATCCATCCGGGCCATCCAAAGAAAACGACATTTCCGGAATCAGCACGAAATTCACTTCCTGTATGGAGAGGGCTGCATGCGCAGCAATGAAACCGGAATTCCGTCCCATCAGTTTCACAAGTGCGATGCCGTTATAGGCACCCGAAGCTTCGTTATGTGCATTCCTGATCACTTCATTGGCTATCGTAAAGGCTGTTTCGAAACCAAAGGACTTATCAATCAGGTTAATATCGTTGTCTATTGTTTTAGGAATTCCTGCGACAGCGATTTTCAGACCCCTTTTTGTGATTTCCTCATGAATGGCATGCGCACCCCTCAGTGTGCCATCACCTCCGATGGTGAAGAGAATGTTGATATTCATCATCTCCAGTGTATCCACCATTCGAGAAACATCCTGATTTCCTCTGGATGAACCCAGAATCGATCCCCCGATATGATGAATCTGACTGACCACCTCAGGAGTCAGGTCAATTATCGCATGATCGAAATCAGGGTTAAGACCCTCATAACCATATTGAAAACCGATAATATTCTTCACTCCATAGCGATAATGCGCAGCCATCACAATGCTGCGGATCACATTGTTCAAGCCTGGACAAAGTCCGCCACAGGTAACAATTCCAATTTTTGTTTTAGAGGGCTGGAAATAAATGAATTCCCGGGGACCAGCCTTTTCAAAGGAAATAGGAACCTGGCCGTTTTCACGGAATTTCTCAAACTTAAGCAGCGAG
>CAIXHD010000513.1 GCA_903919065.1 uncultured Bacteroidota bacterium
GTCACGGTCACAAAGCTTTTGCCGTATGCCATCAGTGGAATGCCCTGCTTATTGAATTGAATATCTGTCATTACAATAATATTTCCATACCGTTATACTCAACGAAATTGTCGATCCCAACCGGGTAGATATGCCCTTCCGGATTGCCTTTATCATCCACCGGCTGGATACCGCGCATCCTCTGCTCCTTCACATTCATGCGCAACCCGGTGGCTATTGCCCTGGGAAAGAATACGCGCTGGCCATTTTTCAGAATGAATGCCACTGAACATACGCGCACTTTACCGGCAGCGTCCAATCTGACGTCCAGATCTTTGAGCATAAGGTTACGGCGGATTACATGGCTCATATTCATTCCTTTTAGTTGCAATGATATCGGTGATTTGATGCCAATTAAAGGACAAAGCAGAGACGGTCAAAAAAAGGGAGCCGCAAGGCTCCCGTGGGTTTATGGCATCAGGTTATCGTCTGCGAAGCTCATGTAACTTTCTTCAGAGATGATCAGGTGATCCAGAACCTGAATATCGAGGAAAGCTCCTGCATCCTTGATCTTTTTGGTAATTTTTATATCTGCCTCGCTTGGTGTCAGGTTTCCTGAAGGGTGGTTATGCGACAGGATAATTCCTGAGGTATTGGATTTAATAGCCACCTGGAAGATGAGCCTGACATCTGTTACGGTTCCGGAGATCCCGCCGGCGGATACCTGGTGAAAGCCGAGGAGCTGGTTTGCGCGATTGAGGCAGAGGATGTAGAAGTATTCGCGATGTTCCAAGCCAGGGTAAATTTCCCTGAGAATGTTGGCAGCATCTTTTGAGCAAGTGATTTTCTTGCGATCAGCTGCCTTAACTTTTGTTGAATAGCTGATTTGAATCTCAGCGAGGTCGGAGGTGAATAACGTGTTATTCATGATTTTTGCGCCGCTGCCCTGCGGACTTGTGTTGGCATCTGGCTCAGCCGGTTTAAAAATTATGGGCAACCAACATTGAGCAGTCACGAATTCTAGTCAAGGGTTAGGGTCAGGTGCAACCTGAAAGAACCTGAAAGGCCTGCCCTTTACTTTTTCGTGATGCGATCAATAACTTCGCACAGTAATTCATGGACCGGTTAGTGTGTGGGATGGGGTTAAGGGGATAGAGCGACCATAAAAAAAGCCTTGTTTCCAAGGCCTTCAGATTTTAGAAAGGAAGCGGCTCGGTGACTTTCGGCTTCCGTGCCGTTCTCTTTTTTGGTTGTTCAACCGGGAATTCGATTGAGGGTTCAATGACTTCCACCAGTGCGTTATGATAAACGGTGTGGGTTCTTCCAAACTGATCCGGATGAAGCATCTCGGCCACTTCAAAGGTCACGTACTGGATTCCTTCGTATTCATAACCGATCGCATTTAGGGCATCCACTCTGATAGTGATCTTCAGGATGTTAAGGTCAGCGACTCTTTTTCCTTTACCGATGTAGTTTTTCTGAAAAGTTTTCATGACGAATTGATTTAGTTAAAAATTATAGGCAA
>CAIXHD010000514.1 GCA_903919065.1 uncultured Bacteroidota bacterium
ATTATAAACTGCTACAGACAGCACTTTCTTGGCATCTTCCTGACCGATCACGTATTGATCAAGGAATAGCTTGATCTCCATCGGCGTTTTTACCTCAATATCATTGATGCTGAAAGGTTTGTCTGAAGTTTTCAGCTCCTCTTTAATAATGTTGTAAGCCTGATCGATACATGCATCACAGATATGCCCGGAAACCCCGGCAATTAAAAGGTTGACATCTTCCTTTGGCCTTCCGCAAAAGGAGCAGTTGTCTGATTTTCCTGAGGTTGGGCGTGGCACAGTTTATTTTTTAGCAGTACGAACCATAACTTCGTCGATCATTCCGTATTCTTTGGCCTCCTCCGAAGTCATCCAGAAATTCCTGTCTGAATCCTTTTCAATTTTCTTGAAGGAGTTGCCGGTATGGAAAGCCAGAATATCATAAAGCTCTTTTTTCAGTTTCTGAAGTTCCCTTACCTGGATCTCAATATCAGATGCCTGACCCTGGGCTCCGCCGAGAGGCTGGTGAATCATGATTCTTGAGTGCTTCAAGGCTGAGCGTTTTCCTTTTGCTCCGCCTGCAAGAAGGACTGCTCCCATAGAAGCGGCCATTCCGGTGCAAATAGTGGTAATATCAGGATTAATATATTGCATGGTATCATAAATGCCGAGGCCTGAATGGACCATACCACCCGGAGTATTGAAATAGATAATGATATCTTTTTTCGGATCAGCTGATTCAAGGAATAGCAACTGTCCCTGGATAATATTAGCTACATCGTCATCAATAGGAGTGCCCAGAAAAATAATCCGGTCCATCATCAGACGGGAAAAAACATCCATTTGAGCAACATTCAACTGACGCTCTTCGATGATTGTCGGGGAAACGTAATAATTATATAGCGACTGGTATCTCTCGAGGTTCAGGCTGCTTATGCCAAGGTGACCCATGGCATATTTACTGAATTCATTTTTTGTTTTCATTCATGAGTAGATTAAAATCTTCCAGACTAATGCTTTGTTCTGCAAGGCCGAAAACGGTCCTTACATATTCAATGACTTTATTTTCCAGGATAACATCTGCCATCCGGGTTTTTTCTTCTTCATTTTTCAATAAAACATCTGCAAGGCGGAAAAGTTGTTCCACTGGTGCATCATAAATACCATATTGGTAATATCTCGACTGGGCAGCCCAGATAGCCTGTTCACGGACTTCTTCATCAGTTGCCTCTAACTTCTGGTCGCCAATGATTTTGCTTTTGATCATTCTCCATTTCAGGTCGATGGCAAAGGCAGGAAAATCAGCATCCAGTTTTTCCTGAGTCAGACTTTCATCTTTGGAAGTCAGCAGCATCCATCTTTTCAAAAATTCTTCAGGAAGTGGAACGCTCGTTTCGTCCATCAGCTTGGCCCGCACATCAAGATGGAATTTGTAACGGCTGTCGCGCATGAGCTGACGTTCCAGATCTTCTTCAATTCGGCTGCGGAATGCTTCATCAGAAGTGATTTCACCTTCACCAAAGGCTTTGTCGAAAAGTTCCTGATTTATCTCTGCGGGAGTGAAGCGTGATACTTCGGCGATGGTGAATTCGAAATCGGTATCAATGGTGCTCAATTCATCCTTAGTTACTTTGAGTAAACTGGCACGATCGGTTTCATTAGGGAATGCAATATTAGGATTGAATACCAGCTTGTCCCCGACAGCAGCACCGAGGAACTGGTTTTTAATTGCCTCGTCGCCGATGGTCTTAATATATATTAGTGTCCCATGGGCGTGAATCGGATGATGGTGATTCTCCTCAGCATGGTCATGTTCATGCTCATGCTGGTGATCGTTATCGCTCAATTCGCACAGGTCGCCTTTTACAACATCTTCCTCAGATATTGCAACGGTAGGCTGAAGAGAGCCGAACCGGCGTGTATAATCTTCAATCTGTTTGTCGATCATTTCAGGAGTGATGCTGATCTTGTAATCAGTAATCATCTCATCACTGCTGATATTCAGGTTAATCTCGGGAGCGAGGGCAATGTCGAAGATGAATTCAAATGATTCAGCGGTATCCCAGTTAATTTCCGGAGAATTTTCATTAGGAAGCGGTTCTCCCAGAATCCTTAAGCTATTCTCGTGAATATAGTTGTTCAGTGTATCGGTCAGAAGGTGTTGAACCTCATCAGCCTGGATAGATTTGCCGTACATCTTTTTCACCAGGGATGGTGGAACTTTACCTGGCCTGAAACCATCAAAACGTGCTTTTTTGCGGTATTCCAACAATGCGGCATCTACTTTTGGCTGATAATCAGCCGGTTCAAATCCAATGTGGATCACGGCATTCAGTTCGTCGGGATTCTCTCTGCTAATATTCATATGAAAAGATAACTAAACGATAAGTAAAAATGGTTGTGCGGATGAGGGGACTCGAACCCTTACGCCTTTCGGCACCAGATCCTAAGTCTGGCTCGTCTACCAATTTCGACACACCCGCAAAAGCGGTGCAAAGATAGTGTTTTTTTGAAAATGCTCAGTCAGCTGTTTGAATACGTGACTTACCTTCTTAATTCAAAGTTTTGTCCAAGATAAACTTTTCTTACTTGTTCATCCTGAGAGAGTTCTTCGGCAGTGCCTGATTTCAGTATGCTCCCTTCAAAAAGCAGGTACGCCCGGTCGGTAATCGAAAGTGTTTCATGAACGTTATGATCAGTGATAATCACACCGATATTTTTCTTTTTTAATTGAGAAACTATCGCCTGAATATCTTCAACTGCTATCGGATCCACTCCGGCAAACGGTTCATCAAGAAGAATAAACATCGGTTTTAGTGCCAGAGCCCTGGCAATTTCGGTTCGCCGTCTTTCGCCACCACTAAGCTGGATGCCTTTGTTCATTCTGATTTTTTCCAGTCCGAATTCGACAATCAGCTCTTCACCTCGCTCAATCTGTTCTGCTTTAGGGAGCTTGGTCATCTCCAAAACAGAAAAGATATTGTCTTGTACGGTCATGTTACGAAAGATCGATGGCTCCTGAGCCAGGTAACCGATGCCGTTTCGGGCTCGTTTATATACCGGCTCAAAGGTAATATCCTGGTTGTCAAGAAATATTTGTCCGCTATTTGGCCTGATAAGGCCCACGATCATGTAGAAGGTCGTTGTTTTACCGGCGCCGTTTGGTCCGAGCAGTCCAACAATTTCTCCCTGCTCAACTTCCACAGATACCTCATTGACAACAGTGCGCTGACGGTATTTCTTGACCAGGTTTTTTGTGAATAATTTCATAAGCGGTTAGATAATGCCTTCCCTAAGTATGTCGTGAATATGGATAACGCCAAGATACTCCTCGTTTCTGACCACCAGAAGGGATGTGATACTGTTGGCACGCATAATTTCGAGCGCTGTTGCAGCGAGTTCGTCCGGTTCGATCCGTCGGGGATTTACAGACATGATATCCTTGGCAGTCAGTTGCCTGGTATCATCAAACCTTTCCATCATCCTCCTCAGATCCCCGTCAGTGATAATTCCGATGATTTTTCCTGTTGTATCCAGTACTGCTGTGGTGCCAAGCCGACCTGAAGAAATCTCCAGAATTACATTCCTGATGGGATCGGTATGGAGAACCCTTGGACAGGCATTTCGTGTAAAGAGGTCTGATACAGTAATATTCAATCTTTTCCCTAAAGATCCTCCCGGATGCAACCTGGCAAAATCTTTACTGGAGAATTCATTGGCTTTTAAAAGAACCATTGCGAGAGCATCACCCATGGCAAGCTGAACCGCAGTGCTCGTTGTTGGGGCCAGATTGTTAGGGCAGGCCTCACGCTCAATCGGTATTCTTACCGTTATTTCAGCCTGATTTTCAAGATAGGAATCTCCATCTGAAACAAATGCAAGTATGGGATTCCCCATGGCCCGGATTAAGGGAACAAGGTTTTTTATTTCGCTGGTATTTCCTGATTTTGAAATTATTAGAACCAGGTCGGAGGTGCCTATAACACCTAAATCTCCGTGGATCGCATCGGTTGGATGCATGAATACTGAAGGAGTGCCAACCGAATTCAGGGTTGAAGAGATTTTCTGTGCAATATGAGCGCTCTTTCCGACCCCGGTCAGGATAATCCGACCCTTTGATGAACAAATCTTTTCAACCATTCTAAGTAATGAATCCCCGATTTGTTCAGAAATATCTATAATG
>CAIXHD010000515.1 GCA_903919065.1 uncultured Bacteroidota bacterium
ATTTAGCGTCATCGATTTGATATAGAAATTCTTGCCAGTCAGGTTATCTGCAGTTACAGTGAATGGTTTTCCTCCGGGCAGATTGAGTGTTACTTTATTGAACGAAGGAGTTCCGATCTGATAAATACCATCAGCCGGATTCATCGGGTAAAATCCCATCGCACTAAAAACATACCAGGCCGACATCTGTCCGCAGTCCTCATTGCCACAAAGTCCATCAGGTTGATTCGTATATAATGTGGTACAGATCCGATGAATGATTTCCTGCGCTTTAGCAGGTTCCCCTGCAATATTATACAGATAAGCCACGTGGTGACTGGGTTCATTACCCTGAGCATACTGCCCTACCATCCCGGAAATATCAGGCGAAGCCTCGGCTCCCTGAACTTTCTCTGAGGTATTGAAGAGGGAATCCAATCGGGAAATAAACTTCGCTTTTCCACCCATCAGGCTGATAAGATCTTCAGGATCTTGCGGAACAAACCAGGAATATTGCCAGGAGTTGCCTTCGGTGAAATCGTGCACGTTATGACTGCTGTACAATGGATTAAAATTCTGTCTCCAGGATCCGTCGACCATACGACCGCGCATAAAATGAGTTGCCGGATCGAAAACATTGCGATAATTTTTTGAGCGCGTCATGAAATACTGATAATCCTCCTCCTTACCTAACTTTTTGGCCATCTGAGCGATACACCAGTCGTCATAAGCATATTCCAGAGTCTGCGATACCGACTGATTTTCCAGGTCCGCTGGCAGGTATCCGTACTTCTGATAATTTTTCAAACCACGGATGGTGTCCATGGCGCTCTTTTTCATTGCGAAATAGGCCTTTTCGTAATCAAATTCAACCCCTTTGAAAGCGGCATCAACAATTACCGGAATAGCATGGTAACCGATCATGCAATTGGTTTCGCAGCCTTCAAGTGTCCAAACCGGCAACAGCCCGTACTCCTCATAATGGGCAAGCATGGCTTTGATCAGGTCGGGCATCCGCTCAGCCTGAGTCAGGGTAAACAATGGATTAGCAGCCCTGAAGGTATCCCACAGGGAATAAACGGTATAGTTTTTCCATCCATCAGCGGTTTTGATAGTCCGTGCACTGTCGCTGGCCCGATACCGCCCATCGGTATCAGAGAAGAGCGATGGGGCTATCATCGTGTGATACAAGGCAGTATAAAATGTTTTCTTCAGGTCG
The DNA here is from genome assembly GCA_903919065.1 of uncultured Bacteroidota bacterium. GTDB lineage: Bacteria > Bacteroidota > Bacteroidia > Bacteroidales > UBA12481 > UBA12481. The sequence goes on from CAIXHD010000515.1 coordinate 1,199, forward strand.
GGACTCCCCGATTCAACCTGAATTTTGGATAATTCCTGATTCCAGGCCAACCGCGCTGCTTTCTTTACCTTATCAAATTTCCAATCCGGATTTTCCCTGACGAGATTATTTATTGCTCCATTTTCATCGACAGGCGACAGGGCAACTTTCACCATCAGCTCACCACCATTGCTCCCAAAAGAAAGTATTGCCTCAGTATATTTTCCTTCGATCGTTTTCAGTCCGGGATTTTCCAATCCTGATTCAAACAGGCTGAAGCCGGTCAAGGGTTTCGAAAAAGTTGCCGCGAAATATACCTGCTGATTATTTGCCCATCCCTTTGAAAGACGATAGCCTGTTACCAATGTATCATTCACAACGCGGATGATGGTTGATTGGGGCTGATCCCAGTTGATTGCAAAGCCCAGATCGAGCAGGAGATTAACGTTTGCTCCGGCAGGATAGCTATACCGATGAAATCCGGTTCTTTCAGTTGCCGTAAGTTCAACCTTTATAGGATTTTGAAGTGTTTTAGGATCACGAAGAATCACCCGGTAATATCCTGGTGATGCGGATTCTTCGGCGTGTGAATAGATGGCCCTGAAACGCTGGTGAAATTCTTTCCCCCCGTGATATTCTCCTTTTTCAAGATTTTCGGTAGTAGGCTGCATGAGAATATCCGCCAGGTCACCGATTCCTGTTCCACTTAAATGCTTATGCGAAAATCCAACGATTATCGAATCTGAATAATTATAACCTGAGCACCAGTCCCAGCCGTTTCGTCCATTATCGGGACTCAGCTGAACCATTCCGAAGGGCACCACAGCGCCGGGAAAGGTATGTCCATGAGCGGCGGTCCCGATAAACGGATCAACATACCGGGCATTGTCTTCGGTTGTGCTCTTCTGACAGGAGCTAATCAGGACAACCAGGGCTACGATTGAGAATATACGATTCATGATTATGGTTTTATACGTTTCGTTACAAGTTAGAGATTCGAAGATCAATTTTGAGATTCGAAGACCAATGATGAGATTCGAAGACCAATTTTGAATGCTGAAATTACAAAATCAAGTGAGTTGGGCTTAGTTCCGATGTTTGGGACAAGATCCCGACTTTCGTCGGGATGACACTTCTCCGAGGCTTACTTGATCTTGTCAATTCAAAATTCAACACTGGCCCTGGAGCCTCCTCTTTCTTCCTTGTTTTGCGTTTCGATTCACGGTCTTCCGTCCCCCGATCTTCTTCTTCGGTCACCCATCACTTGTCACTCGTCACTTTTTACTCCCAAACTGAGTCCAGGCCAGAGCACTGGCTCCCAGTACTGCAGAGTTTTTACTATTGAGGCCGGAAGCAAGCAATTTTACTTTTCCGCGATATATCGACAATAGGTTTTCATGGAATGCG
>CAIXHD010000516.1 GCA_903919065.1 uncultured Bacteroidota bacterium
GATCCGGAGGTATCTTTTGATGGCAGAAAAATCATTTTCTCGATGCGCAGAAACAAGGATGATTTCTACCATATATATGAAATAAATGCCGACGGCAGCAATCTGAAACAGCTCACCTTTGCCGATTATGTCAGCGACATTGATCCTCTGTATTTGCCCGATGGATCGATCATTTTCACCAGCACCCGCGAACCCAAGTTCTGCATGTGCAACCGCCATATCATGGGCAACCTGTTTCTCATGGATGCCGATGGAGCCAATATCATCCAGATGGGAAACAGCACTCTTCATGAGGCCCACTCCACCCTGCTGAACGACGGCCGCATCCTGTATGACCGGTGGGAATATGTCGACCGCAATTTTGGTGATGCACAGGCGCTTTGGGTGGTGCGCCCCGATGGCACCAGGCACGCTATCTATTATGGAAACAATACCCCTTCACCAGCGGCAATTATTGATGCCCGCGCCATACCCGAAAGCCAGCTCATCGCCTGTATTTTCGGCTCCTGTCACGACAGGCCCTGGGGAGCCTTAACCTTGCTCGACAGGCGCATGGGTGTCGACGGGATCAAGCCGGTTGTGAGGATATGGCCGGCTGATGCAATCGCAAAGGTGGCGCCGGAAGGCGATACACGGCTGGAGGATTTTGATTCATTTTCCTCCATCAGAGTAAAATATGAGGACCCGTTTCCGCTGAACGAAAAACAGATTCTGGTATCGAGGTACATTCAAAAGCCCGATGGAAAATATACCGACAAGATGGGCATGTACCTCGTGGATGCCTCATCCAATCAGGAAATTCTGCTTCTCGAAGGCGAGCTGGGCATTTTCGATCCCCAGCCGATTTGTGAACGGTTTAAACCCGCCATGATGCCGGTGAAAAGGGATTTCAAGAGTGCTGCCGGCCTGTTTTTTGTCCAGAATGTTTACGAGGGAACCCACATGAAAGGCGTGGAACCCGGAGCTGCGAAATACCTGCGGGTGGTGGAATCGCCCCCCAAGCTTAACTGGACAACACAGCCCTGGGGCGGACAGGGGCAGCAGGCACCGGGGATGAACTGGACCAATTTCGAAAATAAGCGCATCCTGGGCGAGGTGCCGGTTGAAGAGGACGGATCGGCTTATTTCGAGGTCCCGGCAAATAAATTTGTCTATTTCCAATTGCTCGATAAGGATAAAAAAATGATCCAGTCCATGCGCAGCGGCACCATCGTGCAGCCAGGCGAGGTAAACGGTTGTATCGGGTGCCACGACGACCGCATCAATGTTCCGCCGCCATCGGGGAAGCCGCTCAAGGCGCTGCGTGGCAAGCCGGCAACCATGAATGGATGGAATGGTAAAGAACCGGAACTGTTTTCCTATGTGAAAAACGTGCAGCCGATTTTTGATAAATATTGCGTCTCCTGTCATGATTTTGATGTTAACGACCGGAATAAGCTGGTTCTTGCAGGGGATAACAACGCCTTTTTTAATGCCTCCTATATCGACCTGTACGTAAAAAAGAAAATTACCGTGGCCGGTGCCGGTCCGGCTGCAATCCAACAGGCATACAGCTGGGGCTCGCATGCCAGCCTGCTGACAAAAATTATCGACGGCGATCACCATGAGGTTAAATTAACAGAGGCGGAAAAGCGGATCATTTATACCTGGCTCGATCTGAATGCCGCGTATTACCCGGTGTATGAATCGGCCTACCCCGATAATATTGCCGGAAGGTGCCCGCTGAATGATGCGGAATTAAAACGTTTGGGCGAGCTGACCAATACAAATTTCGGAGCCCTGAATGATTACAAAAGAAAAGCAGGACCTCAGATCGCCTTCGAAAGGCCTGAACTCAGCCCGTGCCTTGATAAGATCAGGAGCGAAAAAACCAAATACAATGAAGCGGTTGCCCTGATCGCAAAAGGCGGTGAACGGCTAAAGTCGAAGCCTAACGGCAGCACAGTTGAGGGGTTTGTGGCCTGCGAAAAAGATCAGGAAAGGTTAACCCGTTACGAATACCGGCTCTCCGAAGAGGCCAGGTTCCTGAAAGCTCGTGCCGACGGGAAAAAAGAATTTGACAAAAAATGAACAGGATAATTTTTGCCTTTCTGTGTGTTGCCATTTTTTTCCCTTCCGTTATTAAGGGAAATCCGGATAATACATCACCACTTTACCCGGGCGACATCAAAATTGTCCGGGGCTCAGAACTATTGATTGCCTGCTCCGGAACCAGGGAGGTTCTGCTCACCGATCTGCAGGGAAAAGTCATACGCAAATGGCCTTTTAATGAACCTGTTACCGGTATTGCAACCGATAATGATCTGGCTTTTGTAACCAGCTCAGGCAGCGGGGGATACCTCTCTGTAATCGATATCAATAAACCCGGCATCATACGTTCGGCTGCGATTGGAATGGGTGCCAGGGCGCCGGTGTTAAGTCCCGATAAGAAAACTATTTATTTAGCCGCCCGGTTTGAGACCTGTATTTATCAAATCAAGGTGAACAATCTTTCCGTTTTGGGTAAAATCAAGGTTTTGCGGGAGCCCTGGGCAATGGTCATTTCGCAGGATGGAAGGTATCTCTTTGTCAATAATTTTCTGCCTGCCGGGCGTGCTGATATCGAACTGGTTACCGCTGGGGTATCTGTGATTGGCCTGCCGGATTTTACCTTGATCAAAAACATCCAACTCAGTAACGGGAGCAACGCTCTGAAAGGCATCTGTCTCTCACCCGATGGGAATTACCTTTTTATTACGCATAATCTTGGACGGTTCCAGGTACCCACCTCACAACTCGAGCAGGGATGGATGAATACTGCAGGGTTAAGCGTCATTGATACCCAGAAACTTGAGTTCCTGGCTACCGTGATACTGGATGAACCGGAAAGGGGTGCCGCCGGATCCTGGGATGTGCAGTGCAATCAGGAAAAGATACTGGTTACCCACTCCGGAACACATGATATCAGCCTGATCGACTACCCAAAATTTATCGGAAAACTGCTGGCGGAGTCCAACCGTGAGAGCCTCGCGTACAACCTGCATTTCCTCGAAGGCATCAGGCAGCGCTATCCTTTAAAGGGTAACGGTCCGCGCAGCTTTGCCCTGATGGCAAATCAGGCATTTATTCCCGCCTATTTCTCCGACATCCTGAATGTTTTCGATATCTCATCGGGAAAAATTACGGAAATCAATTTAAATCCGGACAGAAAAGAGAGCCCTGAAGCTATCGGCGAGCGAATATTCAACGATGCTTCTTACTGTTTTCAGGGCTGGCAATCGTGCAATGGCTGTCACCCCGGGGAAGCCCGCACCGATGGGTTAAACTGGGATCTGCTCAATGACGGGATCGGCAATCCGAAAAATTGCAAGAGCATGCTTCTTGCCCACCTAACTCCGCCGGTAATGATCAGCGGGATTCGCGGATCGGCAGAAGTGGCTGTTCGTGCGGGATTCAAACATATCCAGTTCAGCAGTATTACAGAAGAGGATGCCAAATTTGTTGATGCCTACCTGACCTCTTTGGTGCCTCTCCCAAGTCCCTGGCTGGTGAACGGAAAATTATCAAAAACAGCCAGGAAAGGCAAACTGGTTTTTGACCGGGAAGGTTGTGCCGATTGCCATAGCGGCATCTGGTTTACCAACCTGAAATCATACAAAATCGGTGAAGAAGAAAAGGTTGACCAGGCTTGGAAAGGATGGGATACCCCAACGCTCCGTGAAGTGTGGCGCACTGCACCGTATCTTTTCAACGGCAGTGCTTACCTGATGAAAGATGTATTTGAGGTACATGGTCATGGATTAAAACATGCCCTTTCAAAAGAAGAAATCGCGCAGCTTGCGGAGTATGTAAATTCATTGTAGAACCACCC
>CAIXHD010000517.1 GCA_903919065.1 uncultured Bacteroidota bacterium
CTGCTCCTTTAATCCCTCAAGCCGGATAAAACCTTTTTTTGTCACCTTAAACTTCGATATCTTCATGAAATCCTGTTCTTTCATGATATTGAAGATATCGTCAGGATCCATACCGGCAGCAAGAAATACACCAGCTATGGCTCCTGCGCTGACTCCGGAAATTATATCCGGAGCAATGTTCTTTTCCTTGAGCGCCTTGGCCACTCCAAGGTGAGCAAATCCGCGTGCTCCTCCACCTCCAAGAACCAATCCGATAGAATAGTTTTCCATTTTCAGATGCTAATTTTCATCAACAACATCCAGCATTGCCCAGATATTAGCCTCCGGTGTATTCGGCGGTATGGCACAGCCGGCATTTAATATAAAACGATTCGAATTACCCATTATTTTAATCAGCTCCCGGGTTTTTGTCTTTACCTCATGAGCTTTTCCCAAGGCGATCACCCCGCTGGGATCGATATTTCCGATCAGGGTAATCCTGTCTTTGAAAGCTTCGGCAATCTTGCGGATATCCGTTTTATAGTCCAGTTCCAGAGCATCGGCTCCGGTCTCAATCATATCATTCAGAATTAATTCTGTATTACCGCAGATATGAAGGGTATAAGGCAGCCCGGCTTTATGGGATTCCTCAACAATAATTTTTTCGTATGGGAATGCGTACTTTTTGTATAAATCCGGAGGTATAAGATCCGGACCGGCCGGACTGTCACCGTTTGAAAGCATATCGCAACCCGTTTGAGCCATCAGCCTGATAAATTGACTGGTAGCCTCGGTGCAGTATTCCAGCAGACCTAACTTATCGTCCTCCTCGGCGGTATAAAGATCCATCATCCATTCAGCGGATCCCCTGACCATTCCGGCCAGTGAAAATGGAGCCTGGTCACAGTTGCCCCGAACATAAATATCATCGCCTACATACCTTTTTACCAGTCGGACCGCTTCGAGCCAATTATTCACATACATGTAATCCTCGATATTCACTCCGGGAAGATCGCGCCAATCCTTCAGATCAGTTAAAATTCCCAGGTGGCAACGAGCAGGCTCATTATCAGGAAAATCAACGGGTACACCCAAAGCACCGGCAAGAGTAACCGTGTCCATATCTACCAGGATACCATCGAATTCATACTTCTCGACCGACCGCACCAGGGCTTCTGCCATGACCACCGGATCTTCGCGAAACTGTTTCATGCTGACCTTATATTCGCGGGCAGCCATCATGAAATTATGCAGCATAACAGGAACTTTGTCACTGGGCTTGCCAGCCAGGGCAGATACTATTCGTTCTTTGTGGGTCATAATAAATGTACTAATATGCAAATGTGCTACATTTCCTCGAGTTTGCGTCCCTTGGTTTCAAACAGAAACTTCCGGAAGAAGAAAAAGCTGATTAATGTGGCCACGGCGTAAAAAAGAAAGACATAGCCAATGCCTTTGCCGTCGGAGAAATAGGCTGCTATGGTTGGAAAAAGGAACACGGTGATTGCATTGAAGAACCAATGTGAGAAAGACCCGATGGAGGCACCGCGTGCGCGAATATTATTCGGGAACATTTCCGATAAAAGAACCCAGATAACAGCGCCCTGCGATGAAGAGAAAAAGGCTACAAACCCAATGAGCATGATAACGAGGAGTACGGATTTCATTCCCGAAATAAAGGCAAAAGCAAAAAGAGCCAGAAAAAAGGTCATGCCAATGGAACCGGTAAGCAGCATTCGTTTTCGACCGACCTTATCGATAAGTCGCATGGCTATCAGTGTAAATATCAAGTTTGTGAAACCGATGATCACCGTCTGAAGAATAGCTGAATCTGTGGAAAATCCGGCGGTACGAAAAATATCAGTGGTATAATACATCACGATATTAATACCCGTAAACTGGTTAAACATTCCAATTGCAATGCCGATCATAACAAGCTTCAGATAGGGTTTTCTAAACAGGTAAACCGATTTCCCAAGGACTTCTGTATTCACCGAATCCTGAATTTCTTTTATCAGTTGCTCGGTCTCCGTTTCCGGATTCACTTCTTTAAGTACCTGCCGGGCCTGAACAATGTCACCCTTCATAACGAGCCAGCGCGGGCTCTGACTGACAAAGAACAACAGAACAAAAAATACCACTGCCGGCAAAGCGCCGGAAACAAACATCCAGCGCCAGTTATTTTCTCCGGTGTTCAATAAGAGATAATCAGAGAAAAATGCCACGAGAATACCCGTGACAATAGCAAGCTGGAAAGTCACCGCCAGTCTTCCCCGATAAGCAGCCGGAGCGATCTCGGCAATATAGAGAGGTGATAATACAGAGGCTCCGCCAATAGCCAATCCGCCAATAACCCGAAAAACAACAAACGACGAAAAGCTCCACGCGAGCCCGCTTCCGATGGCAGAAATTAAAAACAACAACGCCAATGCCCTCAGCACCAGCCGCCGGCCAAAATAATCTCCGGGTTTTCCAACTGCTAAGGCACCAACCACACATCCTATGAGAGCCGAACTAACTGCCCAACCCTTCATGGCATCGGTCAGGCCGAAATGTTCAGTAAAAAACGGTATCGCGCCATTAATGACCGCGGTATCAAATCCAAAAAGCAAACCGCCTAAAGCAGCTACAAACGTGTATAAATACAGACTTTTATTCATATCTAA
>CAIXHD010000518.1 GCA_903919065.1 uncultured Bacteroidota bacterium
AAACCTGTGAAGTTATTTCCCTCGTATGAGGGACTGGAGGGGACAGTCCAGTGGCCGTATGAGGAGTTCTCTCTCATAGTCGCGCCTTCGGTCGAGCCCATGCTGGCATAAACCAGATTTGTTACTGAAGTTTTCAGTGTGTAAAACTCGGTCTCAGAAGGGATATGCCAGCCGGGAGGGCATAAGCCCTGAACATTGCCTGCCGGGACAGGGTTCCAGGTAGCAGTATTGCTTGCCCCGTTCATATATTGAACCAGTTCGGCCCACTGATACAGACCTCCGTAGGTGGTGCAGTTTGCTTCGTCATCGTTGTAGCAGTATTTCTCCACCACACTGTTGTTGGTCTGATCGGTATTTTTGTCGATCCTGGTGCCAATATTCAGGTTCTCCTTTAGCCAGCATTGGGTACCCATTTGCAGGGTATTGTAGGTGACCCCTCCGTAAACAACTGTTGCCGTGGCACAGGGGCCGGCTTGGGTAACCTGTAGCAGAGTTGTCGTTTGGCTATCCCCGCAGTTCGTATAGGCCCATACATAGGCCTGCTGCTGGGTAAATGGAGATAATCCGGTTTCGGTATAGGTTAAAACATTGCCTACATCGGTGGCTGTGTTGACGTTATTTACAGTGTTCCATTTATACCCGACTGCACCCGAAACTACCTTCCATTTCCATTCAATCTGCGTGTCGGTATTGGGCCCTTTGGAGATGTCGGCAGCCACCGGGTCGCGGTTGGTCCTATCATAAAGCACAATAGATGTGGAAACCCCACAGCCTGTGTAGGCCCAGAGATAGCGTGTATATGGAGTATCACAACTCAATCCTGTTTCAGTATAAGTGAGTACATTCCCCTTGTCGGTAGCCGTGGCGTAATCGTTGGTCGTATTGAACTTGTAACCCAGAGTGGTTTCACCTGCAGGGCTTGTCCATACCCATTGTATAGTGCTCACCGTAGACACATTGGTTCCAGGGAATGCTGGCAGGGTGATGCAATCCTGGTAACTTCTCCACTGTGAATTGGAGTAAATAGCAAGTGCCCCATTCGCACCGCAGTCGGTGCAGAAGACCATCAGGCCTTCAGCCGGGCTGGGTATGGCATCTCTTTGTGCAATGGTCATCCTTGGGAGCAGAAAGCCTTTATTGCTCGATTTTACATCAAGCATGGCAGAATTGTGTGGAAATGAACCGTCGGCGTTGATGCCTACATTCTGCGCATGAACCAGGGCCAGAGAGGCCCATAACGCCATAAGAAGTAAGGTTAATTTTTTCATATCAAGAGGAGTTTATTTTCTATTGTCTTTTAGTTCGGAAAAGGAGGATGGCAGCGCCAGAATCTCTTTTGTTTTGCTGTCGAGTAATATCATCACCGGCGTGCTGAGTAAAAAATAGTCATTGGCCACAGGGCTGTTGATGCCCTCGGCACGAAGGTGTTTCCAGTCGGGCAGACCGGTAATTAATTGTTCCCAGCTTTTTATATAGGTTTCATTATCATCCAGGCTGATGGCAATAACTACAGGTCTGGTGGAAGCAGGGAGTCCATCAAACCATAGTTTTAACTCCTTGATGAGGTCGGTACAATGGCTGCATCCTGCACTGTAGAAAAGCAGCAGGGTTTGCGCTGCACCCATCTGAGCTTTACTCAAATCAAAAAGATTGCCTGCAGCGTCTTTCAGCACAATGTTTGGTGCTTTGGTCCCTACGGACAGCGACTCCATTCCCTTCAACCGCTTTTCGATCTGAAGTCTTTTGGTTGTCAAACAGTTCGGGTCGTTGGTGTATGTCTCTAACACCTTTATCCCAGCCAAATAATTGTTGCTTTCAAACCCCCGGTAGAAATAATCCACCATTCAGCCATATACGAGCGGATGACCCTTCTTTGCTTTTTCTATGGTCGATACAGCAGCAGCCGGGAAGATTGAATCGCGCAATGCCACGGTGGTACTCAGCCGCCCATGCAGGTTCATATAAGAGTCCATCCATTTAATGATTTGCGTTGCTTTGATCATCAGTGTATCACGGAAATCAATCCCATCGAAATAATGCTGGATGATGTCCCTGATTATTTCAGGTTCCGTTCCCTTCAAGGGCGTTTCGGGCACGTAGTTTAATTGATATAAGCTGCTTACAAACAGGTTTTTATCCTTTTCCTTTGCTGAGCGTAGCGATTGGTTGCAGGCCACCCTTTGCTGTTCGAACTCTTTGAGCCCCTGCAGGTAGAAGCCGGATTGCTTTGCTTCGTATTTCAACAGGAAATCGTGCAACACGGCCAGCTGCAATTTCATTTTTTCATGCTGTTTCGAAAATTGTGCAAAGGCATTATTCTCCAGTTCACCCGGTTGAAAACTGACGCTGTCAGCATTACCGGCATAAAGAGGATTAATCCGGATGTCAAGATCCTGGTTGTTGATAAAAATATTCTTCTGTAAAGGGGCAGTTTTGTCTGACGGGTCTTTTCGGGAATCGAACTGCAGCATAAATTCGCCGGGCAGGAATTCCTTTGGGACCACCAGATAAGCGGTGGAGCCGTTTTTCACTGCCGAGGCATCTGTAATCGGTTTAAACGCTCTTGCGCCTGTAAGAGGCATCACGCTGATCTTGCTTTCAGGCACACCCCGGAGGTGAACGATCAATATTCTGGATTCCTGTGCCACGGAAGGGGACAAGACGATCCAGCCGAATATGAAAATGTAGCAGAGTTTCAGGTTTTTCAAAGGTTCTGGATTTATCTCAGACTACATTCTTGAAATTATTTTTAAATTTTTCCTGTACTTGCACATGGCATGCCAGAAAATTTCGGGAGATATAGGATTGGCTGTCCAGCTCACTAAAATTCACGATTTCTGTAAATTAGGAATAATATTAATGCTGAATAAAAGGAAGCATTATCGCACATCTGTGCGGAAATTCTTCTATCTCCACCGGAGTATTGTATGGTTTTTATCCCGGTCATATCTACATAGTCTCCTTTCTGAAGTACGAATCTGGAATGCGGGGCATTCCAAACAGAATTCTGGAAAAAATGATAGGAGAACACAATAGGCCAACCATCCCAAAACCCGACATAAATTGCAACGCATTCAGAGTAAAAAAAACATCGGAACCTTCGGCGAATGTCCTGAACATTGAGGTCAGATGACAGACGGTCAGGAGTAGTTGAAATCCCAGGAAAACCGACAACCATCTGATCATAAAAAACTGTCCTGAAAGCACACGGGACTCCTTTCCCTGTAACCAATACCGGATTAACATGGCGACCGACCATAGTGTATAGCCCAGAGCCAGGATTGGCCTGCTGAGATAAACGGCCATATTTGAAAAGATCTCTGACAATACCGTGAATTTGAAAGTTCCCAAAAATCCAACATCGTTGATTATTTCTTTGGCTATTCCCATCTTATAGGAAAACGACGTAAACATATCGGGTAGAGCAGCTGCGAGATAGACCAGCATGGGCAAGAGATGCAGTAAATCTGCCCATTTCAGGCGGGGAATGTCTGACAGGGTGCTTCTTATGTACCAGTACAACATTGGTCCGATGAGATAAGAGGTAAAAGAAATATTGGTGACAATCAGCGCAATCAGGAAAGGAGATTTTGAAAATAATACGACGTATTGATTTATGCCATAGAGGCTTATAGTAAGGAAAAATAGACCCAGATAAATGGCGGAATGATATCTTCTGGCATAGAAGAACAGCAGTATAGCGGAGAGAATGATTCCTGTAACCGATAAACAGAGGAGCATCAGCATCATTTTATTGTGACATACTTATTCAATAACGGAATCATCAGGCATTTTCAGGAAACGCCTGTATATGCATTCGTAAAGATGAGCCTTGAATAAATAGATCAGTGGAAAAGAGGGGTGAACTTTGTTGCAAATTTCAAATTTGCAACAAAGTTTTAAGTTTAAAGTTGCCAACTTTAAGCAGAAGGTTCAGCTTGGTACAAAATCCTGTTTAAAGTTGGCAACTTTAATGTATTCACCCGGTGCCACTCCTTCCGCCTTTTTGAAAGCGCGGAAAAAGGTGCTCCGGTTGCCAAATCCCGACAGAATGGCGATGGCTTCGAGGGTCAGTTCCGAAGTTTTGCCCTCCTGCATAAGTTCTTTTGCATGCTTTACCCGGCACTCGTTGCGGTAGTCATTAAACGATTGTTTTTTAACTTCCCTGAAAAAATAAGCAAGGTGGTGAGCCGGTATCTGAACAAGATCAGAGATTTTGCTCAGGTTGATATCAGGCAGCAAATAGGACTGATATTCATTCATGTAGGCTTCGGTTTTTTGCCCGATCACCAACAGGTATTCTGATTCAAGATTGAGCTGGGCAATTTTTTCCGGCTCTTCAGATGAAACCTCTGCGGTCACTTCGACGGGCAGCGGCGCTGAGATAATACCAGGAACTCTTGGCAGCCCATATAAAATGGATGGAAAAAGGAACGGGGAAACCAGCAGTCCGGCCAGTCCTACCGAAGAGAAAACCTGAAAAGCATTCAAGGTAAAAAACAGGCTTGGACGACCCAGAAAAAATGTACCGAAAATCAGGGCTATAACGCTTGTGATCATTAGGAACTGAAATCCCAACAAAACAGATACCCATCGGATCATGAACCTTTGCGTGGTAAAGCCGGAAGCATTCCTGCCTTCAGCCACATAGCGCATAAATATCACCCCTGACCAAACCGTATAAATCAAAAGCAATACCGGCCGGCTCAGAAATACCACCCCATTGCCAAACCATTCGGATAAAATGGTGACCTTATAAGCGCTGATGATACCGGGATCGGCAGCAATTAAAAGGGCCAGATCAAGCTTGTGCGTATACGAAGTGACTATATAGGGCAGGGCAGCCGACAGATAAATCAGCATGGGCGCCAGATGCCACAGGTCCCTCTTTTTCAGGCGGAAATCATCGGTGGTCAGGCTCCGGATGTACCAAAATAACATCGGCCCCGCAAGGTAGTACAGGAAGGTGATGTTAGTGTAAATTATGCTGATCCAGAACGCTGATTGTGAGTATAATATAATATATTGATTTACCCCGTACAGGCTGATGAACAAAAAGAAAAGGCCCAGATATATGCTCGAGGTAAACTTCCGCGCATTGAAAATCAACAGCAAAACAGCTGAAAAAATCCCAAAAAGCGACAAAAATAGAAGCATCAGTTAGGTTTGAGCCTGTAATATTAATCCAAACCAAAATGATAGATGCTTAAATTACTGACTAATGCCTGACTATTTGACCAGTGGTTTAAGTTGCCACCTTTAATATAATACTGTTAAACTGATTCCCATTGACTAAGCACCCGGTACACTCTCACCAGGTTAAATAGAGAGGCAGCCTCCTTTCCATTCTCTATTCTGCTGATGGCGGATTGCGATAATCCTGATTCGATTGCTACCTGATTCTGAGTCAGATTTAGCCCGAGGCGCAACTTTAAAAGGTACGCCGCGAGCTCAATTCTGATTTCAATACTGTTATTGTCAAA
>CAIXHD010000519.1 GCA_903919065.1 uncultured Bacteroidota bacterium
CCCGAAAATAGCCAGCTTCCCGAAGAACAAACCGCCATGATCTGCCGGATTATCAGCCTGGCCAGACTCATCGACCGGCACCCCCAGGGAAAAACGGCCATTTCGCTACACATGAACAAGTATCCGGATATCTCCCGCCGTACCGCCACGCGCGATCTGCAGTGCGCCCGGGATCTGAATGTAACCCAGCAATCATTCAATTATGATTTTTGGCACAACTGGCTGGTGAATGATATCATTGATCAGATCCAGGCCGCCAAAGCCCGGGGGGATCTCCGCAACTGGTCGTCCGGCCATGCGAACCTGATACGCGCCATCGGAGAAAAAATACCCGAGGAAAAGGACCCGAAATTGGTAGAAAAGCATACGTTCCTGATCCAGCTGAATCAGCACTCCAAAACCATCAATATCGACATGAAAGATATCGATTCATACAGCCCGGCTGAGCTTAAGCAAATATCCGATGGGATTTATACCGAGATCACGGAAGAAGATACCGCGGAAATCTTTAAAACATGACAGAAGAATTAACGCTCAACCGCCCGCAGCTTTCCAGCCTGCTGCTCAACCCACGTTCCAAATGCGATATCTGGAGCCGGGCAACCGGGAAATCATTCCTTGTCGGGTGGGATATCAATGCCGTTAACCGACGAATGCCCCGCGCTCTTACTTCAGTTACCGGTCAGACTTACGGCCAACTGCTCACCCGGACGCTGCCCTCGACATTCAAATTCCTGGAGGCTATGGGATACGCGAAGGATAAAAACTATGTGGTTGGTCGCCGGCCGCCCTCTAGCTTCCTTACCCCGTATGAAAAAATCATGAAATTCGATAACGTGATTTCCTTCGCCAACGGTAATGCCATTCTCATGCTCTCACAGGATCGTATTGGATCCGCTCGTGGTCCGAACGTGGATTATGAAATACTGGATGAAGCACTTACCATCGATAAGGAACGATACGATCAGGAAACCAGCCCTACAAACCGTGGCAATGAGGATCTCTGGGGCCCGAACTCCGGTAACTTTGTGCCATTCCACCACGGCTATCATTACGTTTCATCGATGCCGTATTCCCAAACCCAAAAGTGGCTGCTTGATTTCGCCGATTATTATGAAACCGAAGCCGGACTCCAAATATTCAGCATCTGGAACCGGATTGTAAAACTCCAAATGGAACTGATCCCGGCCTATTACGCCAGGGATATGAAACTCTATACACTGATCAATAACGAAACCATCCGCCTCCGGAAGCAAATCCTGCCGTTTGTATCCAAATCAGGGGTCCTCTTCACCCTGGCCAATGCCTTCGATAACATTGATAACATCGGAATATCCTATATCATCAGGGAATACGAGAAACAGAATCTTCTGACCTTCATGATTGAGATCATGAACATTTTTCTGGATACGGTCGAGGACTGTTATTACCATTTGAATGAAGCCAAACATGTGTATTTCAATGCCACCAACGATGGGTTTATCCGGGATATGGCTGAAAATACCAACTGGGATTTTTCCAGATTAGCCGCCGAGGACTCTCGTTTTGATAAAGATTGCAATCCAGATGCGCCATTGGAAATTACCCCGGAC
>CAIXHD010000520.1 GCA_903919065.1 uncultured Bacteroidota bacterium
TTTTCGTTTCAGGAAAAAAGCAAGAACAAAACAGAGGAGGATCCAGATAACCGGATCGGTAATGAACGCCGCGAGTTTTGATACTATAAAAAACATTTTATGGTGGGTTAAATAAGTTCATTCATAAGCAGAAAGTCGGCAATATGTTTATGCCGTATCCCCTGTATGTTATCGTGCCAGTCATCATCCATGGTGACAACGAATTTTGGGTAATGGTCCTTAATTTCCAGCAAGGGATTGTATTCCCGGTCGATAGTGGACTGATCTGTCATCTTATAGGCAACTTGAATATAAACCTTATCATTTTTAAGCTCACCAACAAAGTCGATCTCCTTTTCATCAGACTTCCCGACAAAAACGCGGTAACCCCTGCGCTTCAGCTCGAGCATGACCATGTTTTCCAATACTCCTGAAATAAAACGTGTCCGATACCCCATCATGGCATAAAGTAAAGAGGGATCGCCCAGGTAATACTTTTCTAATGTCTTTAGAATCTCTCTGCCCTTAACATCATACCGGGGTATTTTGTAAATTATCAGTGCACCTTCCAGCGCATCAAGGTAATTATAAACCGTATTGAGATCGATCTTTCGATACTGGCTCTTGATAAAATCTGCTACGTTTTTAGCTGAAAACTTATTCCCGACATTATCGAAAACAAATTTGACCACCCGTTCAAGCAATTCAACATCGCGGATATTATATCGCTGCACGGTATCACGGAGTATAGCTGAGGAATAAATATCGAAAACTACCTTATAGGCAGATTCCATTGTATAATCACTGGTATGCAGTACCGGAAATCCACCGAGTTGAAGAAAATTGTTGAATTCGTTGTATCGATCTGAAATTAATGCATGTGTGCGCTCCTGTTTAAACTGGATAAATTCTGCAAAAGAAAGTGTGTAAACCGGGATCTCGACGTATCGTCCGGCCAGATAGGTAGCCAGCTCCGACGACAACAGTCGCGAATTGGAACCCGTGATAAAAATATCAGCATTGAAATCGACAGTGAATGCGTCGACCGCCTTTTCCCAGGATTTCACCTCCTGAATTTCATCCAGGAGAATATAATAGCGTTGCTTACCAGATATCCTTGCCTTTACAAATTCATATAGTTTGGTCGATTGATCGATATCGGAATACTCAAAGCTCTCAAAATTGATTTGAATGATGTTTTCCTCCCTGATCCCTTTCCTGACCAATTCCTCCTTCAATAATAAAAGTATTGCCGATTTCCCGCATCTCCTGATACCAGTAAGAACCTTGACAAATGGTTTATCGATAAATTCGAATAGCTGGCTGACATATAATTCTCTTCTGATCATTTGCGGCCCTTTAAGATTACAACCACAAATATAACACATTTTTAATAGTTATTAGGGTTATAACCCTATAAACTAGAATAGAAGTAGGAAGGTTGAGATTCCAATTGAGAGTTCCGAATTCCGAAGGAGGAGATTCAAGTGTGCAGAGAAGGTGGAGCGGTACGGCAGCGCAAAGGTGCTCTCAAATGGCTCGGTACGACAGCGTAAAGGTGCTCTCAATAACCTCGGTACGGCAGCGTAAAGGTGCTCTCAATAACCTCGGTACGACAGCCCAAAGGTGCTCTCAATAACCTCGGTACGACAGCATAAAGGTCCCGGCTTCAGGCTACGCCTGCGCCGGGATGACAGAGAAGGAATGCTACGTTGGACACATTCTGGAAGAACGCTTTTGCGGAAATGGGTGAAAGAACGCATTTGTAGAAATTTCTGGAAAAATGCTTTTGCAGATATTTCTGACAGGAGCGTTCTTTTTCAAACTATCCAAATTAGGAAGCCCTTTTCTGTCATCCCCGCGAACGCGGGGACCTTTACGCTGCCGTACTGGATTGATCGAGAGCACCTTTGCGCTGCCGTACCGGATTGATTGAGAGAGCGTTCGCGCTGCCGTACCGAGGCTTTTGAGAGCACCTTTGGACTATCGTAGTAAGGCAGGCGAGCGCACCTTTCCAGTTATATAATGAGCTGCTCGTTCCCGCTTCCGCGGAATTGACAGAAAAGGAAAACTACGTTAGTTGCATTCTGGAAGAACGCTTTTGCGGAAATGGGTGAAAGAACGCTTATGCTGGGATAACAGAAAACGAATGCCTTAAGGTGGGAGATTCAAGTGGGCAGAGAAGTGTCTTGAGCCTTGCGCTTTGAGCCTTAAATTAAGCCATGAGACTTCAACTTTTTGATTTCCTTATCAAAGTCACTTTCCAACATGCGATCCTGGACCACACGGAATTTTTCAAATTCGTTTTCAGCGAATGATCTGGCTATTTCAGCAGTTACCCTCCCTGTGTTGGTCAGAATATCATGTTCGTTAAACTTCAAAAAA
>CAIXHD010000521.1 GCA_903919065.1 uncultured Bacteroidota bacterium
GGATCTTTCCTGCTGCGGCTGGTAGGAATGCGGGTATGATGTTCATGGATGCAACGGTGAAATCAAAAGAAATGGATGGATTTATGCGACCATGGCCAAATCCAACCTTGATGGACCAGAAAACCATTAGTTTAGTTGATAAGAAGTGGCCGGATTATGGAGCTGGTGAGTTCATAGACTCCCGATCAAAAAAATACTCTCGGTTATATCAGCCTGGGGCGGTGCGGAAAACCTAATCGCCCGTGCGCCTAAAATCAATAAGGCAATGAACCTTTCCGGGCACCTCTATGGTCAGACTTTTACTCGTTCGGATGGAGGTGGAACTGTTTATTCTGGTGGTGAATTCAAAATTGTCCGCACGGAAAAATGGAATGGTGCGATAACAGGATCTATTACTTACACATGGAGCCCTTTTCCGCAATCTATTGATCCCGGGGTTGAATTTGATTGCATCATTGAATCGAAAGGGAATACGGGCAATGGAATTGGGGTGTCGGTGGACGGAACCAATCAATGCATACCTGAAGAATAGCTGATTTATTTTTTTGATCGGTTTTCGAATTCTTTTGAACCCCTATCGAGGAAATCAATAAATGCATCTACATCGAGGTCATAAGACCGTGTCGGTATTAATAGATTTCCATCTGTATCGAGCAATGCATATTGAGGTTGAGTATTCTGTTTGAATCTGGTTATCTGAAAATCCTGATACTTTTTACCTAAAGTCTTTTTTACTTTTCCGTCGAAGGTTGAGGTAACCCATTCGGAGACCGGGAGTTCAATAACCTTGTCATCAACATAAAGGGCAGTGACAATATAATTATTGCGTAACCTGCTCAGAACCCTTGGATCAGCCCAAACCCTTGCTTCCATTTCACGGCAATTAACGCACCCATGACCGGTAAAATCAATGAATACCGGTTTGTTTTGTTGTTTTGCACAGGATAATGCCTGGTCATAATCAAAATATCCCAGTAATCCATGTGGTAATTTCAACTTATCAGAATACTCTGGTTTTTCACAAATCGCCTGTTGGTTTGACCCAATACCTTCTGATGTTCCGGCGTTATCGCGAATTACCTGTCTGAGATCGAAGTCGTTTGTTGTTTCAGGCGGCAGATATCCGGCCAGTGCTTTGAGTGGTGCACCTATCATGCCCGGAATCATGTATACCACGAAGCTAAAGGTTATTATAGCCATTAATAGTCGTGGCACACCGACATGGGATACATCACTATCATGTTTAAACTTGATTTTACCGATAAGGTAGAAACCCATCAAAGTGAAAATAACAATCCAGAATGCAAGATATACTTCGCGGTCGAGGATTCCCCAATGATACGTCTGGTCTGCGATACTCAGGAATTTCAATCCCAGTGCGAGTTCAACGAAACCCAGAATAACCTTTACTGAATTCAGCCAGCCGCCTGATTTTGGCAGGGAACTTAACCAGGAAGGAAAGATAGCGAACAAGGTAAAAGGAAGTGCGAAAGCAATTCCAAAGCCCAGCATACCAATAATTGGCTTAAGGATTTCGCCACCTGCAGATTGCACCAGTACGGTTCCGACTATTGGGCCTGTGCATGAAAACGATACAAGAACCGTGGTAAATGCCATGAAGAAAGGTCCACCGATGCCACCTTTATCGGCTTGCTGGTCCGATTTACTTATCATCCAGTTCGGCAGGGTAATTTCAAACATTCCAAAGAACCATGCAGCGAAGAAGAGAAATATCAGAAAGAACATCACATTGGGAATCCAGTGGGTGCTCATGAAATTTGCGATCCCGGGTCCGAATGCAACAGCAACGATGGTCCCTATTACAGCGAAAATGGCAACAATAGAGACTCCAAAGAATATAGCTTCGAAGAGAGACTTTTTCCTGGATTTTTCTCCATGCATAAAGAAGGACACAGTCATCGGTATCATTGGAAATACGCATGGGGTAAGCAAAGCGATTAATCCGCTTCCAAAAGCTATCCAAAAGAGTTTCCAAAGGCTGCCTGAAGTATTGGTTGTTGCCGTCTCCTTGATTTCAGAACCAGAGGTTTTTGTTGTTGGGGCGTCTGTTTTAGCTAATTGATCTGATGATTTTGTGGACCCGTCATCTTTTTGGACTTCAGCTCCGCCTTGATTTCCTGACGCCAACGCATTCGTAGCCGTGCCGGATTTGCCTATCTGGAAAGAAAAGTCAGCTGAACCAATCGAGCAGGACTTGTCGTCACAAATTTGATAATCAACAGTCCCTTTTATTGCAAATCCTTCTTTGTTAAGGGCTTTTATTTTTTGGACGAATTTGGCTTCCAATGCAAAATAGGTCACCTTCATTCCAAACATCTGATCGAATTCTTCCGCAGCTTTTGTTATTTCAACTACTTTATCAATCCGTTTATAGTCAGAAGAGGTTTCGAATGCAAAAGCCATTGCCTGCACCGGTGAAGGCACAGTTTGGTTATACATATGCCAGGTTGGTTCGATAGTTGCATTGAAATACAGTTCATAGATAGAATCATTAACTGGTTTTAATGAGTATGTCCATGAAACCGGATCAACCATCTGTGCTTTTGAGGAAAGGGTAGAGCCCATTAACACACAAAGTGTCAACAAGACAAACAGGAGGTTCTTTTGCTTGTACATAATGGATAGAATAATCGATTATTTAAATAACGAATTTCTCGCCATTTTGATCGAGAAATTCATAATTCAGAATTCCTAGATTTGGATCTGATTTTATTTTTAGCCAGTTGCGATTTTTAAAGGACCATTTCATGCGAATGGATGGAAATCCGTATAAAAGGTAGGCAGCAAGATATGGATGGGCCTTCAAGGTCAGTTTTGGCTTAGGAAATTTGTCCAGGATATAGAGAAATTGATTTAATACCTGATCAAGAACGAGGATACTTGGTGTAACTTCCCCTGTTCCGCTGCAGGTTGGACAAGTCTCCATGATCTGAACATCCATTTCGGGTCTTACCCTTTGTCGGGTTATCTGAATCAGTCCGAATTTGCTAACCGGAAGGATATGATGTTTTGCGCGGTCGGCCTTCATGGCTTCCTTCATGCGCTCCCATACTTTCTGGCGATTATCGGCTTTTACAAGATCAATAAAATCGACAACGATAATACCACCCATATCACGGAGGCGTAGTTGTCTGGCAATTTCATCAGCAGCAGAGAGATTAACATCAAGGGCATTAGTCTCCTGGTCATTTGCTGACTGGGATCGATTACCACTATTGACATCAATAACATGCAGGGCTTCAGTATGTTCGATAATCAGGTATGCACCGCTTTTATAAGAAACAGTTTTCCCAAAAAGAGTTTTAATCTGCTTATCGATTCCGAAATGTTCAAATATTGGAGTATTTCCAGAATAGAATTTTACAATTTTCTGCTTTTCTGGTGCAATAGTTATTATATAGTCACGAATCTCCCGATACAATGATTGGTCGTTGACTACAATGCTATTGAATGAGGGATTCAGAATGTCCCTTAAGATGGCCGAGGTTCTGTTAAGTTCACCAAGAACAAGGGACGGAGGTTCAATGGACTTAATATCCTGAAAAATCGATTCCCATCTTTCAACCAGGGATTTCAATTCAGCATCAAGTACAGCTACTTTACGTTCCTTGGCGACTGTTCTTACAATTACGCCATAGTTTTTAGGTTTGATAGACAGGATTAATCGCTTAAGCCTGTCGCGTTCCTCATCAGATTTGATTTTTGTGGAAACAGAAACCTTATCTGAAAATGGAAGCAAAACCAGGTTTCGGCCAGCCAATGAAATTTCACTGGTTAGCCGGGGTCCTTTAGAAGCGATAGGTTCTTTTGCTACCTGAACGAGTATGACCTGTCCGGCCTTAATCAGGTTAGCAATTTTACCATGTTTGTCTATATCCGGATCAGTCCGGAATTTATCCAGAATTGGAATTTTAGTCTTCCTGTTAAGTGCCTGATCTAGGTACTTATTCAGCGACTGAAACTGTGGCCCAAGGTCAAGATAATGCAGGAATGCATCCTTCTCATAGCCAACGTCAACGAAAGCTGCATTTAACCCAGGCATAATTTTCTTAACCTTGCCCAGGTATATATCACCTACCGAAAACTGTATGTTGGATTTTTCCTTGTTGAGTTCAACCAGCTTTTTTTCTTCAAGCAGTGCTATTGCTATTTCGCTTGTGCTGGCATCGATAATCAGTTCATTACTCACAACTCGTTATTTCTTTTGGGAGAAGAGTAAATGGAGATAATGCCTTTCCAATAAACAGCATAAACCTAAAGAGATACTCCTTAGGTTTATGCTATGCAAATTTATCGAAAGACTATTTCTTTTTCTTGTGGCGATTTTTCCGCAAACGTTTTTTACGCTTGTGGGTAGCCATCTTGTGTCTTTTGCGTTTTTTTCCGCTTGGCATGATAAACTCAATTTGTTAAATAGGAACTACTTTTTCTTTCTTACCTGATCTTTCACCTTAGCTACAAAAGTTTTAGCCGGTTTGAATGCAGGGATAAAATGTTGTGGAATAATAATGGTCGTATTCTTTGAGATATTCCGTGCAGTTTTTTCGGCTCTTTTCTTAACGATAAAACTACCAAATCCCCTCAGGTATACATTATTACCATTCATTAACGAGGTTTTTACGGTACCCATGAAGGCTTCAACCGTCTTCTGTACAGCAACTTTCTCAATGCCAGTGTTCTTGCTGATTTCGTTTACAATGTCTGCTTTAGTCATCGCTATAAATACTTTAATTATCAACTAATTACAATTGTTCGCAAATATATATCTTTTTCTTAAATATTCTTTCGATTGAAAAATATTTTTTCTTTTTTTTCCATTTCACTGGTAAACATGCATATATATAGGATGGGAATAGATCAGACCGGTCAGAGCCTGTTTTAACGTTTTGAAACTTGATAATAGTTCGTATTTTTAATCAACAATTAATTTTTATTCAAATGTCTGTAAATAAAGCAATTCTTGTTGGAAATGTTGGGAAAGACCCCGAGGTTCGACACCTGGATGGGGGTACGTCTGTGGCTCGTTTTACGATTGCCACCTCTGATTCCTACAAAAATAAGTCTGGAGAGATAGTCAAAAATACTGAGTGGCATAATATTGTAGCCTGGAGACAACTGGCCGAACTTGCTGAAAAGTATATTCGCAAAGGAAGTCAGATTTATGTTGAGGGTAAGATTACCAACCGTCAGTATGACGATAAGGAAGGCAACAAACGGTTCATGAATGAAATCGTGGCCGATAATATTAGGTTGTTGGGCCGGAAGGAAGATTCCTATTCACCTGCCCCGGGTGGTGGTCCGGTAAGGACACAAACGGATTCACCGGTGTCTAGCATGCCTGATGAACCTGATCAGTCCGGAGAGGGAGATGATTTACCTTTTTAATATGAAGGAAGAATAATTTGAATCTGGGCCTGATCATAGAATTACTGGTCATTCTGATTTTATTGGCTGCTTCTGCTTCGATATCCGGGGCAGAAGTTGCTTTTTTTTCCATTGGGCCCAACGAGCGAAATCAACTGAGTTTAAAAGATTCAAAATCAGCCAACAGAGTATTAAATCTTTTGGTAAAGCCTGAAGATCTTCTGGCAACATTACTGGTTTCCAATAATCTTGTCAATATGGGGATAGTAATTCTATCAACCTGGGTTACCGATTCACTTTTAAGTTTCGCTGGTTATCCGGTTCTGAAATTCATTATTCAGGTTGTCCTGATAACTTTTGTGATTTTACTTATAGGTGAGGTTTTGCCGAAAATTTACGCAACCCGGCATTCGCTTCGCCTGGCTCAGTTTATGGCTGTTCCAATAGTTACCCTCGAAAGCATACTTCGTCCAGTCAACAGGATTTTGATCGGTTCCACTGCTATGGTAAGCAGGCGGCTTAAAGATCAGGGGACCTCTCTTACGATGGATGAACTTTCAGAAGCATTGGTGCTGACGGGACAGGAATTAGTTGAGGAAGAAAAAATTCTGAAAGGGATAGTGAGATTCGGGAATATTGAGGTTGGTGAGATTATGAAACCAAGGGTGGATATTTTTTCTTTGAAAATTAGTGATCCTTTTCTTACTGTCTTTGCAACGGTTATCGAAAACGGTTACTCACGTATTCCGGTTTATCAGAAGGATCTTGATGATATTCGAGGTATATTATATGTAAAGGATTTGTTGTCGCATATTCAGAAAACCAATTCTTTCAGATGGCAATCATTGATCAGACCTGCTTTTTTTATTCCAGAGAACAAGAAGATAAACGATCTGTTGCAGGAATTCAGACAGAACAAGATGCATATGGCCATTGTGGTTGATGAATATGGCGGTACTTCAGGACTGATCACTCTTGAGGATATCCTGGAGGAAATTGTGGGAGAAATCCGGGATGAATCCGACGAAGAAGATTCCATGATCCAGAAGACGGGAGATAGGACCTATCTTTGCAATGGCAAGACTTCTCTGAATGATTTGGTCATAGCGCTTGATTTGGAAGAAGAATATTTCGATCAGGTAAAAGGTGGTTCAGAAACTCTGGCCGGGCTTATCCTTGAGCTAAAAGGCGAAATACCTGAACCTGGGACCAAGATTCAGTTGAAATATCTTACGTTTGTAATTAAGAACCGTGATGATCGGAGGATCAAGGAAATAGAAATCAAAATTGAGCAGGGAATATGAAGTCCGGAAGAAATTGTTGTGTCATTCTAATTGTATTAACTGGTTTTCTTTTAGGTTGCAGTACCGACTATGCTCCCAAGCCGAGGGCATATTTTCGAATTGATCTGCCAGTTAAACAGTATCAGCCTTTGATTGGAGATTATCCGTATAGTTTTGATTATCCTGTTTATGCACATATCAAACAATATAAGGGACAATGGAAAAATACTGATACTGCAGACTATTGGATTAATGTTGAGATACCGCAGTTCAAGAGCCGACTGCACCTTACCTATAAGTCCATAAAAAACAATCTGGGAATTCTAATCGAAGATGCGCATAGCTATGCATATAAACATAGCGTTAAGGCAGACGCTATAATTCAATCGGAATTCATAAACCAAGATTCAAAAGTTTATAGTGTCTTGTTTGATATTAAAGGAAATACAGCCTCCTCATTTCAGTTTTATGCCACAGACAGCCTCCATCATTTCCTTAGAGGTGCACTTTATTTTGACTGTGAGCCGAATAAGGACTCCCTGGCCCCGGTCAAGGAATTCCTTCGCACAGATATTGTAAAAATGATCGAGTCCCTTAATTGGAGAAAAAAGCCCACAAAATGATTCTGGAACAAATAACCCACCTAAAAGGGAAAAAGAAGGCATTTGCCTGGCTGATTGATCCTGACAAATATGAGAATGAGTCGATCATTGCTCAGATTGAATTAGCCATTGAATCAGGAGTAGATTATATCTTTGTTGGGGGAAGCCTGATTCATAATCATGTAGACGATTTGATTGGTAAGGTTAAATCGTTTTCGGCAATCCCTGTAATACTTTTTCCCGGATCAATACTTCAGCTAAGCTCTAAGGCTGATGCTATTTTGCTTCTTTCACTGATTTCAGGCAGAAATCCCGAGTACCTGATTGGGAACCATGTAATAGCAGCTCCTTTTTTGCGAAAATCCGGTTTGGAAATCATTCCTACCGGGTATATGCTGGTCGATGGAGGGCAGCAGACCTCGGTTTCCTATATGAGTAATACTATGCCTATCCCGTCAGATAAGCCAGATATAGCTCTAGCCACTGCTATGGCGGGTGAAATGCTTGGTTTGAAGGTGATTTATATGGATGCAGGAAGCGGAGCGAAAAATCCGGTACCATTGAAAATGATTAGTCTTATTGCATCTGAGGTAATGGTCCCTGTTTTGGTTGGCGGTGGAATCCGGACTCCATCAGAAGTGAGAAGTGTCTATGAATCGGGAGCTGATCTGGTAATTGTAGGCAATGCAGCGGAAAGCAATCATGGCCTTTTAAAAGAAATGATCAGGGAACGTGATCGGTTTAATATCTGACAGGTGAAAATTCAACGCCTACCTGAAGTGAAGGCAAATCTTTAATGGTTGTAGTCATAAGCTTGGAAAGCCGGTATGAAGCTGTCAGACTGAACTTGTCGAATCCGACTCTAATGCAGGCTGAGTAAGAAAACATATTGATATTCCTGAATGTGGTTTTGGATGTCCTTTCTGAAATAGGCGAACCGATTCCTGAATTTATTGTATCCCTGGTGATCAGCTTATTCAAAAGGTGAGATGACCCAACTATGCCAATATCTATATAGTTCCCCAGATAATCTCCTTTCTGACCGAGCCTTGTCCGAAAAAACACACCTCCATAGATTCCTGATGTATTTAATGATTGCGCAAGGTGTATCACTGAATCCGTCGCCAATATTCCAGGTTTCCGGCTTAGATCGAAGAAGTCTCGATTGATGCCGGTTTCAGAAATAATTGATATAGGCTTTGAAATTTTCAATTTATACCTCAATCCCAAAGCTACCTGTGCAGCAAATTGGGGATCCGCTTTTAGCGACATCGAAAAATAGGGGTGAACGAAATGTTTTCGGTTTGGCCCGTACGTAGGATGGACTTGAACAGTGTCAGGGAATTTTTCAAAGACCAGTTCTTGCGCCGTGACATTACATTGAAACTGGCCAAGGAGAAGGAAGAATAAAATTCCCTTAACTATCTGGTCTCTTTCCATGTTGAAGTTTCTCCATTAAAGTTGCATTGAAAAACTGATCCTGGCTTAAAACCCGATTTCCGGATAAGCAGTGTATCTCCAGGAAGGACTCGGTAAACTCCATATCTGGTTAGAAAACCTGAAGGATTGCTCAGATGGTAATACAGGTAATGATCTGGTAAGGTCGATTTAAAGGCTGTATCCAATTCCGGAATACCGACCGAGAAGTTCCTGTCATCAGCAGATAAGATCAATTGTTTTTCTCTCCGGGTATTGTTAAGTCCAATTATTCTGGAGGCCTGAGGAATACCATATCCATGGGAATAATCGTAATAAGGGTAAAGATGGCCTGATTTCTCAATCAGGCTTAGAATTTCCTGCGCAGAAAGAGATCGGTTCATTTGCCAGGTGCAGGCTGCAAAACCTGTAACCAGCGGGGCTGAAAAGGAGGTTCCATCGACTAAATGCACATCACCTTTGGGATTGGCAGCAACAACTGTTCCTGAAGCGCAAATATTAGGCTTAAGACGTTTATCGGCTGTTGGGCCTAAAGAACTGAACCCGGCCGCCAGACCTGTTAGAGGGTCAACTCCACCGACACTTAAAATTGAATCAGCATCTGCCGGTGTTACCATTGTCTTCCATTTGCTCATGCCTTCATTACCCATGCAATTAATAATCAAAACCCCTTTGCGGGCGGCTCTGGCAGCAGCCCGGGCACAGATGCTGTGTTTTCCATCGAGATCGGATTTGAAATATCTTTGATAGGTATATCCCAATGAAGACTGAATTATGTTTGCTCCATTTTCTATAGCCCAATCAACCGCGCGAGCCCAATTTAATTCTTCTTCCAGTGGTTCACCTTTTTTTTCGGTGATAGCGAGCAGGAATTCTGCTTCAGGGGCTAATCCCATTGGCTTTCCTTCATGAATACCTGCAATGCATGAAAGCACTTCGGTTCCATGAGAGACCCCTGTATAAACATTCTTGCTTTCTTTTACAAAATTCCAAGTCGCAATAATCTGGTTGCCATCAATGAGATGCTTTAATGCCGGATGGGTTTCAACACCGGGAAATCCACCATCGAGGACAGCGATTCTAATCCCATGTCCGCCAATTCCTTTTTGCGCAAATTGTTCGCCTTGCATGAATTTGATCTGTGCCTCAAGAATCCTGTTCGTTTTACCCTCCTTATTATCCTTGCTGTCCTGAAAGGATAATGATAATAAGATTATGGGTAACAGGTAAAGCAGCTTTCTGGTTGAACTGTTTAGCATAATACCTGCAAATGTAATAAGCTTTATTTGAAACCACTATTTACCTAAATATGGAAAAACTCCACGAATGGGAATGTCGCAATCATTCGAAGTTATATATAAGGTTTTTAAAATCAATTATTTAAATTAAGGTTAACTTTATATGGTATGGGTTTTGTCAATATTCTGTAAATATTCAAAACAATGAAGGATATTATATTATACTGTGTGTTGGGTTTGATCCTTATGGGCACTGCGTGCAACAAAGATCCGTTGATTGATACCCAGGCTGGGAGTACAAAAGATTTGCATATCCCAGCGAGTTTTGATTTCAAAGCGACGGCTGAAATCGGTCTTGATGTTATAGTTAAGAGTGCATCCACGATTTTAACGGGAGTACCTATTAATATTTATCTGGACAATCCGGGATACAGCGAAGCCCCCAACCCTGATGCAAAGATTTTGGGAACTTATTCCTCTGACGATGCCGGCAGGATCAGACAACCTCTCCGGTTGCCTTCTTATCAGGACACTGTATATCTGCAGACTGGTTATTTCGGCTTGGAATCACTTGTTGCTGTTCCCGTAATTGGAGGATCTGTAGTTTACACCTATGGGCAGGGAGGCAACTCTTTACCCGGACTTGCTTCTGGGAATTCACCGTCAGACCATCTCAAGAGCGGAGTGACCTACACCTATTTAGGTACCTATACTAACCAAGGGGTGCCTAACTATCTGTTAACTCCCAGGGATGTCATCCCGCAGAGCCTGTTAACGGATTTGAGTTCTTTATTGCCAGAATATAAGAATCTTACAGTCACGCATCCGGAATTTCTTGCTAAAACCAATGAGGCCTCAGCTGTAATTACTCAGGAGGCTGATGTCTGGGTAACTTTTATTCACGAAGGGGCAGGTTGGATGAATGCTCTTGGATATTATGTGTTTGATACAAATAATCCGCCCAAGTCAATAGCTGACATTGCTAAACGGAATATAATCTTTCCAAACGTTTCCTTTTCCGGCAGCGGTGGAGGGCTTACTTCAGGAGACAAGGTATTTCTGGGTCGTTTTCCGGCGGGCAAAACGATTGGCTGGTTCGTGGTCACTCAGGGATGGAACGGGAATACGGTTTCAGGTACCGCACGAATTGTTTACTCAGAGCCGTCTTTCAACGCGGAAGTTGATCCACTCAAAAAGCAGCATAACGTTCTGCTTTACGATTCAAAAAGAAGTGTAATGATATTAGGTTTCGAAGATATGAATCGTGAAAGCGGTGCTGATAATGATTTTAATGATGTCATTTTTTATGTGACATCCAACCCGGTAACTGCCATTGATGTATCAAACGTTCCTCATTACGGAACGGCTCCGGACCGTGATTATGATGGTGTTTCCGATGCTTTGGATTCATATCCTGATGATAAGAATCTTGCTTACGATTCTTACTATCCCTCGAAAGGTGCTTTTGGATCGCTTTTGACGGAAGATTTGTGGCCGGCTCTGGGAGATTTTGATTTTAACGATCTGGTGGTTGACTATAATTTTCAAATTGCCTCAGACGCAAGAAACAATATTAAGCAGCTAACTATTCAGTTGAAAACAAGAGCTATTGGGGCCAGTTACCACAATGGGTTGGGGATTCGTTTACCTATTGCCTCAAATCTTATTGAATCAGTGACAGGGTATAACGTTAAGGGAAAATATATTAAGCTCAGCTCAAAGGGAATAGAAGAAAGCCAATCTGATGCGGTTATCATTGCTTTTGAAGATGCTTATGATGAATTGCCTCACAATGGAAACGGCACCGGAGTGAATGTCATTGCAGCCAATGGCTGGACCGAGCCCAAAATCCTCACGTTAAAAGTGGTCCTAACCACTGCGCAGACTCCAGCTGCAATGGGGCAGGCTCCATATGATCCATTTCTGATTGAAGATGGCGTTAGAGGTAAAGAGATTCACCTTAGCGGAAATAAACCCACTGACCTTGCTGATCCTTCATTCTTTGGACAATACCAGGATATAACTGATCCAAAGACAGGGGTATTTTATAAGTCAGATAAAAATCTTAGCTGGATGTTGAGCATACCTGCGAGCTTTGATTACATGACAGAAAAGAGTGATATTATCAAAGGATACCTGAAATTTGGAGCCTGGGCAGAGTCCGGCGGTGTTTTATTTCCTGATTGGTATCTCAATAAAACAGGATATCGCGATCAAAACCTGATTTATAAGCACTAAAAGAGAAATTAACAGTATTGAGCCGTTCGGGTTATTCCGGCGGCTTTTTTATTTTATCAAATCGAAGAGGATTTTACCCGTTGCACCTGAGGGAGCTGTAATATTAAGAATACCCGACAGGGTAGGCGCAATATCCAGTATTGTTACCGGACGGTGAATAGTTTGTTTACTAGTCTTCCAGCCGTACCAGATCATAGGAATATGGGTGTCGTACGAATACGGCGATCTGGAATCGCTGTCTGTATTTTCCTCATCAATCCAACCTGGCTGTAAAATAAGGATGATATCTCCTGTCCGGTCAGGGTTAAACGAATTTTGAACCATATCGCCCCAAAGGCTGGTGACCTCGCCTTTTATCAGGCGATCAGCAGGAATTGCCCTGGCGACACCATCAAAATGAGTCAAAAACCGGGCTGCCTGGTCCTGGATCAAAGTAAATGAGAGGTTCTTTTGATCTATGAGGGTTTCATTCAGATAAAGTTGATTTTTTACATAAGTCTCCACCCAATTGCCTTCGCCATAAATTGCCCCCAGAAACGAGTTTAGTAAACTGACTGCATTCCTGTAACGAAAAAAGCCACCTGGTAGATTCAATGCCCTGCTGTAATCAGGATCCATGGATGCACCATGAGTTGAAGTGAGAAAAATCAAGGCCTTATCCTTGCCTAAAGTCTCCTCAATTTGGTAAATCAGCCGTTGGAGGTCCATGTCGAGTCGCAATAATGCATCTGCTACCTCTCTTGAATCCGGGCCAAATAATTTAGTTATCCGGTCGATAGCAGTGTAACTAACCCATAATATGTCAGTTGACTGGTCTTTACCAAGTCCTTCTTCCAGAAAAGCAGCCAAGGCAAAATCAGTTGTCAGCGTGTTGCCAAAAGGGGTCATTCCTATGATTTCATTATCCTGGCCTAAGCTTTCACGGCGGATCCGGCTTAAACTATACGGAAATGTTTTAAACTGATTATAAAACCCTGTTTCCAGTCCATTGTCATCGGGTGGACAGCCGGAGTAAAGGTTTTCTGCTAACAGGAGTTCCCAGTCACGGGTGAGATAATGCGCCGCAGAATTACGGGAATTAAAGTTGGTCACCCATTCCGGAAGGATATTGGCATATTGAGAGCTGGTTATCCAGTTCCCCGAAGGTGCATCGAACCAATAAGCTGATCCGGGCAAATGCCCTTCCAGCAAGATAGCAGGTTCTGGTCTGAACGAAACAGAGATCACCTTGGAGCTATAGTTGGATGAGAGGATGAGTTGATCTCCAATAGTATTTGAGAGAAGCTGGCTGGCTGAATGTTTTGCATTGCCATTGTTGCCACCAATAGATCTGGAGAGAAAGTCTTTTGTGCAATTTACAGGCTCCCTGCGAAGGCGGCTATACCAATTCTCGGATACAATTCCATTAATTGCCGGAGGAGCACCGGTAGAAATACTTGCATGCGAGGAGCCTACATCAGCAAAAAGAAAGGGTACCGAAGCATCGGAATAGGAGGTGCCTTGCTTAATCAGCTTCTTTATGCCTCCTTCACCGAAAAGACTCCAATAATGCTCAATCCATTCATATTTCATACCGTCAACAATGATTCCAACTACCATTGCCGGCTTTTCACCCGTTGCCTGGGCAAGTGCACAATTCCTGACCCAATGGCCAGGAATGAGCATCAGAATCAAAATGGAGATGAATTTTATGCGCATCTGTTCGGGGGTTTATCAGACATTGAAACGAATGTGAAGTACATCTCCGTCTTCAACAATGTAATTTTTCCCTTCGACAAAGAGTTTTCCGGCTTCGCGGCAAGCAGCCTCAGTTTTATAAGTGATGTAATCCTTATACTTAATTACCTCTGCTCTGATAAATCCTCTTTGCAGATCGGAATGAATTACGCCGGCTGCTTCAGGGGCGGTTGCACCTTTATGGATGGTCCACGCTCTGACCTCTTTGGGACCTGCAGTGAAGAATACTTCCAAATCCAGAATAGAGAAAGCTGAGCGGATTAATTTATTTACCCCTGGTTCAGAAAGGTTTAATTCTGCCAGGAATGCCAGGCGATCGTCCGGATCTTCCAACTCGGCAATTTCAGACTCAGCTTTTGCAGCTATAATGATTGTTTCGCCTTTTTCTGATTTAACTGATTCAATAAACTGAGCTGAATAATTATTTCCGTTGACTGCCGATTTTTCATCAACATTGC
The DNA here is from genome assembly GCA_903919065.1 of uncultured Bacteroidota bacterium. Taxonomy (GTDB): domain Bacteria; phylum Bacteroidota; class Bacteroidia; order Bacteroidales; family UBA12481; genus UBA12481. The sequence continues at coordinate 14,379 of CAIXHD010000521.1, forward strand.
AAACATAGATGACAGGTTTTGCTGTGAGCAGGCATAGATCAGATACATGTTCCTGTTGCTCATGAGAAAGGTTCATGGTACGAACATTTTGAAAATCTTCAAGATGAGCCTTGATTGCTGTAACGACTTCCAATCCATGTTTTGCAACTTTATCTCCGGCTTTTGCACCCTTTTCGAGTTTGCTTAGTCTTTTGTCAATCGCATCCAGATCCTTGACCTGCAATTCAAGGTCGATAGTTTCACGGTCCCTGACTGGATTAATGGTGGTGTCGATGTGAGCAAGATTCGGATCATCAAAGCAGCGCACCACATGAATAAGTGCGTCGCAGTTTCTGATATCCGCAAGAAAACTATTTCCGACTCCCTCCCCTTTTGATGAACCCTTGGTCAGACCAGGAATATCGACTATATCCACTGTCGTAGGCATAACCCTGACTGAATGAATAAGTGCATCGAGTTTCCACAACCGCTCATCCGGCACTTTAACTTGCCCGAGGTTTGATTTATTGGTGCTAAAAGCGAAATTGCTGGTAGCTACTTTTGTCTCTGAGATACAATTGAACAGGGTAGTTTTCCCTGTATTTGTTATCCCGATAATGCCGCATTTTAGTCCCATTAGTGTTTTGTTAGTCCGCAAAGGTAAAAAAAATGCTATTTTCGCTCGGTTCCTTATGACCTTACTAACGAATATAAAAATGAATAAGCAAATTGTTGATCGGGCTGCAGACAACATTAGGATTCTTTCGGCCTCCATGGTAGAGAAAGCAAAATCGGGCCATCCCGGTGGTGCTATGGGCGGGGCCGACTTTATCCAGATTTTATTCTCGGAGTTTTTAACTTTTGATCCTAAAGATACTTCATGGCCATTCCGTGACAGATTCTTTCTTGATCCCGGTCATATGTCCCCAATGTTATATTCTGTTTTATCGCTTTGCGGATTTTTCTCGATGGAAGACCTGAAGAATTTCAGGCAATGGAAAAGTCCGACACCAGGTCATCCTGAAGTTGATCTCAGCAGAGGAATTGAGAATACCAGCGGACCGCTGGGGCAAGGTCATACAATGGCTGTTGGCGCTGCTATTGCGGAACGGATAATGGCGGAACGGTTTGGAGACTGGACTTCGCATAAGATTTACACCTTTATTTCTGATGGTGGTGTTCAGGAAGAGATTTCGCAGGGAGCTGGCAGGATTGCCGGTTATCTTGGGCTGAATAATCTGATCATGTTTTATGATTCCAATGACATTCAGTTATCCACTGAAACTAATGCTGTTACCCGAGAGGATACTGGCATGAAATATCTGTCATGGGGTTGGAGGGTTATCAATATCGATGGAAATAATCAGGATTCTATCCGGCAGGCACTTGTCGAGGCTGTATCGGAAGATAAAAAGCCTGTGATAATAATCGGAAAAACCATCATGGGCAAAGGTTGTCTGGATGCGAGCGGTAATAATTTTGAAAGAAAGACATCAACCCATGGTCAGCCGATAAGTAAGGCCGGGGCTTCATTTGAAGCTACTATCCGGAATCTTGGAGGGGATCCGTCGGATACTTTCCGCATATTTCCTGATGTCCAGGCTTATTATGATAAAGTTTTCCGTGCAAAGCTCGACAAAGTGGCTGAACGGAAGGCTGCTTACGCGGAATGGGCTGCTGCCAATCCCGAACTGAACGGGCGTTTAAATAATTGGCTGCAGAAGAAATTACCAGTGATTAACTGGAAGAAATTGCAGGCTAAGCCAAATATTGCGACCCGTGAATCTTCAGGTATAGTGCTCGCGCAATTAGGTCAACAGATCGACAATTTGGTGGTTATGTCTGCCGATTTGGCCAATTCGGATAAAACCGATGTATTCCTAAAAAACACTAAAGCTTTTGGTTATCAAAAATTTAGCGGAGCATTTCTTCAGGCAGGTGTGTCGGAATTAACGATGGCTTCCATTGCAAACGGAATGGCACTCCATGGTGGGATTATCCCAGTATGCGGTACATTCTTTGTATTCTCAGATTATATGAAGCCTGCGGTTAGGATGGCTGCATTGATGGAGCTTCAGGTAATTTACGTTTGGACTCACGATGCTTTCAGGGTAGGGGAGGATGGCCCAACGCATCAACCTGTTGAACAGGAAGCACAGATCAGGCTTCTTGAAAAGCTAAAGAATCATTCCGGTAAAGCTTCGATGCTTGTATTACGTCCGGCAGATACAGCTGAATCTATTATGTCATGGAAACTGGCACTGGCGAACAGAAAGTCTCCTACGGCATTGCTTTTATCGAGGCAGAATGTACAGGACTTGCCCGCCTTACCTGGTAGCACGAGGGTTGAATGTGCTGAAAAATTGGCTTTTGGAGCCTATATTCTTTTACAGAATGGTCTGAATCCATGTGTTACTTTACTGGGTAACGGGTCGGAAGTAGCAACTCTTGCTGAAGCATCTTTTATTCTAAAGAAGAAACATAATATAGAGAACAGGGTTGTTTCCATACCATCAACTGGTTTGTTCCGTCAACAGAAGAAAAATTATCAGGAAGCGATTATTCCCGCTGAGATACCGGTTTTTGGACTGACAGCCGGACTACCCGTGACACTGCAGGAATTGGCAGGGTTGAGCGGCCTTGTATGGGGTCTGGATCACTTTGGCTATTCTGCGCCTGCGGAAGTGCTGGATGAAAAATTCGGGTTTACTTCGAAGAATGTAGTGAAGCAGGTTTTAAATCTTGTCAAAGGATTGAATGGATCGCACCAATGAAGCGGAACTAATCAATCAATTCCGGGATCCTGCCCAAAGAGATCGCGCCTTCCGGATGATTCTGGCAAAATATCAGGAAAAGCTATACTGGCATATCAGGAGAATGGTTCTGGTGCACGAGGATGCTGACGATGTTTTGCAGAATACATTTATCAAGATATGGAAAGGATTGCCCGGATTCAGGGAAACCTCAGGTTTGTTTACCTGGATGTACCGGATTGCCACCAATGAGGCAATTACCTTTCTTAAAGCCCGTCAGCGCGAGCGGGCGATGATTGCTGATGATCCGGATGACACTATAAAGGGGAGATTAAAATCGGATCCTTATTTTGACGGGGACGAAGTGTTTAAAAAGCTAAAACTAGCAGTCGAGGGATTGCCACCTAAGCAGAAGAAGGTCTTCCAAATGAAATATTTTGAGGAAATGACTTACGAGGACATGGCAAATGTGCTTGGAACTTCAGTTGGAGCTTTGAAAGCCTCCTATTTTCATGCAGTTCGCAAGATACAGGTATCATTTGAAGCAACTGATTAAACCGCAGCAACATTTGTTGGTCTAATTACCGAGGAACAAAAAATGGACACAGAAAAATACATATGGGAAAATGACAGGTTCCGGAAGAATCCTTATCAGGTGCCTGATGGATATTTTGCCGGATTCCCGGATCGGATGATGGATCGCCTCAATAAGGAGGTGGTATTAGCTACTCCGACAAGCAAAAGAATTTTCTCACCATGGATGGCATGGGTATCCGGGATAGCTGCTATTCTGGTACTCGGATGGTTTGGTGTCCGTACTTTTTACCTGAAACCTTTGCAAGAAGTAAGGTTCCAGGAAAATGTTGCCCTATTTGTTGATTTTTACGGCGAAGAACTCCATGAAGGTGATCTGGCCAGTTATATTGAGGAAAATAAAATTGATATTTTGAAAACATCGGCGATTGAAGTGAATGAGCTCATTCAGATTGAACCGGATCAGGCCGAGGAATATATTTTGGAATCAATAGGATTTTAAGAACAGAAATCATGAAAATTCAAGGATGGATAATAGTTTGCTTGCTCTTGATCACCGGAACTGTTTATGGACAAAATGACCAACCCCGTTTCCAGGATGCAATGGCAAAAATGAAGGCTGAAAGAGTCTCTTTTTTAACTGAGAAACTGCAGTTGACCGTTGACGAAGCCGAGAAATTCTGGCCACTTTATAATGAGTACCTTTCAAAAAGGGAAGAGATGATGTGGGGTAAACGTGAGAAGATGCACCGGAATTTTGATCCTAGTCAGCTGACAGATGAAGAGATGGGCAAAATGTTGAATGAGATATTGGATCAGGAGGTCAAGCTTGCTCAATTGAAAAAGGACTATTTCGACAAACTCAAAACTATCCTTCCTATCCGGAAGGTTTTAACTCTTCATCGGGTTGAGCAGGAATTCATGAATCATATGCTAAATAAGCTGCGTGAAGGTCGTGGCCCGGGTGAATCCAGGGGTGGCGATAAGGGTGGAATCAAATCTCCTCAGGAATAATTGTCCTGATAAATTCGGCAGAATTGTTAATATGTGGGTAAAGTATCTGATCCTGCTGGATGAACGGAACTATCTTCCTGTATTTTTCCAATAACCTTTCAATTTTGGCTGACGTTTTGGCTGGACGGCGGAATTCCATTGCCTGAGCAGCGTTCATTAGTTCAATACCAAGAATTGTCTGAAGGTTGTTTATGATACGATAGGTTTTTGTGGCTGCATTAGCACCCATACTAACATGATCTTCCTGCCCGTTTGATGATTCGATCGAATCAACGGAGGCTGGTGTCGCCAACTGTTTATTCTGACTTACGAGTGATGCCGCAGTATATTGAGGGATCATCATCCCTGAATTTAATCCCGGCTCAGCCACGAGAAAAGGAGGAAGGGATCTTGCTCCTGAAAGCATCTGGTAAATCCTTCTTTCCGAAATATTGCCTAATTCCGCCAAAGCTATCCCCATTAAGTCAAAGGAAATTGCCAGGGGTTGGCCATGAAAGTTGCCAGCTGAAATGATCAGATCCTGTTCCGGGAAGATGGTAGGATTATCGGTTACTGCATTAATTTCTCTTGAAAATACGGATGATGCATAATCAAGGGCATCTTTTGTAGCACCATGAACCTGTGGAATACAGCGGAAGGAGTATGGGTCCTGGACCTGGGTCTTTTTTCTTCCAATCAATTCGCTATCGATAAGATGAGTGGTTATCGCCTTTGCTGCATCAATCTGACCGGGATGTGGGCGGATTTCGTGGATCATTGCGTTAAACGGCTCGATTCGCCCATCAAAAGCATCAAGTGAAAGTGCACCTATCAGATTTGCCCATGAATAGAGCTGAAAACCCCAGATAAGGTTCCAAACCCCATATGCGCTCATAAACTGGGTGCCATTAAGTAAAGCAAGTCCTTCTTTAGCTTGAAGTTCAACAGGATCCAATCCGAATTTTTCCAGCATTGTACTTGCTGGTACTTTTGTGTCGTTCATCCATACTTCGCCTTCCCCGATCAGGGGCAGGGATAAATGCGCAAGCGGACACAGGTCACCTGAGGCACCAAGCGAACCCTGCTGATAAATAACAGGCAGAATATCGTAATTGAAAAAATCAATCAGGCGCAATACTGTTAATAGCTGTACGCCGGAATGACCGTACGAAAGAGATTGAATTTTAAGGAGCAGCATGATCTTGACAATGGCTTTCGGAACCGGTTCCCCGGTGCCACAAGCGTGAGACCTTACCAGATTGAGCTGTAATTTCTGTAAATCTTTGACTGGGATAATCTTATTATGCAGAGCACCGAATCCTGTGGTCACTCCATAAACGGGATCAGATTCTGAATTGATTTTTCGATCCAGATATTCCCTGCATCTGATAATTTGTTTTCTGGCTTCTTCAGATAACCCCAATTGGACGGGGTTGCCAATGATATCTTTAATAATTGCCAGGCTTAGTCTTTTGGGACTGATCAGGTGTGTTCTCATGGATTCAGAATATTTTCCTGATTTCATTGGTCAGCTCTGAAAAGGCAATGTTTACCTGTTCTCCGGATGACATGTATTTTACGGCAGCCTGACTGGCATTACGCTCAGTTTCACCGATCATAACCACAACCGGTATTTTATTTTGATCAGCATACTGCATTTGCTTCTTTATTTTTGTTCCATCGGGATAGAGTTCACAGCTTATTCCTGCTGATCTCAGCTGGTTAGCCAGTGGTTGGCAGGCAGCGGCATCCTCCGGGCCGAAATTGATGAAAAGAACCTGTGTTCCCGTCTGGGTAAGTGTTGCAAATCCATTGGTTTGCTCAAGAACATCGTATATCCTGTCAGCACCAAAAGATACGCCAACACCTGAAACACCAGGCATGCCAAAAATTCCGGTCAGGTCGTCGTATCTGCCACCACCACAGATTGAACCCATCTGTACATCCTGCGACTTAACCTCAATTATGGCGCCGGTATAATAGTTCAATCCCCTTGCAAGGGTAAGGTCTATCTCAACGGAACAGTTAGTTTCAAATTTCGAAATGATGTTCAGCAGGGTCTCGAGTTCTTCAACACCTTTCTGGCCAACAGAGGAATTTTTCAGGATATCCTTGAGTCCGTTGATTTTATCGCTGTTTGAGCCGGTATTGCCAATGACTGGAATGAGAAGCTCGATAGACTCTGCGGAAAAACCTTTTGAAATCCATTCCTTTTGAACCAACTCCATTCCAATCTTATCGAGTTTGTCGAGTGTAACAGTGAAATCTGTCAGGTTGTTGCCCATTCCTGAAGCTTCAGCCAAACCCGCTAGTACTTTCCGGTTATTAAGTTTGATAAGGATATTAAGACCCAATCTTGTAAAAACCTCGTCGATGATTTTAATCAGTTCAGCTTCATTAAGCAGGGAATCGCTGCCGATAACATCAACATCGCATTGATAGAACTCGCGATATCGATTTTTCTGAGGCCGATCGGCACGCCATACAGGCTGAATCTGATAGCGCTTGAATGGAAAGGTAATCTCCTCCCTGTGTTGAACTACAAATCTGGCAAAAGGAACGGTTAGGTCATAGCGAAGGGCCTTTTCGGAAACCTGAGAGGCCATAGTTTTGCTGAGCTGGCTGGAATTTTCCGGTTCATTTATCAACTTCTCAAGAAATTCAGACTTTATTCCGCCTGCAAAGTCACCCGAGTTCAGGATTTTGAAAATTAGCTTGTCGCCCTCTTCGCCATACTTTCCCATCAGGGTATCAAGTGTTTCCATGGCTGGGGTTTCGATTGGCATATATCCGTACAGTTGGAATACCGATCTGACAGTATTGAAGAGGTAGTTCCGGCGCATCATCGGAATTGGTCCGAAGTCGCGCGTGCCTTTAGGTATAGAGGTTTTTTGATTCATAACAAGTCCCGGTTGCCGGCAAAAATAGCATAAAAAAGGGACTCGCGGAACTCGATTTTAAGGCTGTCAGATCGAAAAACGATACAGGTAATCTGAGATACGGGTACCCAGACGATCCTGAAAATTCTTTTTGCCAAAAGAATCCAGAAATTCTTTGACGTTAGCAGGACCAGCAAGGTGTGCAGCGGCGAGGATGCCCATCCGGGTAATAGGGATGGAATCGTAAAAAATGAGTCCGACGTATTTATTGATTGATTTGACCATGACTGACTCATTTATTTTCAGAAGGATGTCCATCGCCTTTTCCTGTTCCTGTTCAGAAAACGACGAAGGATTAGTCATGAACTCCTGTAAGGAAACATTTCCATATCCGGTTGCATCAAGAGCGCTTTTACCAAACTGATATTTACCGATAAACCCGAACCGGCTGTATTCTTTCCAATTGTTCTCGGATTCATATTTGGCCAGCAACTTCTTAAAGCGATAATATTTTACACGGAACTGAGCTTTATCTTTTTTGATGATGTCATTTCTCATTTTTTCAAGCAGCAGAAAGGAATTATCACCGGGTGGAAGATCAGGTGCCGGAAGGTAACCCGGCATTGCCAATGCTATCAGAAGTAAGATTATATATGCGATTTTCATAAGATAGTCAATTATTCTATAACGCTTATCAACCCTTTTTGTTGTGTGAATATCAGGCTGATGCGGCAAAGATACAGATATTCTGATAATTACACTTACGTTGAGGTCTATGAATGTGTAAGTGAGTCGTTTGAATTTACCTTACAGGGATCATCACCGGATTTTTTTCATTCAATCGCCGAAGAAAAAAGAAAAGAAGATCGTTTTGCTGACGCTTTTTGACCTTCATAAACTCATCATATAGTTCAGGATCCTGCATGAGCACCACTAAAACGGATTCCCGGTTGAAGTCCATCACCTTACCTGTCTCAAAATCAAGCAGGTATTGTCGCATTTCCTTGCTTTTAGTGGTGCGGTTATAGGGCCTGGAATAGTACGGATTGTAATATCCTGAATTATAATAATCAGAGTAATAGGGGTCATAATGAGTATCTATAACAGTAACGTCGGCGATAAAGTGGCATACGTGCCCTATGATTGGGAGTCTGTTAAATTCACCATTATATTGAATATTTATTTTCCCATCCTGGCAATAGCCCCATATATTTGAAGTGGCGATTTCCTGTTTTGCACCGAATTCGTCGAAAAAGGCAATAGTTTTATTCTTCACCAGATTACGATAAAAGTTAAAATCGGAAGGATCATCATTGGAGACTATTCTGACCGAAGGGATTGGTTGATTTTCGCGTACCTGATTGAAACTCAAATACAAACCGGATGAAAATTGAAATTCAGGAGTGTATTTTACCATCTTCACCGAATCTGTTTGGGCGATGCCGGATACAAAGCAGAGGATGCTGATAAAAGCCAGAGTTATATAACGCATAAATTCAAATTTACTTTTTTTACTTTTAAACACTTCAACTTTGATTATGCAAAAGTACAAAATCTATGCCGCAGGTAAGTTCGTTGATACATTGGGTACGCTCGAGGTAAAACGACCTTATGATGGTAAGTTATTTGCAACTACCGCGTTAGCTGATTCTGCCCTCTTGGGAGAAGTGATTATTCAAGCCAAAAAGGCAGAAGAGGCTATGAAAAAGTTGCCTGGTTACGAAAGAAGCCGGATACTCTCGAAGATTGCTGATGGGATGAGCGAGCGTAAAATACTTCTTTCAGAGACTCTTTGTCAGGAAACGGGGAAGCCAATACGCTATGCACTTGGAGAAGTTGAAAGGGCAATCCAGGTTTTCAGAGTTGCATCAGAGGAGGCTCACCGTATTCCGGGTGAGTACCTCTCGATAGACTGGACTGCAGCTGGAGAAGGGAAGGAAGCCTGGGTGAAATATTTCCCTGTGGGGTTGGTAGGAGCGATATCCCCTTTTAATTTTCCGTTAAACCTTTCGGCACATAAACTGGCTCCGGCAATTGCGACCGGAAATCCGATTATCCTAAAGCCGGCATCACAGACACCTGTTACAGTTCTGGAACTGGCAAAAATAATCGACCAATGTGGTTTGCCTCCAGGTGCGGTATCGGTATTGCCCATGAGCCGGGAAACTGGCAGCCTTCTGGTCACAGATCCAGCGATCAGGCTAATCACTTTTACGGGATCACCAGAAGTGGGATGGAAAATGAAAGAAAAATCAGGACGAAAAAAGATTGTTCTTGAACTAGGCGGTAATGCAGGGGTATTGATCTCGGAATCAGGTGATCTTAATCTTGCTATACAAAAGTGTGTTGTTGGCGGTTTTTCTTTTTCAGGACAGGTATGCATTCATGTCCAGAGAATATTTGTTACTGAAAATAACTTCCCGGAATTCACCAGACGTTTTATTGAAGCAGCAAGTAAACTTAAAAGCGGTGATCCTCTGGATCAAACTACGGATATATCTGCCATGATCGATGAAGGTAATGCCTGCCGTGTGGAGGAATGGATTGCAGATGCTGTAAAAGGTGGTGCAAAAGTTTTGTTGGGTGGCAGAAGAAAGGGGTCTTATTTTGAACCCACTGTAATAACTGACACACAGCCTGGTATGAAGGTTTGCGATCTTGAAATTTTCGGTCCAGTGGTCTGCATTGAAAAAGTGGTAAGTTTCGGAGAAGGAATTTCAAGGATCAATGATTCTCAATATGGCCTTCAAGCCGGGGTTTTCACCAATAGGATTGATGAGATGAACGAAGCATTTGAGAAAATCGAAGTTGGTGGGGTGATTTTGAATGATGTGCCTACTTTTCGTGTTGACCATATGCCATATGGTGGAGTTAAAGAATCGGGTTTTGGAAGAGAAGGTGTGAAATATGCCATGCTCGATATGCTTGAACCACGATTGTTGGTAAAGAACAAATAATGAATATTTTGTAATACTATTTAAATGAAAAAACTATTCTTTCTTTTCGTGATGGCTGTTTGCTTTTTTTCAATTGTCACAGCTCAGAATACGAAAAAGCCCGTTGATTTCACTCTGTATGATAGTTGGAAAAGTCTTTCATCACAACAAGTTTCAGACGATGGTAATTGGCTTGCGTGGACCATTAATCCTTTGAATGGAGATGGGAGGCTCTTCGTCAGAGCCTGGAGTGAGAATACGGAAAAACGGGTTTTTGACCGCGGTACGCAGCTTAATTTTTCACCTGGTTCAGATTATTTAGCTTTCAAAATAATTCCGCAGGCGGATACGGTGCGTAAAGCAAAAATCAAGAAGGTAAAGACTGAGAAAATGCCGAAGGATACGCTCTGCATTTACTTATTAGGGGATGATAAGTTGATTACCTTCCCTAATATCAAGTCATTTAAGCTTGCACAGGAATCGTCATCCTGGATCGCCTTCCAACAAGAGGAAATTAAAGCTGATGTAAAACCTGAAAAGAAAGATACCACAGCCACTGGTAAGAAAGAAGATTCGAAAACCAAAAAGAAACCCGAATTCAACGGGGTTCCATTGATTGTCATGAATCCATTAACCCGCGATTCTCAGAATTTTCCTCTGGTGACAGAATATGGATTCACAAAGCACGGCAAATGGCTGTATATGGTAAGCATCAAGGAGGACTCCTTGAAAACCTCCACTATCAGGGTATTCGATACGAAATCCGGGACAGCAAAAAATGTTTGGGAACAAACTGGGGTCGTGAAAAATGTGACCTGTGATGAAAATGCAACGGAACTGGCCTTTTTGTTCTCCACTGATACAGCAAAAATCAAGAAATACAGTCTGTACTATTGGTCGGAGAAAGATAATGAACCAAGAATGATTGCTGATGCCGGAACTTCAGGTTTAGCTGAAGGCATGAGTGTAAGTGAGAATGGAAGAATCAATTTTTCGCCAAATGGACAAAGGCTATTCTTTGGCACTGCTAAAACCCTGATAGTAAAAAAAGAAGAAAAGGATACTTTACTTGCTGAAGATAAGGTTACGGTAGATATATGGCACTGGCAGGAAGACGAATTGCAGAGCATTCAATTGAAACAGGTTGATCAGACGCGTAAAAAAACCTATCAGGCTGTTTACAATATCCGAAAGAATCAATTGGTTCAATTGGGTGATTCCTTGTTTATTGAAAGTTATCGATTGATTAAGCAGGGTGATTCTGACTTTGCTCTAGGTTTTTTTGACATCCCTTACCGCTTGCAGAATTCAATAAATTATAAGAATACTAAGGATATATATCTGGCGGATATCAACACCGGAGTGAGCAAGCCAATATTTGAGAAGGTTGAATTCAGTCCTCAACTTTCGCCACTTGGAAAATTCCTTTATTGGTGGGAGCCTGCTGACAGTTCCTGGTATTGTTACAATGTGAAGGATAAAGCAACCGTAAACCTGACGCAAGGTATTTCAACCGGATTTACCGATGAAATACATGATACACCTGATGATCCGGGGAGTTATGGTGCAATGGGTTGGGCTGATAATGATGAATGCCTATATCTCTATGATAAATTTGATATATGGAAGTTTGATCCTGACGGTAAGAAAAAGGCAGTTTGTGTTACCGATGGATTTGGACGGAAGAACAATATCAGCATAAGGTATATTTCATTGGATCCGGAGGAGAAGTTTATTGATTCAAAGAAAGACAACCTATTCAGCACCAAGCAGGTGGTGACAAAAAAATCTGGATTCTGCCGTTTTTCCATCGAGAAGCCGGAAATCAGAATGATTTTGCAGGACGATTGTTTGTTTGGACGGCCATCAAAAGCAAAAAATGCAGATAAACTTCTGTGGACCCGGAGTACGGTAACCGAATTTCCAGATTTTTGGACTGGTGATCTAAACTTTGGTAATGCAAAGAAAATCAGCAGTACCAATCCGCAACAGTCGGAGTATCTATGGGCAAATGTTGAGTTGGTAGAATGGCCTGACCTCAATGGAAAAGTGCATCAGGGTTTATTGTATAAGCCTGAAAACATGGATCCGGCCAAAAAGTATCCAATGATTGTTTATTTCTATGAAAGGCATTCAGATGGTTTGCATACCCATTATGTTCCAAGGGCAAGTGCCAGCATTGTTAATCCTCTGGAATATGCTTCAAATGGTTATTTGATCTTTATGCCCGATATCTCCTTCATGAACGGCTTGCCCGGTAAATCTTTTTATAATGCCATTATGAGCGGAATTTTTGAACTCAGCAAGCGGAGTTACGTCGATTTGAAGCATCTGGGAATTCAGGGACAAAGCTGGGGTGGATATGGAACCGCATATATGATTACTCAGACAGGCATATTCGCTGCAGCATCGCCGGGAGCGCCCGTAAGCAATATGACATCAGCCTATGGTGGAATTCGCACCGAGAGTGGCATGGTTCGTCAGTTCCAATATGAGAAAACACAAAGCAGAATTGGCGGTACTTTATGGGATAAGCCTGAATATTTTATTGAGAACAGCCCGCTGTTTTTCGCTGACAGGATCACCACTCCATGTTTGATCAGGCATGATGATGGTGATGGAGCCGTACCTTTTTCCGAGGGGGTTCAGCTATTTGTGGCCCTTCGTCGCCTCAATAAGCCTTCATGGCTAGTCAACTACAACGGACAACCGCATAATTTGTCGCGGCAGGCTGACAAGAAAGATTGGTCAGTGCGGATGATGCAGTTCTTTGATCATTACCTGAAGGATGCGCCAGCGCCGGCCTGGATGACCGATGGCGTGCATGCTATAGATAAAAAGGGGAGTGAGACTTTCTATTGGAAGTATACAGAAAAATAGGTTATGTGTGTATTCCTTACATTAAAGGCTGAGAAATCGAATCTGCAGAAGAGATTTGATGCCACTTTTTTGGAGGAGGAAAGTTACAAGCCTAACTACGTTCAGAACGCGTTTGAGTTTCCGAAGTGGCCGGTTATCAGCAGTGAACATCCTGGTGAAATCCGCTTTATGAACTGGGGGCTGATTCCATCCTGGATTAAAGATCAGGAGTCAGCAATGAAATTCAGGGTTAATACTATTAATGCACGTTCTGAAACTATTTTTGAGAAACCTGCCTTCAGAAGGGCCGCCGATAAAGGACATTGTCTTGTGCTCGCCGACGGCTTTTATGAATTCAGAGAGGTTGAGGGGAAAAAATATCCATATTATATCAGGATTCGTGAAGGCCGGCCATTTGCATTGGCCGGCCTTTATGAATACTGGCCTCATCCCGGTTCGGGAGAGATGATACCTGGATTTTCGGTTATTACTACGGCAGCAAATCCATTGATGGAGATGATTCATAACAGAAAGAAAAGGATGCCGGTGATACTTTTCGAGCATCAGGAAAGGGAATGGCTTAATCCTGGAAAATTATCTTCGGGATTATTAAAGCCTTATAATGAAGAAGATATGGAAGCATGGCCAGTATCCAGGAGGATCACTGAGCATGGTAATCAGAAGAATAGTCCTGAGATTACCCTACCATTCGATTATCCGGAACTTTCAGAAAAAAAGTCTCAGCAAGGATTTCTTTTTTGAGGATCAGAGTTCAATCAGGCCCTCTTCAAATTCCTTGAATTTAACGGAAAGAAGTGCGATAAGTTTGCGGATTGTTTCAATAGCCTCTGCAGTATCTTCAGAGATCGGGCGTTTTTTCATTTTCATTAGCATAAACCCATAGAGTACTGTCAGGCAGACTTCCATGTCGCTCATTTTATCTTTTACCAGCATCTTTTTTCTGAAATCGCCAATGTTATATATGGCATCTTCATATATAACCCGATAGTCGGAATGATGAGGACTATCGATGACCCTATAATGAAAGTCATTAAGATCATCGACAAGGCCAACAAGAAAGGCAAGGTGTCCTGATGTGGCAATCTGTTCAGATTTCATCGATTCGGCCAAACCCTCATACCAAAATCTGATATCTTTCCTGACTTCAGTATCCACCTGGAATTGGTCAACGAGCTCTTTATTAATTCTTTCAGTATCGAAGTTGTAGGCCCTGATCAAGTCTTCGATTTGCCACATGTAAAGGATATACTCGGCAATATTTTCTGATCTTTTTTGCTGTGAAATAATCATCTGAACAATTCTAAATATCCATTTTATTCATTTCGCGCCGCTGTTTTTTTGTTGGCCTGCCAGTTCCCCGATCGCGAACATAAAAAGCACTTTCCTGATTTATTCTAACCCGGTCAAACTCTTCCTGCGGGGTCAGGTTGACAACATTTTCGGCTGCCAGTGTTGCAGATCCTCTTTTTTCTATAAGGCCGGTGACCTGATAGGTAAGGGTTAGCGGAGGTTTCCTTACCACAATGATATCGCCGATATGGATATTTCTGCTGGGCTTAACTGCTTCATCACTGATGAGTACTTTTCCATGCTGACAGGAATCAGTTGCAAGGCTCCTTGATTTAAAAATCCGGACGGCCCACAACCATTTATCAATTCTGACACCTTCGCTCACTAGTTTTTTATTTCCAGTTTAAATCCTGTACCGTGAATATTGATAATATTGACAACAGGATCGGATTTCAGATAACTCCGAAGTTTTGCAATATACACGTCCATGCTCCTACCCATAAAGTAATCATCAGAACCCCAGATGCTGACGAGTAATTGCTCTCTTCTTACCAATTCATTCGCATTTTGGCAAAGCATACGCAGCACCATTGCTTCTTTCTTTGTCAGGCGCCGTTCATCCCCATGCAACTGAAGCAATTGATTTGGGAAGTCGAAAATGATTGAACCGATAGTGAAAATATCTTGTTTGAAAGTTTCAGAACCCTTACCCAACCTACGAAGGATGATATCTATTCTAAGTTTAAGTTCCTCCGTGCTGAAAGGTTTAGTGATATAATCATCAGCGCCCATTTTAAGTCCCCGGATTCTGTCGGCCTCCAAGCCTCTGGCAGTAAGAAAAAGAAAGGGGGTGCCGGGTTTGAATTCCTGTATATTTTCAGCCAGAGTGAAGCCATCCTTCACCGGGAGCATGACATCGAGGATACAAAGGTCGAATGGCTTAGTCTTAAACGTATTAAGGCCTGTCAAGCCGTTCTTTTCCCAAGTTACCTTGAACCCTTCAAGGTCGAGAAAATCCTGAAGCATATATCCCAGGTTCTGATCGTCCTCCACGAGTAAGATTTCTGCTTTTACTGGTTTCATACTGGTAAAGTTATGATAAACCTGGAACCATTTCCCGGTTCACTTTTCACGGTTACTGTACCGCCATGTGCTTCTATCATTGTTTTCACATAATAGAGGCCAATTCCTGTACCTTTAACATTATGCAGGTTTCCTGTTGGAACGCGGTAAAATTTTTCAAAAATATGTTTCTGTGCTTCCGCCGATATTCCAATTCCATTATCCTTGAATTCCAGGATAAATGATGACTGATGGATAGAGGTACTTATCAGTATTTCCGGATCTTTAACAGCATATTTCTGCGCATTATCGATCAGGTTGTGGATAATATTGGTAAAGTGAACCGGATCAATAAACAGTTCAGATTTTTCGGCTTTAAAATCAAGATTGACAACAGCACCATCACGGCAATCCTCAAAACAGATGGTATCTACGGCATCGCGAATAAGTTCATGAATATCGGCAGTGTGACGGTCGACATCAAGATCTTCGCGATTACGGACTGCTACTTGTAATATCCGTTCAACTTGCGACCGCATTCGTCTATTTTCCTGACTAATAATATCGATATACCGGTTGAGTCTTTCGGGGGATTCCGCAATATCTGGTCGTTTAAGGACTTCGCAAGCGAGTGAAATATTGGAGATTGGCGTTTTAAATTCATGCGTCATGTTATTGATAAAATCATTGCGCATTTCAGTGATTTTCTTTTGTCGCACTATCGTAAGAACGATATATGCAAAACTGGCTATCACAATAAGAAGGAAAATGATTGAGGCGGCGAGCCATTGGAGCATATCTTTAACAATCAGCTGCCGGGGTTGATTAAACCGGACTTCCATCCTGTGACTTTCCTGGTGGTGCAGGCAGGAGAGGCTAATTTTATGAGGCAAACTGTAGGTCTTATGTTTCAGCTTCCCTGTTTTTTCAAAGAGAACTTTTCCGGAACTGCAGTTTAATATGCGAAACTCGAAAATAGTATCGAGTCCATGGTAATCAAAATGAACGCGAAGGAGTGAATCTATTTCTTTGGGTTCAAGATTGATGAATAAGGTGTCGGACTGAGAGGGAACGCTAAGACAGCCGCAGGTTACATCGCAGGCTTTTCCCTCGTGATTCTGCACATATTCATCAAGTGCTCCCTGAAGAGCGATAGTTACACGGCTGTTGAATTGTTCTTCGCCGAGGCGGAGGGCATGATTTATCCAAAAGAGCTGGGTAATAATTAATCCGACCAGAGAAATGGCAGAAGCTATTATTATCCATCGGATCGTAATCCTTTTCATTTAGCTGATTTTGGGCAAAGATAGGGTAAGGTAATTAGCGGACAGTGTGGTTAACAAGAATTTAACAGCGACTATTGGAATTTATTTTGTCGCTGCCAAAGTCATGGTCTGGTATTGAATTGATTCATTGTCCTGTCGATACCAATGAAAGCGAAGCTGTGTATGATTTCGTGAGCAATCTTTATTCTTTCAGGAAGTTTTGCTTTTTCTTCGGGTGTCCATTCACCCAAAACATAATCGATTTGGTTGTATCGTTTTTCCTCGTTGCCAATACCGAATCGGAGGCGGGCATAATCTTCATGACCGAGGATCTGGGTGATATGTTTCAGCCCATTATGACCTCCATCGCTACCTTTTTTCCGAAGGCGGAGTTGTCCGAAAGGCAAGGCCAGATCATCCACCAGTACCAGAAGGTTTTGTTCCTCTATTTCACATTTCTGGAGCCAATAGCGCACTGCATTACCGCTAAGGTTCATGTAGGTAGATGGTTTAAGCAGAACATAGTCCCTTGACTTGTAACGGTAATCGGCTACATCTCCATATCGGCGGGGGGTAAAAACAACATTGGACGCCTCAGCAAAGGCGTCCAATATTGAAAATCCTATATTATGCCTTGTGTTGGTGTACTCTTTACCAAAGTTACCTAATCCTACGATCAGATATTTCACCTGGCTTTTGTTAAGTGGTTAGGTGTTATTTGCTTTCCGTAGCGGTTGCATCGGTAGCACCTTTAGCTGCACGAGTAGTCTTAACGGAAGCGATAACAGCGTTTTTCGGATCCAGAATATTGAATTCTGCATAAGAAAGATCGCGAACCTTAATTGATTGACCAACTTCGACTTCTGTCACATCGAGAAGTAATTCATCAGGAAGGTTATTAATGAATCCGCTAACTTTAACGCGGCGCATTTCAAGTTTTAGCTTCCCACCTTGTTGAACACCTTTTGCGAAACCTTCCAGACGAACCGGAATAGTAACCATAACTGGTTTGTCATCAGTTATTCTGATAAAGTCGATGTGAAGAGGTTTGTCGGAAACAGGATGAAATTGGATATCTTTCATGATGGCGGGGCAGATTTTACCGTCAATATCCAGGTTGATCTGATAGGTGCTGGGGGTATAGATTACCTGACCATATTCCTTTTCATTACCTGTAAAGTGGACTGGCTCGCCACTGCCATAAAGTACGCATGGAATTGAATCTTCTTTACGAACTTTCTTGGTTGCTTTTTTACCCAAATCCGTGCGGAGGGTACCTTTTAAATCAAATGTTTTCATTGTACTAAAATTGTGCTACTCAGGACCGAACTGCGTTTAGCCGGAATCTCGCAGTTGCAGACCCCCATTACACTTAAAAATTATTATCCGGCAGAAAAGAGGGTGCAAATGTAGCAATTAAAAGAGGAAAGTAGTACTGATTGACTGATTATTATATGCTTTTTTAATGATATCAGCAAAAAGACCAGAAATAGTGATGACTTTGATCTTGGGACTTGGCTTGCGAAGGGGAATGGAATCAGTGACTACAACTTCAACTAATGCTGATTGCTCAATCCTTTCATAGGCAGGGCCGGTAAGAAGCGGATGAGTTGCGACGCACCTGACTGATTTTGCCCCACTATCGATGATGAGGTTAGCTGCAGTAGTAATTGTTCCTGCTGTATCGATCATGTCATCGACCAAAACCACATTTTTATTTCTGACGTCACCGATAATTGTCATTTCACCGATAACGTTAGCTCCCTTGCGGGTTTTGTGGCAGATGACCATTGGGCAATCGAGATATTTCGAATAGGAATTTGCCCTTTTGGTGCCACCTGTATCAGGCGAGGCAATAACCAGGTCTTCCAGACCAAGCTGGCGGATATAATCAATAAACACTGTTGAGGCGTAGAGGTGATCGACCGGGACATCAAAGAAGCCCTGAATCTGATCGGCATGGAGGTCCATTGTTATAACCCTGCTAACACCTGCAGCTGCCAGAAGATTTGACATCAGTTTAGCTGCAATGGAAACTCTTGGGCGGTCCTTCCTGTCCTGCCGCGCAAAGCCGAAATATGGAATTACCGCAACGATTTTATAGGCTGATGCCCGGCTGGCGGCGTCGATCATCATCAGCAGTTCCAATAGGTTTTCAGCTGGAGCAAAGGTGGATTGAATGATGAAAACAAAGTCACCCCGAACAGTTTCTTCAAAGCAGGGCTGAAATTCACCGTCGCTGAATCGAAGAACAGATACTTTTCCCAACTCGGTGCCGTAAGCGGCAGCAATCTTCTCTGCGAGATACCTTGATCCTGTTCCTGAGAAGAGTTTTATAGGACTATTTGGCTGCATAGATTCAACTTTTTGGTAAAAGGAGGCAATAGGTCAACGGCCGCAAAGTTAATTAAATATCAAGGGTTCTTTAACGGACGGTTAAAAAGTAGGTTGGTTTGTTGAATAAACTCCAAAAGCTCCTCTCTTCCCTTTTTGTTTTGTGACGATGTAACGAATTGACGGGGAAGTTGTTCCCATGTTTTTAGCATTTCTTTCCGATAAGCCGCCATATTCTTGTTCAGAACATTGAGTGTTACTTTATCAGATTTTGTAAATGCGAGCACAAATGGGATTTTCTCTTTTCCGAGGAAATTTGAAAAGTTCACATCTACGGCCTGGGGTTCTATCCTGCTGTCAATTAACTGAAACAGGCACATCAGGTTTGGGCGATCGATCAGGTATTTACTGGTAAAACCCTGCCAGTTTTCCCGCATTGTTTTAGAAACTTTTGCATATCCGTAACCAGGAAGATCAACCAGGTACCAATTTTCATTAACCAGATAGTGGTTGATCGTCTGCGTTTTTCCCGGTGATACAGATATACGGGCCATGCTTTTCCTGCCTGCGATCATATTCAGCAGGCTTGATTTGCCCACATTGGACCGGCCAATAAAAGCATATTCAGGCAGATCAGGGCTTGGACATTTATCAGGATTATTGCCTGCACTGATAAAGGTTACCGATTTTATAAAGGTCTCCGGATTCACTTCAGCTGGCTGGTGATTTCGCAGGGTTGTTAATATAGACTTCGAGAATCCTGGTTTCCCCTCTGGGTTCAAGAACGACCTCCTTGAAAATTGCAGGCAACAATACTGTGTGCCCGGTTTTTACAAGCATAGGATTTTCTTCACCGTAATTCAATAGAAAAGATCCCTGTATACATATATATACTACAAACGAATCAATATCCAGGTAATCACGTTCCACATTACGGCTAAACCAGATGAGATTTGTTGTAAAGTATGGACAGCTTACGATTGGGGCAGGCTTATTGGAGCAGGCAACATAATCATTCCTGTAGGTAGGAAAATGTTTGAAATCAATTGCATCAATAGCTAAATCGGTATGGAGAGTCCGGGGTCTGCCGTTCTTTTCCAAACGGTTCCAATCGAAAATTCTATAAGTTATGTCGCTGGTCTGCTGGATTTCAGCAAAGAGAATTCCGGCTCCAGTGGCATGAACCCGACCGGCAGGGATGAAGAATGCATCTCCATCTTTTACGGGTTCGACATTGAGGATTTCCTGTACCTTTTTTTCCTCGACGAATTTGAGGAACTGTTCTCGATTAATTTCCCGGTTAAATCCTGTATAGATAACTGATTCCGGATCCGCCTGAATTACGTGCCAAAGTTCGGTTTTTCCATAAGCATGATGCCTGGAGTAAGCTAAAGTGTCGTCAGGATGAACCTGAACAGACAATACATCATGAGCATCAATAAGTTTAATGAGTAAGGGGAATTCGGTTCCGTGTTTTTCGTAAACTGTATCGCCAACAAGATCTCCCATATAAACTTCGATCAGCTCCTGAAGGTCATTTCCTTCGAGAAATCCTTCTTTTACAACAGAAAGATTGTCCTCGACACCGGAAATTTCCCAACTTTCACCAGTCATTTCAGGTGCATCTTTTTTCCCAAGTACATCCCTTAATTTGCTTCCGCCCCACAATCGGTACTGGTAAATTGGTTTAAATCGTAACGGATAAAGCATATTGGTTGTTTTAGGTTTTGTTTTCAAAGAAAAAGTCGCCCAGGACTTTGTATTCCGACCACTGCTTATTCAACTCCACTGCATCCAGATGGGCAGGATGAGCCTGATAAGCCTTCAAATCCTCGAGATTATCAAAAACGCTGTCTATAATCACGTCGAGTGACGACAGTCCTTGCACGCAATCCGCTTCTACGCGGTATTGCCTGATCTGGGGTATCTGGCCAATAAGAGACCGAAAGGTGACCAGAATATTCTGCCTTGCTTCGTTTCTTTCGGATTCTGAAGAAAAATCCTTTATTTTGAAGAGAACGATATGTCGGATCATTTTTTTGGAAAGACTTAATCGGTAAATATACAATTACCTCCCGAATCTTCATCAAATTATGTTAATCGTAGGTATAGCAGGTGGAACAGGCAGTGGGAAAACTACTGTTGTCAAGAATGTCATGAACAGTTTCTTAAAGGGAGAAGTAGCACTTCTTCCACAGGATTCATATTACAAGGACAATAGTCATCTGCCATTGGAAGAGCGGCAGAAGCTTAATTTTGATCACCCTGATTCGATAGAATGGCCTTTGCTCATGGAACATTTGATCGAGCTCAGGCAAGGCAGAGTGATTCAGCAACCGGTTTATTCCTATCTGACTTGTACAAGATCCCCTGAAACCATTTGTATACAGCCCCGAAAAGTGGTTATTGTTGAAGGGATTCTGCTTCTGACCCAAAAGGAAGTCAGGGATTTACTCGATATAAAAGTCTTTGTTGATACGGATGCTGATGACAGGCTCGCCAGGGTCATCCGTCGCGATATCAGGGAGAGGGGGCGGTCGGCAGAGGCTGTTTTGCATCGATATGAAAAGACTGTCAAGCCCATGCACCTGGATTTTATTGAACCATCAAAAAGATATGCCGATCTGATTATTCCTCAGGGTGGGGAAAATAAAGTCGGGATCAGAGTGCTTACATCCCTCATCAGGCACCATCTGTCTGAATAATTTATCAGCCGATAATAAATCTCTTTACGATATTGATGAACATTTCAGGTTCTTCAGCGTGGAGCCAGTGACCCGTATTTTTAATGGTGATGATTTGGGCAAGTGGAAAAAGCTGCCTGATCAGTTCGATGTCCGGCTCTAATATATATGGAGACTTTTCCCCCTTAATGAACAGAACAGGAAACTGACGGAAACTCTGTCCGGCAAGTGATTTCAGGTCCAATCCGTTGGCCAGGTTTTGGAGATTCCGGCTAATGGAATGGATGTTAATTTTCCAGCTATAGAGTCCCGTTTCGCTTTTTTGCAGATTTTTCAATAAAAACTGACGAAGGCGCTTTGCCGGGATTCCGCTTTCAAGCTGATGGTCAACCTCGCCGATTGACTTGCAGGAATCAAGATTGACATTTTTCAGGGCTTCAAGAATTTCATCATGCTGTTCCATATGGTTGGATGGACCATCATCATGGAGATAGGAGCGGGGACTGATATCTGCAATAATCAGGCGGCTAACCCTTCCCGGATTCTCCGTGGCGAACCACATAGAGGCCTTACCTCCCATCGAATGGCCGAGAATTGCGGCCTGCTTGATTCCGAGCCCGTCCATCAATTCTTTCAGATCGGATGCGAGGAACTGGTAATTCATGGTATCAGAGCGGGGTGAATTGCCATGATTACGCTGGTCGACAAGGATAATTTCATTTATTCCCGCCAAGGCTTTTCCGATGGTAAGCCAATTATCCCCGCTGCCATACAAACCATGCAGAATGATCAGGGGATGGCCTGATCCGAATTTTTGGTATGAAAGTTTCATCAGGGTTACACCATCAGTTTGCTGCGATACAATTGAATCGTGTTTTCCAGTCCCAGGTATAGGGCGTCTGAAATTAACGCATGACCGATACTGACTTCATCCAAATGCGGAACGTTTTTAGCAAAATAGTTCAGGTTTTCCAGATTGAGGTCGTGACCGGCATTTACGCCCATTCCCAGTTCCCATGCTAAAATTGCCGATGAAGCAAATGGTTTCACAGCTTCCTCCGGGTTGACCGGAAATTTTAGAGCAAAGGGTTCCGTATATAATTCAATTCGGTTGGTTCCTGTTTTAGCTGCGTGCTTTATCATCTCTGGATTGGCATCTATAAATATTGAAACCCGGATACCTTTATCCTGAAACCTTTTAACTATTTGCTTCAGAAATATTTCGTTTTTCACTGTATTCCATCCTGCATTGGAGGTTACCGCATCTATGGCATCAGGTACAAGCGTTACCTGTTCCGGAATTACTTTGAAAACCAAATCGATGAATGATTCAGAAGGATAACCTTCAATGTTAAATTCTGTAGTAATCAATGGTTTGAGGTCCAGAACATCCTGATATCGTATATGACGTTCATCCGGGCGGGGGTGTACAGTTATACCTTGTGCACCATAACTTTCACAATCCCGGGCGGCTTTAAGGACATCCGGTACATTACCACCCCGGGCGTTCCGCAGTGTGGCAATTTTATTTATATTTACGCTTAATCTGGTCATCAGACTGGAATTATTTAGAACAACGAATTTAAGAATTATCCATCGCAATGCTGGCCAAAGATCTGATAGCTGATATTATTCCACCTGTTTCTGAAAAGGAAACAGTACGTCAGATTCTTGAACGAATGGCTGAGTTAAAGATTGCTCATTTGCCGGTGGTTGTGGATTCTGAATACCTGGGATTAATATCTGATGCCGATTTAGGATTAATATCAGACCCTGATAGTTTTGTTGAAACTAAATCATTTGAATTGGTTAAGGCGTCAGTTTTTGAGGAACAGCATATTTATGAGGTTATTAACCAGGTTTCCAGTTTCAGCCTGACGTTGCTTCCGGTGCTTACTGCTACCAGAGTGTATAGCGGCAGCATCACTTTACCAGTCTTGGTGAAAAACTTCAGCAACCTTACAGCCGCTGCTGAGCCCGGTGCGATCCTGGTACTGAGTCTGGCTCCCAAGGACTATTCCCCAACTATCATATCGAGGATTATTGAAGAGAATAATGCAAAAATGATCAGCCTTTATATGGTGCCGGATCCGAAAAACGATGAATTGTCAGTAACCATCAAGATCAATACACAGGAAACCAGTTCAATAATGCGTTCGTTTGATAGATATGGTTATTCGGTGAGGTCCTATTTTTTAGCAAACAGTCAGCTTGAGGATTTCTATAGATCAAGATATGAGGAGTTTATGAAATATATGAATGTCTGATAGGTATGAATATTGAACCGGTTATAAAGCAAATTTTCTTATTTGGCCGTGAGTTTGATGAAGGATTCAGAGAGTCATTCGGTTTGTTATTTAATCAGTTACTAGCCTACGGCGTTGAGGTCAGGATTTTTAGCCCGCTCAAGGATTTTATCCTGCCATGGACCGATAAAAGATCTGCAAGTTGCAAGGAATTTCAATCTTATGAGGATTTGATCGGACTTGAGGGTGTGATGTTCAGTATCGGGGGCGATGGGACATTTCTGGAGGCTGTGACACTGGTTAGGGATTTGCCGATTCCGCTGGCGGGTATAAATAGTGGCCGGCTTGGATTTCTTGCAGATATATCTCAGGACGAGATATCTGTAGCTGTAGATGCTATATTACAGAACCGGACCGGGTTCGATGAGAGAGCACTTCTTCAGGTTGACAGTGAACACCCACTTTTTGGAGGCTTTAATTATGCTTTAAATGAGATCACAGTTCATAAGCGGGATGATTCCTCCATGATTAAGATAAATGCATTTCTTGATGGACAGTTTCTGAATACTTATTGGGCTGATGGACTGATCGTAGCGACCCCGACCGGATCAACTGCCTACTCCTTAAGCGTTGGTGGCCCTTTGGTTTTACCCAATACCAATACTATTATACTCTCTCCGATTGCACCGCATAATCTGACGGTAAGGCCGCTGGTTTTTAACGATTCCATGCGACTTTCACTCCAGGTGGAAAGTCGGAATGGAAATATGCTGGTTTCTGCAGACTCAAGGTCTGTGGTTATGAAAGACCGGCTTGAACTGACTATTAATAAAGCCCCTTTCCACTTAAAAACTATACGGTTGAGAGAACAGAATTTTTATCAAACACTGCGATCAAAACTGATGTGGGGAGCAGATAGGAGAAACTAGTTGTAGAGACAGATAATTATCTGTCTCTACCATCTAATATTCAATGGTATCCACTCGTCCTGATCAGGCTCGAGAAAACCTTTGCAATTTATACTATATTTGCGCTTTGGCAGTTATTGTAAGGGGATCATAAAATTTGCCCATTGCAATTCACCAGAAATGAGAAAGATTATTGTACTCACCGGTTTCATTTGTATGGCTTTTGGAGTTATAGGTCAGAAGAGTTATGATTATGGGTTGTTTCTTGGAACAACTCAAAACCACTCGTCGTCGATTCTGCCGATTCCTGAGGCCGGAACCATGAATTTCGCCGCTGGCGGTTACTATCGATACAGCCTGAATGAACGATATTCTTTGCGGGGTGGGGTAATTGTTGCGCCAAACATAGTTGATGCAACAGGTGTTGTTAAGCCATATGGAATGGTTGATGCTTTTGCCCTGTTTGAGTTTAATTTTCTTCCGGTTAATACAAAGCAGCCGAAAAAAGTATTTTCTCCGTATATCGCAACGGGGTTAGCATATGTGGTTGAATTTGAAGATTATGTAATTTTTAAGGCTAAGTCTGAGTCACTCATTAATCCTGCACTTAGCGAATTAAAGGCCAATTATTGGGTTCGGAATATCAGGATACCCTTTAATGTTGGGGTAAAATATAATATCACACCCAAGCTGACAGTAAGTGCAGAATGGGCTTTAAGAAAGGGTTACCAGAAGGATTATACTCTTGCTGAGCCAATATATACCCCTTTGATTCCCAACTGGCGATCAAATTTTACTGTTTCAGTTGGCTATCTGGTAAGTAACTTATGCAAAACTTGTCCGTTTTACGAAAACGAACGAAAGAAACTTAAATGAGTCTGAAGGAGAAGTTGGTCAGGGATAAATTGCCCGGTCATGTGGCAATTATAATGGATGGCAATGGCAGGTGGGCTGTCAGGAAAGGTGCTGCCCGTATTTTTGGCCATCAGAATGGAGTTACCCCCGTTGATGAGGTGGTTAAAGCAAGCGCCGAATTAGGGCTAAGGTATCTGACCTTTTATGCCTTTAGTACCGAGAATTGGGCCCGGCCGGCAGAGGAGGTTGATGCCTTAATGGGGTTACTCGTATCAACTATCAAGAAAGAAACAAAAAAGCTGCTGGATAATAACATTAAGCTGCGAACTGTGGGTGACCTGAGTAAACTACCGGGTGCAACACGCAGAGAGCTTCTCCAGCTTGTTGATACAACATCAGCGAATACCGGATTGACAGTTATTCTGGCGATTTCATATAGTTCAAGGAATGAGATTATTCTTGCAGCGCGACAGATCATTAAAGATGCTGTGGAAGGCAAGATCACGGCTGCTGAAATGAACTTTGATACTTTTGAAAATTACCTTCAAACATCAGGAATACCTGATCCGGATCTGCTGATCAGAACCAGTGGCGAGTACCGGCTTAGTAATTTCCTGCTTTACCAATTGGCTTACACAGAATTGTATTTTACCTCAAAGCTTTGGCCTGATTTCAGGGCTGAAGATTTTTATGAGGCCTTATTAGAATACCAGAATCGTGAGAGGCGATTTGGTAAAACGAGTCAACAATTATAACATCTGAATAATCAGCATGATAAAAAGATCCTTACTAGCTGTCGCCCTGATTCTTTCCACAACATTTGCTTACAGCCAGGAAATAAAAAATAAGTCATTAAAGGTTTTCGATTATTCTCGAACAGCGCATGATTATCAAATTGGCGGTGTTACGGTTTCGGGAGTCAAATATCTGACACAGAACGTTCTTTTGCAATTTTCGGGCCTGGATGTTGGGAAAACCATCACAGTTCCCGGAGAGGATATTCCGGCAGCAATACAAAAATTGTGGGATCAACAGCTTTTTTCAGATGTTCGGATTACCTCCACAAAGATTGAAGGGGACCTGATTTTTCTGGATATATATCTGCAGGAGATGCCAAGGTTGGCGCGATTTTCGTTTACAGGGGTTAACAAGCAGGAAGCAGATGATCTGAAGGAGAAAGTCAAGCTGGTAAGAGGTAACCTGGTAACTCCATATACTATATCAAGGACAGAATTCCTGGTCAAGGAACATTTCGTGGACAAGGGGTACCTGAATACCGAAGTTTCCATTACCCAAATGGCAGATTCAGCCATGCAGAATTCTGCCGTTCTTGACATTAAGGTTGATAAGAAGAGCAAGGTAAAGATTCAGACTATAATTTTTGATGGGGTAAGCGTGTTGCCGGAGAAAAAACTTCGCAGGACGATGAAAGAAACCAAGCAGAAGACCTGGTATAATATTTTTAAGGCATCAAAATATCTCGAAAGCAATTTCTCTGATGACAAGGAATTGGTAATTGCCAAGTACAATACATTAGGTTACCGAGATGCGCGGATTGCAAAGGATTCCCTTTACCACAATCCGGATGGGACGGTAGGCCTGAAGGTATGGGTTGAGGAAGGAAAACAGTATTTCTTCAGAAACATATCCTGGGCCGGGAATACAAAATATACGAGCGATTTCTTATCCAGTGCGCTGAAGATTAAGAAGGGGGCTGTTTATGATCAGGCTGTTCTTGATAATCGATTGAGGAATGATCCTGATGCGGTAGGAAACTGGTATATGGACAATGGCTATTTGTTTTATGATGCCGAGGCTCAGGAAGTGAATGTTGACAAAGATTCGATTGACCTGCAGATTGTTATTCATGAAGGTCAGGTTGCCCGCATAAACAAGGTAACGATAACAGGCAATGACAGAACTAACGAGCATGTTATCCGGCGTGAAATACGCACAAAGCCGGGTGATTTATTTAATAGATCGCTTGTTATCAGAACGGTCCGGGAGTTATCGCAGCTTGGATTCTTTGATCCCGAGAAAATTCTTCCTGTGCCGATCCCAAATCAGTTAGATGGAACGGTGGATATTGAATATCAATTGGTTGAGCGCGCTAATGACCAAATTGAAATTTCGGGCGGCTGGGGAGCTGGAATGGTGATCGGAACTCTTGGCGTTAAGTTCGGGAATTTCTCTGCAAGAAACTTTTTCAAAAAGGATGCATGGCGGCCTCTGCCTTCAGGTGATGGCCAGAACCTTAGTATCCGTGCCCAATCCAACGGGAAATATTACCAGTCCTACAGTGCCTCTTTTGTTGAGCCATGGCTTGGTGGGAAAAAACCGAATTCGCTTTCTGTTTCGCTTTATCATACTGTTCAGACGAATGGAAGGATTTCTACCGATCCACTAAACCAGTCGATGAAAATCAGCGGTGCATCTGTAGGAATAGGTCGTCGTCTGAGTTGGCCAGATGATTATTTCACCCTGTTTAATCAGCTTTCCTTCCAGAGATATTTGCTTGATGACTGGTCATACTTCGTGATTAAAAATGGTGTGAGCAACAACTTCAGCTTTACCAGCACCTTTGGCCGCAGCTCCACTGACCAGATCATCTATCCAAGGATGGGGTCCATCTTTTCATTGAATCTCCAGATCACTCCGCCGTATTCTGTTTTCAATGGCAAGGATTATTCGCAATTAACGGAAACCGAAAAGTATAAGTGGATTGAATATCATAAATGGACATTCAAATCATCGTGGTATACCAAGCTTTGGTCGATAGGTAATAAAGAAGAAGAGGGAGAGAAGCGTGACTTTGTTCTTGCCACGAAAGCAGAATTCGGATACCTGGGATACTATAATAAAAACGCCAGGTCGCCTTTCGAGAATTTCGAGGTCGGGGGCGACGGGATGATGGGTTATAGCTATTACGGCCGTGATATTATCGCCATGAGAGGATATGCCAACGGATCGCTTACTCCATCGAACGGAGCTAACCTGTATACTAAATTTACCACGGAATTGCGTTTCCCGATATCACTAAACCCGAATGCTACCTTGTTTGCTTTGGTATTCTTTGAAGCAGGTAATGCATGGTATGAGTTTAAAGAGTTCAACCCCTTCGATATGAAAAGGGCTGCCGGAGCAGGCGTCAGGATATATCTGCCGATGTTCGGGCTCATGGGTGTTGACTGGGGATATGGATTTGATGAAATCCCGGGAACAACAGGAAAAAATCACAGCCAGTTCCATTTTGTGCTCGGACCGCAGATGTAATGTTTGTTAGAGACAGATAATTATCTGTATCTACATTTGGTACAGATATTGATAATAGACAATAAAAATTTCGAATTATGAAAAAGATTGTATTCACGCTGAGTTTATTGATCCTTGGAGTCACGGTCGGATTCAGCCAGAAGTTTGCTTATGTAAACACGGATTATATTCTGGGCAGGGTACCTGCTTATGATGCTGCTCAAAAGCAATTGGATAAATTCTCCGAAGAGTGGCAGAAAGAGATTGAGGTCAAGCGGACTGAAATCGAAAAACTTTACAAGGATTATCAGGCAGAACGGGTACTCCTTACTGAAGAAATGAGAACCAAGCGCGAAGACGAAATAATGCTACGCGAAAAAGATGTTAAGGATCTGCAGAAGAAGTATTTTGCTCCTGACGGCGCCCTTTATAAAAAACGTCAGGAACTGGTAAAACCAATTCAGGATGATATTTTTACTGCGGTTAAGGATCTGGCCGCTGAAGGAGGTTATTCCATTATTTTTGATGTCGCTGCTGGTCCGACCATGCTATTTACTGATCCTAAATTCGACAAGAGCGACGATATTCTTAAGAAGATGGGAATTCAAAACTAATTTTTATCTTTGTCGACCGTTTTAAGCAATACATTATTAAATCAATATGAAAAAGATTCTTTTGACCCTGACAGCCTGTGCACTGTTGATTCTCGTTAGCGGAACAACTTCTTTCGCTCAAATTAAAATCGGTCATATCAATACTCAGGAAATTCTGCAATTGATGCCTGAGCGTGACACTGCTGCCAAGCAATTTGATAAGTTCAATGCTGAGATTACCAAGAATTACGAATCGATGACAGTTGCGGTTAATAACTTAATTGAAGTTTATACCCGGCAGAAAGATTCATTATCTTCATTTATCCAAAAGGCAAAAGAAGCTGAGATCATTGATATGCAGGGCAAAATTCAGAATTTCAAAGAAGTGGCTCAGCAGGAATTGGATAAAAAGCAGACTGAACTGATGACTCCGATTGTTGAGAAACTGAAGAAAGCCATCAAAGAAGTCGCTGAAGCCAACAAATTCACCTACGTTATTGATGTTGCCGGTGGATCACTGGTTTATTTTCCCGAAGATGAAGCGCTAAACCTCTTACCTTTGGTGAAAGCCAAGCTGGGGTTAAAATAAGTTTAAAATATTGAGCTTAAAATCCTTGCCGCGAGGCAGGGATTTTTTTTATGATTACGTCTGCACCCATAGGTGTTTTTGATTCCGGAATTGGCGGTCTGAGCGTCTGGAATGAACTCGTCAGGGAAATTCCAGGAGAGTCCGTTATCTATGTTGCAGATTCCGCAAATGCCCCATATGGGACCAAATCCAGAAGTTTCATTACCGCACGATCCAGCGCAATATCCAATTTCCTGATCGATCACGGGTGCAAGATTATTGTCGTTGCCTGTAATACAGCCACCGGTGCAGCAATAACAGCCTTACGCAAAGAATTTGATATACCATTCATTGGTGTGGAACCGGCTGTTAAACCTGCAGCTCTGGCATCCATGACCGGACATATTGGGGTACTGGCCACTGCTCAGACCTTCAAAGGCGAGCACTTCAAGAGATCAATAAAATTGTACAGTCATACGGTTGAGGTGCATGAAAGAGCTGGTACGGGTTTGGTTGAACTAATTGAAAGCGGAAGGATGGATTCAGCGGAAACGAAGGAACTTCTTAAACAGTACCTGATCCCGATGGTTGAGAAGGGGATTGATCAGTTGGTTCTCGGCTGCACGCATTATCCATTTCTTATTCCCATTATCAGGGAGATTCTGCCGGCAGGGATAAATGTAATTGATCCGGCACCAGCGGTTGCAAGGCAAACAAAAAAAGTATTGGAAATAAACGGTGGATTGAATGGTGTGTCAGCGGTTTCCCGATATCAATTTTACACAACTGGCAGTCCCGAAAACTTAAGCCTGATTTTGAATCAACTTACAAGTTCGGATCATTCGGTAACCCATGCGGACATCTTTTAATCGATGACCTGACCTTCCCCCTCAGAGTACCATCCCGCATAAAAAAGGTAGTTATCGGCTATTTTATCAATCATCTCAGTTGTTTGTGATGGGTCGATAGTTTTAACTTTTTTTGCCGGAACGCCTGCGTAAACGCTGTTAGGTTCCACTATTTCCGAGTCTTTTACCAGGGCTCCGGCAGCTATGATGGAGTTTTCGCCTATGACTGCATGATCCAGAATTATTGCTCCAATACCTATTAAAACACGATCCTGGATTTTGGCTCCATGAATTACTGCATTATGGCCAATAGTGACGGAGTTTCCGATCTCCACAACTGATTTTTCATACAATGTATGGAGGACGGCACCATCCTGAACGTTTACTTTGTTTCCTATCCGTATTGAATTTACGTCGCCGCGAAGGACGGCACCAAACCAGATACTGCAATCGTCGCCAATCACCACGTCTCCTATAATCACCGCAGTTTCTGCCAGATAGCAATTTTCGCCTATAACCGGAGTGAATCCTCTAACCGATTTTATCAGAGCCATTTTCTGTGAATATTTATGAATTGTGTGGGGCAAAAATACAAATGAAAATATCATTTTAATCACAATATAAATCTGCTTACTTTTGCACCCTAATATCCTAACAACTATAATCTGTCATGAGTAAACAGGCAAAAGTCATCGAAATCGAAGAAGTGGCCATTCGGTTCTCGGGCGATTCGGGCGACGGTATGCAACTTACCGGGACTCTATTCTCCGACACCTCGGCGCTTTACGGTAATGATGTTTCCACTTTCCCGGATTATCCGGCGGAGATCAGAGCGCCGCAAGGCACAGTAGGCGGTGTATCAGGTTTCCAGGTCCATTTTGGTCATACCCAGATCAATACCCCTGGTGATTATTGTGATGTGCTGGTAGCCATGAATCCGGCAGCCTTAAAAGCAAATTTCAGGTGGGTAAAACCTGATGGGATCATCATTTATGATGTTGACCAGTTTGATGCAAAAAACATTGAAAAAGCAGGATATAAAAGTGATCCTTTTGAAGAAGAGGATGTTACCGGTATTCAGCTGATTTCAGCCCCTATAAGTAACCTGACCAGGGAAAGTCTGAAGGACATCGGTCTGGATCAGAAGTCAATTCTTCGGTGTAAAAACATGTTTGCCCTCGGTATTGTCAGCTGGCTTTACGACAGGCCGCTTGATCATTCCATCAGCTTTTTCAATAAGAAATTTGCGAAGAAGCCTTTGTTGGTGGAGGCAAACACCAAGGTATTATACGATGGATATTATTATGCTGAAACCATAGAGGCTTTTACCTCGAACTTTAAAGTCAGACCTGCAGATATTGAAAAGGGCACCTATCGCAGCATAAACGGCAATACCGCTGTTGCCTGGGGTATGATTGCTGCTGCAGAGAAAGCTGATCTTCAGCTTTATTGTGGTTCCTATCCCATTACCCCGGCTACCGGTATACTTGAGGAACTTGCAGCCCGTAAAGATTTGCGAGTGAAAACCTTTCAGGCTGAAGACGAGATCGCAGGAATTTGCACCGCTATCGGGGCAAGCTTTGCTGGATCACTGGCTGTAACAACAACTTCCGGCCCTGGCCTTGCTCTCAAGGGTGAAGCCATTGGTTTGGCGGTAATGACAGAATTGCCTTTGGTAATTGTAGATGTACAGCGAGGAGGTCCATCAACTGGTTTGCCAACAAAAACTGAGCAATCCGATTTGATGCAGGCCTTGTATGGCCGCAACGGTGAAAGTCCGGTAGTTGTGATTGCCTCATCGACCCCTTCGAACTGTTTTGATTATGCTTACATGGCCTGTAAAATTGCTGTTGAGCATATGACTCCTGTAATATTACTTACCGATGGTTTTCTGGCCAACGGATCTGAGCCCTGGAGGATTCCTGACCTGAATGATTTTCCAGACATCAAAGTGCCTCGAGTTGCTCCAAATACAAAGAACTGGCAATCTTATGCACGGGATCCCGAAACCCTGACCAGAACCTGGGCTGTACCAGGTACTCAGGGAATGGAACATCGTCTTGGCAGTCTCGAAAAAATGAATATAACCGGAACTGTTTCTTATGTTCCTGAAAATCACGAGCTGATGAGTCATATCCGCGACCAGAAGATTCAAAAGGTTGCAGCGGACATTCCTCCACTCGAGATCATTGGCGATGAAGATGCCGATTTGCTGATTATTGGCTGGGGAGGTACATACGGACATTTAGTTACCGCTTTAACAGAAGTCCGTCGTGAAGGGCACAAAGTTGCCCTGGCCCATTTTAATTATATTTTCCCGTTACCTTCCAATACCAGCGAGGTTTTGGGAAGGTTTAAGAAATTACTCGTTTGCGAGATCAACCTTGGACAGTTTGCCAATTACCTGAGGATGCAGCATCCGGAGTATCCCTACCGGAAGTTCAATAAGATTATGGGATTACCTTTTACAGTTAAGGACCTTACAGAGGCCGTAATAAAAAACCTGGAGGACTAAAGAATGGATATTGAACAATTAAAACCAGAAGATTTTAAGAGTGACCAAATGGTTCGCTGGTGTGCCGGTTGCGGTGACCACGCCATTCTTAGTTCAGTTTTAAAAGCCCTTCCGCAGCTTGGCTACAAACATGAGGACGTCGTATTTGTTTCAGGTATCGGATGCTCATCAAGATTTCCTTATTACGTGAATACCTATGGTTTTCATGGTATTCATGGACGCGCCATGGCCGTGGCCAGTGGGGTGAAAACCTCGAATCCAAACCTTTGTGTCTTTGTTATCACCGGTGATGGTGATGGCCTTGCAATTGGAGGCAATCACTTTATTCACCTGGTAAGAAGGGATATCGATGTTAACCTGATCCTATTCAATAACCGAATATACGGATTGACCAAAGGCCAGTATTCACCGACCTCAAAGCAGGGATCAGTAACCAAGACTTCGCCATTCGGTACCATTGAGCAGCCATTTAAGCCAGGTGGAATTACTATCGGAGCCAACGGAACCTTTTTTGCACGCACTATTGACTCAATGCCAAAAGTCTCCACTGAAATATTGCTTGAAGCTGCGAAACATAAAGGGACCTCTATCACTGAAGTTCTGCAGAACTGTGTTATATACAATGATATGACCTTTGGAGATATAACCGACAGGGATAATCGTGATGACAGAATTATCATGCTTAAACATGGTGAACCGATGATTTATGGCAAAAATCAGGATAAAGGCCTGATGATGAAGGATAATCAACTGCACGTTGTTCAGCTTGGTGAAAATGGCATATCTGAAAAAGACCTTCTTGTTCATGATGCAAAGACGGAATTTGCGGGTATACACCTTTTGCTTGCCAATATGGATTTTCCGAATTATCCAGTTGCCCTGGGAGTGATACGTGCGTGTGAATCCCCTAAATCTTACGACGTAAAAATGGTTGATCAGATTGAGGCGGTGCATGAAAAAAGCAAGATACACTCGGTGTATGATCTCCTGCATTCCGGTTCAACCTGGGAAGTGAAATAACTTGCTGTTGCATAATATTAAAAGGGGGCTTACGCCTCCTTTTTTTTTTTTACTATCTTCGGTTGCATAGAACAGCTATGTATGGAATCAACCCGCCACAAGCGCCCTGACTTAGAGCGCTTACTTGCCGAGCATACTGAACGTGTTAAGGAGTTAATGACCATTAACCGCACGACGACGATCATTTCTGAGGGGATGCCACTCCCGGAAACACTGAGGCAGATTGCACTTATATTACCGCGCGGATGGCAATACACTCAGAAAGCATGTGCAAGAATTCTTTATGATGATCAGGAATATGATAGTCTCCGTTTCAAGGAGACTGAATGGCTTCAACAGCAGGAATTCAGTTCATCAGACGGAAAAACAGGTCTGATACAGGTTTATTACACCCAAAAAATGCCTGAGGCTGATGAAGGTCCTTTCCTGAACGAAGAAAGGGATCTGATAAATAATATCTCAGGATTGATTACGGGCTATCTGAACGGGTTGCTCGGAAAAACTATTGCGGTTAAGCCTGCCAGGGAAAGAGAAGATTATAAGTATAAGAAGATAGTTTATACTGAGTCGATGAAGGATAGTCGTCTGCTTTTACAGCAATTCCTCAGTAAACTGACGGCTGACAAGAACATTTTTCATGATCTGATGAAGTTTAAAGTATCAGAAATTCTGCTTGTTGCAACACTTTACGATACATTCATTCTCGAAAATGAGGACCGGTTTTTTGAGCAGGCTATGGGTGAGATATATCATTTAAGCCTATCATCTCTTCCCCGGATAACCGGAGCTACTTCCGGAGATGATGCTCTGGAAATGCTTAAAGAAAAATCTTTCGATTTTGTGGTTCTGATGGTCGGGGTTGATACCAGAAGTCCATTAAGGCTTGCTGAACGGATCAGAAGAAGATATCCGGAGATGAAGATTTTCCTGTTACTGAATAACAGTTCTAAAATCGGGCTATTTGAAGAGCAGGATTCAATTCTGCCGGCCATTGACCGGTTGTTTGTCTGGAACGGGGATTCGAAAATCTTCTTTGCCATGGTTAAGCTTCTGGAAGATGAAATGAATCTGGAGAATGATACCAAAGTTGGATTAGTCAGAGTGATCCTTTTGGTTGAAGACTCTCCCCGTTATTATTCAAGATATTTACCGATGCTTTACACGCTGGTTTTTGAGCAAACCCAGGAGCTCATCTCGGAAGCCAATACCAACGAACTTGACAAGGTGTCGCGAATGCGGGCCCGCACGAAAATTGTGCTGGCAACCAATTATGAAGAGGCAATCAATATCTACAATAAATATCAGGATTACCTCGCTTGTGTTATTTCAGACATGAAATTCAGGCGTGGAGGTGTGGTTCATGATACTGCA
>CAIXHD010000522.1 GCA_903919065.1 uncultured Bacteroidota bacterium
AGTGAGGGTCAACTTCGTGTCGTGCTTTATGATTCGAAAACCAATAAATCGCGAAAAATCTACAAGACCGGTGCAAAACTTGGGCAGATACAGGATTTCTCCTTTCCTGTTTTAGCCTGGCATCCATCCTCAGGGTTGCTCGCAATGGTGCTGGAGCATAAAGGAAAGATCCGCTTCAGCCTGTACCCTGTGGATACAAAAAAATGGGAGCATCAGGAAATCAAACAGCTGAATAAGGTTTTGGATTTTTCTTACTCGGATGATGGGTTAAACCTGGTTATGTCAGCTGTAAAGAATGGACAGTCTGATATCTACGTGTACAGTCTGGTTGCCCGTACCTCCGAGCAGCTCACCAATGACCTTGCCGACGATTTTTCCCCGAAATTCATTGACAATTCCAGCAGAATAATCTTTACGAGTGACCGCAAGGACCTTTCTTTGGAGAACCAGAAGGAAAAGCAGGCACTGCAGCCCAATCAGGATATTTATATCTACGATTATACCAACAGGTCTGATAACCTGACAAGGCTTGCAGATGACAAATATGTGGATCGTTTTCAGCCTGACCGCTTAGCCGATAACAAATTTTATTACCTGGGTGACGATAATGGGTTAAGAAATAGGTATTTGGCAAGTTTTGACAGCACTCTGCTGGCAATTGATACTACTGAACATTATGCTTTCAGTACAAAATCCGCTCCTTTAACCAATTATGGCCGGAATATATTGGACCAGTCGTTCTCGAAATCAACGAATGAGTGGTCATCATTATTTTATTCAAAAGGGAAATACCAGCTGGCCAGAGGAACTTTCAGCCAGGATCTTCCTGCATTGCCCAAACTGCCGGTTACTTCTTATCGCGCAAAATTGTTACACGAGCTTGCAATTCGTGACAGTATTGCTGCCGTGGCAGCAGCGGCTGAAACTAAAAAGGAACCTGTTGTGCCGCGGCGTCCACTTCTTTTAACAAATGATACTACAGGCCAGAAAGAAATCGTAAACATTAATAATTATATTTTTGAAGCTGAACGAAGTGCTTTGTTATCAGGAGGTAAGTCAAAGAAACAGTTGGAGCCCGCCGCTGTTAATCCTGTTACGGGCCGGGTATTTGATCTTCCTCCCCTGCGCATTTATCAGCCATCTTTTTATATTAATTATCTCGCCTCACAGGTCGATTTTACGTTTTTAAATTCCTCTTATCAGGCATTTACCGGAGGTGCACCCTATTATAATCCCGGATTTAATATGCTGTTCAAAGTTGGCACTCAGGATCTTTTCGAGGATTATAAGCTCATCGGTGGAGTTCGTTTCGGGGCTAATTTTGATAGTAATGAATACCTGCTTAGCTTCGAAAATCTAAAAAAGCGTTTGGATAAAGAGATAATCTTTCACCGGCAGGTATATCAAACTTCAACACAGGATTACTATGCTTTAAAAGCGGTTAGCAGCGAGCTGTTTTATCTTCTGAAATATCCTTTCAGTCAGGTAAATGCGCTCAAGGCTACATTGAATGCCCGAATAGACAGGCTTGATACGCTATCGACCGATCTGAACACCTTGATCAAGAAAGATACTACGAAATTCTGGGCTGGTGTAAAACTCGAGTATATCTTCGATAATACACGGATGATTACACTAAACTTATATGAAGGATTACGGTATAAAATATTTGGGGAATATTATCAGCAGGTAAACGGCAACTGGTCTGATGTTTTTGTTGTTGGTGCCGACGTCAGGCATTATCAGCCGATCCACCGGACCCTGATCTGGGCTAATCGTTTCGCTATCAGTACTTCGTTCGGCGGAAGCCGGTTATTATATTATATGGGAGGTGTGGATAACTGGACCAATCTTAGCCCCCAGAAAATTCCAACTTTTGATTCCAGTGTACCGATAGACAGCACGCAAAGCTTTGTATATCAAACGATAGCGACAAACATGAGGGGATTTTCTCAAAATATCCGCAATGGAAATAGTTTTGCTGTCTTTAATTCAGAGCTTCGCTGGCCGATATTCAGGTATTTTGCCAATCGGCCTATCAATTCTGATTTTCTCAATAATTTTCAACTAATTGGCTTTGTAGATATTGGAACTGCCTGGAGCGGATCCTCGCCCTGGGATAAAAATAACCACCTGAATAACGAGGTCATTAAAAACGGACCTTTGTATATTATTATACGTAAGGGTAATGAGCCAATTGTGGAAGGATTTGGTTTTGGTTTACGCAGCCGTTTGCTCGGATATTTTGTCAGGACTGACTGGGCCTGGGGAATCGAAAACCACGTTCTGTTACCAAGAATGTTTTATTTATCGCTAAGTCTGGATTTTTAACCTATCAATATGAACCCGGATCAAATTAAAAACCTGGCAAACCAGAATACTGATGAGATCATCGGCATCCGGCGAACCATTCATGCGAATCCCGAGTTATCTTTTAAAGAGAATGAAACTGCCAGTTATGTTGAGAGCATTCTTGGTAAATGGGGGATTAACCATGAAAGGATTGCAGATACTGGAATTACCGGTGTAATTGATGGGGCGGGGAAGGGTAAGTACCTGGTTCTTAGGGCTGATTTGGATGCGTTACCTATCACTGAAGGGAATATATGCGAATACCGGTCGAAGAACGAGGGGGTTATGCATGCCTGCGGCCACGATGTTCATACTGCAGCGCTACTGGGGGCCATCAAAATTTTGTCAGCACTGAAAAATGAATGGAACGGAAGAATCAGGTTTATCTTTCAACCAGGTGAAGAGATGCTTCCCGGCGGGGCATTGAAAATCCTCGAAACCGGCTTGCTG
This sequence comes from uncultured Bacteroidota bacterium, assembly GCA_903919065.1. Lineage (GTDB taxonomy): Bacteria > Bacteroidota > Bacteroidia > Bacteroidales > UBA12481 > UBA12481. The sequence goes on from CAIXHD010000522.1 coordinate 2,803, forward strand.
GATAATCCGGAGCCTGACTTCATCATTGCTGAACATGTTTATCCGGATTTACCTGCCGGTTCATTTGGCTTTCGTGAAGGGCCCTATATGGCTTCCACCGATGAAATTTATTTTGAAGTAAAAGGAGTTGGTGGGCATGGTGCCCTGCCGCATCGGGTTATTGATCCCGTGCTGATATCAAGTCATTTAATCGTTGCCTTGCAGCAGATTGTCAGTCGCAGGATTCCAGCTGATATCCCGTCTGTGCTGTCGTTTGGCAAGGTAGATGCTCCGGGTTCGACCAACGTAATTCCTTCCATAGTAAAAATTGAGGGCACATTCCGTATCATGAACGAGCAGTGGAGGGCAATAGCTCTGGATGAAATCAGGAGAACTGCAGAGGGGCTGGTAACCTCTATGGGTGGAACACTGGAGTGCCGGATTGTTCCCGGTTATCCTGAATTAACCAATGATGCTGCGCTGACAAGTCGCTTGAAACACTTGGCTGTGGTGTATGCCGGAAGTGAAAACATTGAAGAATTGCCCCGACGAATGACCGGTGAGGATTTCGCCAGATATGCACAACGGTTTCCGGCAGTATTTTACCGCCTGGGAACCGGGGGATCAGGAACCGGTGGCGAACGATATAATAATCCCGTTCACCATCCTGAATTCGACGTTGATGAATCTTCGCTCACCCATGGCATGGGTATGATGGCCTGGCTTGCCGCCGGACTATTAAAGTAGCGCCTTTATCCTTTGGCGCAGGGCAGTAAGGTCGTCCGGAGAAGGAACGAATTTATGTTTCTCTGTTGCAACCACTTCGAAACCGGCTTCAGTCATCATTTTCGCTATTTCCTCAATCTGTTTTGGACCCCAACCGTAGGATCCGAAAACAATGGATTTTCTGTTCCTGGGTGCTAACCCCAACAGGTATGTCAGAAAAGCCGACATGCTGGGCAGCATCCGACCGTTCAGGGTAGGGGAGCCCAGGCAGATAAACTCAGCATCAATCACCTCGGTCATGATATCAGAGATGTGATTGTGCTGCAGACTCACCAGGGAAGTAGTATATCCTTTTTGCTCAAAGGCATCCTGGATGGCCAAAGCCATGGCTTCAGTGGAATGCCACATGGTATCATAAACAATGAGGGCTTTTTTTCGGGTTTCATTGCTTGCCCAGCCGGCATAGCTGCTGAGTATTTCCTTTACATGGCTACGCCAGATAATTCCATGGCTGTCAGCGATAATATCTATTTCCATATCATTAATGCCGACAAGAATTTTCTGGACCTGCCTTGAGTAAGGAAGGACGATATTTGCATAATATTTCCGAGCCTCGAGCATGGTAATATCGAGTGGATACTCATCGTCAAATCGTTCTGATGATGCAAGATGCTGTCCGAAGGCGTCGTTTGAAAACAGGATTTTGTCCTCGGGCATATAAACGACCATATTGTCGGGCCAGTGGACCATTGGGGTCAGAATAAAGTGAAGGCTTTTTTTACCAAGGCTAAGGACTGTTCCAGATTCCATTGGTTTGAAATTCCAGTTCTCCTTATAATGTTCGCGGAGGCCTGTTTCCCCTTTTGGAGAGCAGAAAATCGCGGCATTAGGGGCAATCTTCATAAGTTCAGGCAAAGCACCTGAATGATCCATTTCAACATGATTGCAAACGATATAATCAATTTTGGCAGGATCAATTATTGACCGGATTCTTTCGAGCATTTCTCCTGTCAGATAGGATTTTACGGTATCGATCAGAGTGATTTTTTCATCAATGATCAGATATGAATTATACGTTGATCCCCGCTGTGTTAAATATCCGTGAAAACTTCGCAAGTTCCAGTCTACTCCACCAACCCAGTAAATTCCTTCCTTAATTTCAACTGCCTTCATATATTATTCGCTGATTTCAAAAAACAATACTTTATTAACACCACACAATGGACAAATCCATCCTTCGGGTAGTTCTTCAAACGATGTTCCGGCTGGAATCCCGGAAATTGGATCACCAACCTCCGGGTCATATACATATCCACAGGATATGCATTTATGCTTTTTCTTGCTCATGTTATGGTGCGGCCGTTTTTGTTGCATCCACGAAAACTCTGGTTGCCAGCTCTTTGTCGAGCATCAGCATGCCATAGCCATTGTCGCCGATCATTTTCAGCTGAACAAGAATCTGTTCATCATTCCCTTCTTCCTCAACCTGTTCGGCAATAAACCATTGGAGCATGGTGTTGGTAGCATGGTCCTTCTCTTCTACGGCTATGTTGGCCAGATTATTGATTAACGCTGTCACCAGCTGCTCATGCTTTAATGTTTCACTGAATACTTCGATTGCATTTTTCCAATCCGTATCAACGGCTGCAATAGGTTTCAAAGTTACCTGACCACCTCTTGAATGAACGTAATCAAAGAACTTTACAGCATGTGTCATTTCTTCCTGATACTGTACTTTCATCCAGTTGGCAAAGCCTTTAAGGTTTTGCCTTTCGAAATAAGCCGACATCGATAAATACAGGTAAGCTGACCAAAATTCAGCATTAATCTGCTCATCGATAGCCGTTTGCATTTTTTTTGATATCATATTTTTCGTATTAACCTTTCCACAATCCGTGCATATTACAATATTCGCGTGCTCCTGTAGCAGTTTCTGCAGGGTCGATAACAAAAGCAGCTTCTGGTTTTTCCCCTGGTTTCAGGAATTTCCGATAGGTACCTTTGTCAGTATCTAACTCAATCCAAACGATAAAATGGGCGTCAAGCATTGGATGGTCAACCTTTTCACCCACCTTCACAAGGTAACCGGTTGCTGTTTTTTCGATGAATGGTACATGTTTTTCCAAAGATGAATCTGCAGATGACTCTTCGAGAAAGTTCATCGCCTGACCGCAGCAAGTGAGTGTTCCGCCGCCAACATGCAATACTTCAACAATATTGCCGCAGACACTGCATCTGTAAATAGAATTTCTTTTTAACATGGTAATTCTCCTGTAAATTTTAGTTCCGTAAAGTTGATAATTTTTCGCTTAAGGATGGTACTTCGACGCGGATAGAATTTGCCTGGCATTGGTGTTGTTAATCAAATCTTTGATATCGAGACCCGATGTTTTCATGTAGCTTGAAACAATCCGGTACCCTATCCAGGTTCCTACTCTGCCCGGGGATTCATTTCCAAAATCCCTTGTAAATGGTGCCTCTTCCATAAACTTCCTGATGGTTAATCTGTCACTTGAAAACAGCACCTTTTGTTCAGCGAGATATTTCCACATCGATTTTTCCTGTTCACTGCACCAATTGAGTTGCTTTTCAGAATAATGGAACAGAAATTCCTGACTGATTTCCGGAAGTAGTTTGCCGGCGATGTAATTCACCTTTCCTTCGTAAATCATCCTGTCAAGAAATACTCCTTCCGGATCTGGTGGGGGTAATTCACTGTATAGCCAAGCTCTTAACGCATCAGTTGGTAAATTTTCGGGGTTCATGTTTTGCCGGATGTATGCCGGAATGCCAAGACTCTGATAAAATTGGCACTTTGATCCCAGGTAATTGTCGAGGCCAATACCCAAAACCCCGGGTAAGGTAATGAACGATTGGTTAAAACCGGAAATGTAGGTTACCAAATGATTAACCTTTGGGGTATCCGAGATCTCCGACCATCGGTCAAGTGCTGAGGTTATAATCCCAAGCTGATTAATAAATAGATCTTCGCTTTTGCCTATTTCGGAATTTACCAGGTTGATCAGTGAATCCGTTTTATATCCGGTAAGTTGAGTTACGTATCCTGGAAGGGTATCGGGCCCGATTCTAATGACATCCTCATTGAAAATTCTGAAAAACGGCACCAAATCTTTATGATTTGACTTGATGCTGTCTGACAGGTTGTTAGGCTGGGTGGCGAAAACCAGCTTCTCAAACCTGACTATGATATTGCGTTCCGGTTTTCTATTCAAACTGCAGGAAACGCCTCCATACACCATGAATAGAATAAGAATGCCTATTTTTGTCTTTGAATGATTCATACTAATGCCGTTCAGAAAACGTTAAAAATACTGAAAATCTTGCATGGCATATGAAAACAAAAGTCTTTCTTCTTGCATGGATACTCGTTTTCTCCATTACTTACGGTAAAGCCCAGGATCAGGAACGGCGTGTTAAACTGGCTATCAGTGTTGAACCTCATTTTAACTGGATGCATGCAGATGAGAATTCTCTTACTGCGGGAGCCGGGCGTTTAGGAATAAATGGTGGGTTAAGGGTTGATTACAGGTTCGAAAAGTTCTATGCTCTGTCATTTGGAGTTAACTGGAACCAGACAGGAGGTAATATAATATATAAAGAACCTCTTTACCTCGGTTTATCCTCAGGAACCGATACCCTGCGAGCCGGAACGAAGGTCACCTACCGTCTCCAGTATGTTGAGGTGCCGCTTGCAATTAAGTTTTTAACAAGGGAAATTGGGTACTCAACCTGGTTTTTTGAAATCGGGCTTGATCCCATGTTTAATATTCAGGCGTACATTGACGCTAACGATAATAGCGTTGTCAAAGAGCCATTTAAGCCGGGAGTTAACAGGTTCAATCTTGCCTGGCATACAGGTATTGGATTAAATTATTCACTGGGTGGAAGCGTAAGCCTTCAATTTGCAATTACTTACAAAAATACCTTTCTTGATGTTACCAGGGAGAATGATATCCGGACACCTGATAATGTGCGCATTAATGTTGTTGGATTTAATGTTGGCCTTTTATTTTAAATTATGAAGATTGCTATTGCCCAATTGAATTTTAGGATTGCCGATTTCGAAGGCAATCTGAACCTAATGAAAAAGGCCATCAAAGAGGCTGAAACAAATGAGGTTGATCTGATCGTTTTTTCAGAATTAGCTGTTTGCGGTTATCCTCCGCTTGATCTGCTTGAGCAGAGGGATTTTATTGACCGTTGCATGGAGAGCGTCGATATTCTTGCGAGTTGTACTTCAAAAGTTGCTGTGATTGTTGGATCTCCTGTTATAAATCCGAATGAAAAGGGGAAGAAATTATTTAATGCTGCCTTTTTGCTCGCCGACCAAGCGGTAAAAGCGGTCAGGTTTAAGACTTTACTCCCCACCTATGACATTTTTGACGAATATCGCTATTTTGAGAAAAATATTGAATTTGAAACAGTACTGTTTAAGGGCGTAAATATAGCATTGACGATATGTGAAGATATTTGGGATGATCAGCCAGTTGAAAATACATTTGCAAGAACACGGCTTTATACTGATTCACCAATGGATTTTCTGGCGAAGCAAAATCCGGATATAATGATTAATATTTCTGCAAGTCCTTTTGCAGCTAACCGGTTAAATGCCCGGGAGGAAGTTTTAAAACAAAATGTCTTAAAATATGGGATTCCTCTTTTTTATTGTAATCAGGTTGGGGCAAATACTGAATTGATATTTGATGGGTCCTCGATGGTACTTCGACCCGATGGAATCATAGCCGATAGGTTTACCCCCTTTGCGGAGGAGGTCAGGATATATGTCCTTGAGGATTTAATGAGCCCCCTAGTGGCCGGTGCTATTGATCCTGAACGCAATCTCAATGAGGAATACCGCATCGAAATGATGTATAAAGCACTGGTTTTCGGTATTAAAGACTATTTTTTCAAGATGGGCTTCCAGCGTACAGTTTTAGGGCTTTCAGGAGGGATGGATTCTGCTCTGACGCTTGTTCTTGCAGTCGAAGCACTTGGTGCTGAGAATGTTATTGCTGTAATGATGCCTTCACGTTATTCATCTGAGCACTCGATTACTGATTCAGTGCAATTGGCCGGGAATTTAGGAGTGAACTGCAGGCTTGTTCCGGTTGACCCGATGATGGATTCTTTCCTCAAGGAGCTTAATCCCGAATTTGGTGATTTACCCGAGGATGTTACCGAAGAAAACCTGCAAGCCAGGATTCGGGGAGTTATTTTGATGGCTTTGGCTAATAAGCTGAATATGATTGTATTGAATACATCGAATAAAAGCGAGGCTGCTGTGGGTTATGGTACTTTATATGGGGACATGAATGGTGGGTTATCTGTATTGGGGGATGTATACAAGACTGATGTTTATTCGATTGCCAGATATATCAATCGGAGCGCGGAAGTTATACCTTATAATATATTATATAAGGCTCCTTCAGCCGAATTGCGGCCCGGGCAGAAGGACAGTGACTCTCTTCCGGAGTATGATGTATTGGATCCTATTCTATATCAATACATTGAAATGAAGGATACCCTGGCTGCTATCATTAACAGCGGTTTTGAGAGGGAAGTAGTTGAAAAGGTAATTACACTGGTGAACAGGAGTGAATATAAGCGATTTCAGACTCCACCTATCCTTCGTGTGTCATCCAAAGCATTTGGCATGGGAAGACGGATGCCCATTGTGGCCCGCTATTAAACGATCTGTTTGTCTTTTCGCATTTATGTTGTCAAACATTTGGTGGCTCTGTTTAATGTAGCTACCTTAGCGGAATCATAGCATTTACTGGTATTCCAGACAATCCATGATTATTTTAGGAAAGCAACTTTAATTTTTATTTTTTATTTTTTTATTTTTATTTAACATTATGAGTAAACACCTACGTTTCTCCAAGCTTCTCAGCATGTTAGCAATTATGCTAACGTTGAGTTTTGCTTGGAACTCGGCTTCTGCACAGAACTCGAGTTCAGTGAAGCTGGTGACCTCCTTTAGTGTTCCGGGTCAGGTTGGGTCGACAGTTATTGTCGCTCCGAATGCCTCTACCGGCGCTATGGGGTCGCTTGCCATCACTTTGCCTTATGCTGCCAACGTCGCATCGTTGGTTGCAACCTTCCAGGTTACTCCTTTTGCCCAAATGTATTGGGGAAAGGTGACCAACCTGACGATGAGTCCTGCCAACCTTATGACCAGTGGGTCAGGTGCAAGGGACTATACGACTGGTCTTCCTACATCAACTTTGTTTGTCACAGTTGAAGCAGAGAACCATTCGTATGAC
>CAIXHD010000523.1 GCA_903919065.1 uncultured Bacteroidota bacterium
CACCACGGTAACAAAATCACCGGCTTTGTTCTGGATCACCCAGCCATTGAGACCCATATCCCAGCCGTATTTTATGGAGCCTGTAACCTTTTCAGAGTAAGGCCACATGAACCTCAGATTGCTTGTAAAAGCCAGGCTGATGGACATTGGCTCAGCACCGGTATATTCATAGTGCACCACAGCCGTACCATCAATCGGGTGGCAGGTAATAACTTCCCTAAGCGTTCTTTTATCGATATTATAAGTACGGATAAAGGATTCGGGGCCGATCTCCACCTTGGGATTCAATTCATTCAGAATTAGTGAATTTCCGCCGGCGAATTGCACCGTAACCTCAAAATCTCGGATAGCCATGAAAGGATGCGCCCAGATTTCATCGATGCCACCCGCTTCCTTGCCCATGATCACCATACGCTCGCCGGCTATGTCCCACATATTTTTAGCTCCCGACGGATTGGCAAGGCTGATCGGATTATTGGCAAGATTCCATTTCACAGGCGCGGCGCGGGTAATATCTGCTGTGGAAAAATAGGTTGCAGCAACTTTCCCGGGTTCGAAATCCCAATACCTTGCTATCGACTCCGTTCTATCTCCATTCAGGTAAGCCAGCACATTTGAAGTGAATTTCTCGAGATGCGCCCGGTTATAATTTGGCTGGTTAAAGTACAGGTAGGCCCCTGCAGCAAGAATTTTCCCTTTGCCCAGCTGATATTCAGTAATCAGTTTACTATCCTCATAGATAAATATATACGCCCAATCTACACCAACAACCTTACCTTGTGGTACTGCATTTCCGAACCAGCCAACACGCCTTACCTTAACATCCTCTTTCGGCGCGTAAGTATAAGCTCCGCCAAGCAGGCCTTCGAAAATCGGGTGGCTCCGGAATCCATGCAGACCGAGTTTCCTGCCATTGCCCTCATCTTTCAGCTCAACGTAATTCGCCATGGGTTTTATCGTCTCAACACCAAGATATGGCAGCAGCCTCACTGCATCCATTGAAAGGAACAGACTTCCACCAGCCTCAACATATTTTTTCAGAGCTGCGATATTTTGCTTTGAAGTATCGCTGGCCGTCAGAACGGAATCCGGTTTATGGTACCAGATCACCGGGCACTCCTTCGGGTTCGCCGCCTTGCTCACAGCATTTATATCGATCTCCTTCACCGAATATTTCGCATCGCCCTGCAGGTATTTCAACGCCGCACCCTGCTCTGCACCACCTTCCCGCGTCTCCACGAACCCCAGTCTTATTGTCTTCTTGTCTTCCTGTCTTCTTGTCTCCCCGTCTCCCGTCTCTTTGTCTTCTTTAATGGCTTCTTCCCAGTTCACCACATAGCGCCACCAGTTATTCAGATGCCCGTCGGCCGGGTTGATTCCGGCAAAATGCGGCAGATGGCTGAACCACCAGCTCATATATCCTTCGTGAGAACACTGCCATTCAGTGCAGTCCACCGTTCGGGTCATATCAGACTTGATATCCGGATAAAAATTCCAGCCATCGGCGCAGGTGGTTACCGGAGTTTTATTTACCCAATCGTAATCATGCGATCCGTTAGGTGGAAAATGTATATTCCCGATGTTGGCCTGGCCTGGATTTGGGGTATCAAACTGAGTGTATTTTTCCCAGTTATTCGGATTTGCCACCCCACGTTCCCAACGGCCATAGAGGTGCCAGAGTACGGATTCAGTCCGGTGACCATAGCTCTCCAGTGCCAGTGACATTTTTCGCTCGTAGTTAAGGCCCATCACAACAAGTAGCTTTTCATTCATTGTCGTGGTGGTGGGATCGGAATTGAGCCAGAAACCGGTTTTCCCGCAATAGTTTGATTCCCACATACCGCCGTAGGGGAACGACCATACCCAGACTTCATTTATCTCATCGCGGTCGCGCATTTTATCGAATCCGTAATGCTCAACAAACCGCTTGTAATCGAAATGGGTGCCAATATTTTTGAGCGTTTTCCAGTCGGGCTCCATCAGCAGTCGAACCATTTCAGTCATCCCCACCGGCTGATTGTTATCGTTCCTGTTGGAAAACAACAGGGTGTCGTCGATAATTTTCACCACCTCATACTGAACGGTGCCATGACTGATCTTTTCCAGTGCGGCCTCATATTCCTTGCTCAGTTCTCGCGGATCGTTCCACATGAACGTGCGGCCCGGAGTTTTCACCACTTCATGCATCTTTTTGCCACCATATTGCGGAAGAGAAGGATCCTGAACGACGACGGCCACTTTAACCTTTATTGGCTGGTCGTTGGCAAGTTGTCCAACGGCAGAGGGCAGAGGGCAAAAGGCAGAAATCCGTAAAAAGAAACAGGTCAAAATAAAAAAGCGGCGGCGTTTCATGGC
>CAIXHD010000524.1 GCA_903919065.1 uncultured Bacteroidota bacterium
ACTATACTTGACTCAGCGAGTTGACAACTTTATCTGGAGCGAGAGTTGACAACTTTATCCAGGGCAGACTACTTTTTGTAACGTTGTCAACTCTAACCTTAATACTTAATACTTAATACTTCAGCCATGCCATTCAAAAAATCCCTTTTTCTATTTGCTGCCCTCATCCTGGGCCTTACCGCCTTTTCCCAGAAGACCATCTGGTGGAACCCAGCTTCTTCCCCAACTCCCGTGATCGAGGGTCAGGCCTGGCCTGGCGAAGTAAAATCCTTCTATGACAGACTACCTGCACGTGCAGAGAAAACCGTGCGGCCTGAGGTCTGGAACCTTTCAAGAAACTCCGCCGGACTGGCTATTCGCTTCAGAAGCAATGCTGCAAAGATTTCTGTGCGATACACCGTAGCCGGTAACCTCAATATGCCACACATGCCCTCAACCGGCGTCAGCGGAGTCGACCTGTATGCAAAAAACAGTGACGGTGCCTGGCTCTGGGCCGCCGGAAGATACTCCTTCGGCGATACAATATCTTATCAGTTTACAGTCGATCCAAAAGACGCTTACCACAATAGCGGACGCGAATACCGAATGTTCCTGCCGCTATACAATTCAGTAAAATGGATGGAAATTGGGGTGCCTGAAGATGCTCAATTCTCCGTTTTACCTTTACGACTCGAAAAACCAGTTGTAGTTTATGGAACATCCATTGCTCAGGGTGCGTGTGCTTCACGGCCCGGTATGGCCTGGACCAATATCCTCAGCCGAAATCTCGACAGGCCCGTGATCAATTTGGCTTATTCAGGTAACGGCAGGCTGGAGAAGGAAATGACAGATCTTCTTTGCGAAATCGATGCGAAAGTTTATGTTCTCGACTGCCTTCCAAACCTGGTTCCGCAAAAGAACTGGCCGAAGGAGGAAATTATCCGACGCCTGCTCGAAACCGTTCGCCAGCTTAGAAAAACGAGACCGCATGTTCCTATCCTGATCACCGATCACGACGGGTATTCCGACGGATCGATTAACCCGGTGCGGAAGGCGGATTATGTATATGCTAATCAGGCTCAGCATGAGGCTTTTGCTAAACTGAAATCGGAAGGCTTTCAGGAAATCTATTTATTGACTTATGAAGAACTCGGACTTTCCCTTGACGCAATGGTTGACGGAACTCACGCGTCAGACCTGGGAATGCAGCAATACGCAACTGCCTATGAAAAAGCTTTAAGATTGATTCTGAAACAACCGGTGGGTATTTCTTCCGCTTCAATTCCCTGCACTCAATATCGTGAACCCGGAATGTACGATTGGGAAGGTCGCCATCAGCAACTGGTGAAAATGAACCAGGATAATCCTCCGCGTACAGTATTCATTGGTAATTCGATCACACATTACTGGGCAGGCGAGCCTTCAAATCCACTTCATCGTGGCGAAGATTCCTGGAAAAAGTTTCTCGATCCATTGGGGACCCGAAATTTCGGATTTGGCTGGGATCGTGTAGAGAATGTTTTGTGGCGTGTTTATCACGATGAATTGGGCGGTTATCAGGCGGAAAGAGTGCTTATCAATATAGGTACCAATAACCTGCACCTGAACTCGGACGAAGAGATTTTGGAAGGGATGGAGCTCCTGCTCGCCTCCGTCAGAATCCAGCAACCTCAAGCAGATATCCTTCTCCTCGGATTATACCCGCGCCGCGATCAGGAAATTCGCGTTGCCACCCTGAATCTGAAATATTCGCAGCTTGCCGGTAAACTTAATGTTCGTTATGCAGATGTTGGCCAGGATCTTCTCAAAACCGATGGTAAAATCGACGAGGCCCTCTTCACCGATGGACTGCATCCCAATGCCGAAGGCTATCGAAAAATTGCTGTGAAATTGGCTGACCAGTTCCGCTGAGCCAAGGGCTATTGATACCTCGCGCCTTGTGCCTTTACTTGAGCCTTGAGCCTTGCGCCTTGAGCCTTAAAATTGAATCATCACCCCAATCGTCGGCAGTACCGTCCCCGCAGTATTAGCTACGCGGTCGAGTTGGTATCGCAATCCGTTATCGACAACGAGATAGTTGCCATTGGCGTCTTTGGCCCTCAGAATATAGTCGGGCTGCTGCGACTTGAATCCATACGCATTCTGGATATCAATATATGCCATGAGCGACCATTTCTTAAAGTAGAAACGCTTGTCGATCCTGGC
>CAIXHD010000525.1 GCA_903919065.1 uncultured Bacteroidota bacterium
GATTTTCTCCTTCAAGACCACCTGAAATGGTTCAAGGGCCCGTCGTCGATGTTGCTGGACGAGAAGGGGCAGCAACAACCTCCATGGGTATACTACTCCAACCTTCAGCAGGACGGGACACCATTTGAGAAATCCGTGGACCGTTTTGTCTCATACCCGGCCTTCCACCACGCCCTTGCCATCAGGACCTTTCTTGCTTACTGGAAGTACTCTGGCGACAACACCTCCCTCCGCGAGGCTATCGGGCTTGCCGACTGGAACATCGCTCACAGCACACCAGCCGACTGGGCTTACGGCAGCCTTCCATACAGCACCTTCCAGGAGGGGAAGCCCGGCGGATTCCGCGACAAGACTGGCCTGATGCCCGACAAGGCGGCTATTATGGCTCTAGCCTATCTCCGGGTGCATGAGGCGACCCATGAGGCAAGGTTTCTGCAGGCCGCTGAGGCGATCGGGATGACCTTGAGCAAAAAGCAACGACCCGATGGTACCTGGCCATTCCGCGTTGATCCCAGGACCGAGACTGTCATCGAGAATTACACCAGCAGCGTGATTTATGCAGTCATGCTCTTCGAAACGCTCGACAGACTGAACGGCAATCATAATTATCGTGCCAACAGGGATCTGGCTTGGGATTGGTTGCTCAACGGTCCGGTCCGGAACAAGGATTTCCGGGGCTTTTATGAGGATATCGCGGATCAGCCAACGAACCGGACCAACTATGATTGCCTCGATGTGATCCGCTATCTGCTGGCCAACCGGACCGATGCGAATGGTTACCTTGACCTGGCCAGAGAACTCAACGACTGGATCGAAAAGGTGTTCCTTGACAAGATTCAGGGATTTGAACCTGCAGAGGGGATTCGTGAGCAACTGGAATGCAACGTGGTCATGGGTATCCACAGCCTGAACTGGGCATCTATGCTTCTCGAACTCTCAAAAGCCACCGCTGATGATCATATGCGGCAACGGGCCATTCAGACCGCAAACTACATCACATATTACCTTCAGCCCGACAACCGGATCGTGGTTGGCTTCACCTATGAGCAATGGTGGTACAGCTGCCATATGGGGCCGGTATTGTATCTGCTTGATTTCGCAAGGAAATGAGAAAAAACATAAAAACCATGGTCACATCGACCATGGAAACCCTCGGCGCCACGCGCTGGGTCGAACCTGAGGGCGGAACACTGGATATCCGAAGCTGGGACACCCCGACGCTGCTGCGCAGGGCAGGAGCCAAAACGAAGGGAATATCGGGAATCAACGGGGAGTTCGAATACCCCGGAGAGATTGTCGCACCCAGCGGTATCGCCCATCCGACAGATGCCGCGGCATCATCCATCAGTCCGCCATTCATGGCCGCCGACGGGAAATGGTACGCGTTTCTGGGCGGTGGGCCCAAACCATTCAATGATAAATCGGGTAAATGGTGGGTATTGATCGTAAAGGCAAATGGACCTGAAGGGCCGTTCATCTACATGCCGGAGCACGCCCCCGAGCCGTTTATGAACCCCACAGGTTTCGTGGAGAATCCTTTGATGGCCAGGATCAGGGGGCCTATCACCGGTAAGGAATACTGGACGGTTATCTTCGATTTCCTGCAGCCGGAGGTGACTACCGGCAACAACTCCCAGCTCGGTTTCAGTTGTTCCACCGACGGTTTGACGTGGCCCGTGGAAAATGCGCAGCTGATTGACATGGAAAAGGGTCTGCCGTCCGGAACAAGCGCCTGGTGGCGGGCAATCAGGGTTCCGCATCAACTCATCGACGAGGGCAACGGTTTGTATACCTGCTTCTTCTCCGCCTATGACAAAGAGGGCGAATTTGAGAGCATTGGCAAGGCAACCTTTAGGGTTAAAGAGATTGTTGAAAACAAATGAACAGATTCACATCTTCTGTCATCGCCGCTTTGCTTTTGACATCTCTGGCAAGCCTCCTCAGCAATTGCCAGACCAAACCGAGCAACTAACGGAATATATTCGCAAATGATAACGCTAAAAAGTGACAAAATAAAAGTTTCAAAAGACTTAGGCTTCCAAGTTTCAGTTTGTAAGACATTTAGTGTTAGCACTCAAACAATGTGGGAGTTTCTTTTATCGGAAATAGGAATTAATATCTGGTTGGGGGAAATCAATATAGACGACTTTGAATTACAAAAACAGTTTGTTACAAAAGCAGGTATTGAGGGAAAACTAACTGTATTTGTTCCTGATTGTCATTTGCGATTTAAGTGGAAGTTGAGCAGTTGGGAAAAGCCATCAACAGTAGAACTTAGGGTTAGAAATTCAAAAGGAAGAGCATCTGTAATTTTTCATCACACAGGCTTTTTTAAAATTGAGCAACAAGAGGAATTAAGAATTTATTGGAAAAATATCATTTCAAAAATGATAGTGAAATTTGCATTAAGAGCTGAGTAACAGAATAAGTTATCTTTGAATAGACGACAACTTATTATGGAATTTAAACTATTGACTTCACAACTTCTTGACGACTTCATTAAGAAAGTGAAGGACTAATGGCATCAATGTTGTGAAATAGAAGGCGCTAACCCACAGCATCTGCTCCCCATCAGCGTTAATATCCGAGGAATAGCTGTTTACCGGGCAGATGGGGGGTCAGTATTCAGAGAGGAGTGCCCAGCTCGTATTGAAGGAAGCAGCCCGGCGTGCCGGAACAACCCTGCATGTAACCTTACATACTTTAAGGCATTAATTTGCCACACATTTGCTTGAGAATGGCACCGACTTGCGGTATATCCAGAGCCTTCTGGGCCATTCCAGTCCCAAAACCACCCAGATTTACACCCATATAACCACCAAAGGGTCTGACCAGTTCAAGAATCCGCTGGATAATCTGGGATTATAATTTTTGCACCACCTGTTGTTATTTCAGAAGTATAAGTAAATTTGGTTTTGAGAATTTAACACTGATTTTCAATATGATAAGCAGGACTACTATATTTCAGATACCCGAAAATTTTCGGTTAGCGACTCGTAATCGGTCATTGTAAAGCGACAACCATCAAGACATAAATGGAAACGAAAAAGAATTTAAAGACTTGCAAAAATGGACATCAGTTCTTCAAAAGTTCTGACTGTCCGACTTGCCCTATTTGTGAAGAAGCACGAAAACCTAAGGACAATTTTTTATCACTAATTGGAGCACCAGCCAGACGAGCATTAGAAAATAACGGAATAACCACTTTAGAACAACTTTCTAAATATGGTGAAAAGGAAGTACTAAATATGCACGGAATTGGGAAAAGTACAATTCCAAAATTGCAAAAACTATTGTTAGACAAAGGATTATCCTTTCAGTTATAACAACTAATAGAAATTAAGTAAGAATTGAAATGGCAAAACAAAAAATTAACCTAAACAGCGTAGTAACGGACTTTTTGGACGAGCAAAAACATCCGTTTAGAAAGGAAATTGAACAATTAAGAAATTGCATTTTATCTGCAAATCCTGCTTTGACAGAAAATATTAAATGGAATGGGCCAAACTACTGCTTTGACGATGAGGACAGAATTACGATGAGAATTCAGCCTCCAGCGAAACAAGCCCAACTAATTTTACATAGAGGAGCTAAAAAGCAGACACAACCCAAATACAAACTAATCTCGAATAAAAGCAAAATGTTAGTCTGGAAAGAAAATGACAGAGCAATCGTAACTTTCAAAAGCATGCAAGACATCGAAAATGGAAAAGCAGAATTGACAGAAATAGTGACCGAATGGATAATCGCAACGAAATAAAGCAACGAACCGCTAATAAATAGGACTCTGAGCGGTCTGCAATACCCAGCGAGGAGTCGGTGTTGAACTACACCCGCCGAGCCAGGAGCTATGTACTTATTGAGGGTTATTGATAATTTTGGATGTAAACAGAATAAGCGTCCTTTGAAGTATTGCAGGTTTTTGTGCTCTTGAGTGACATTACCGAGATATTTCAGTCATAAGCGAAGACGGATTGCCTGCCTGAGCGGTATTTTGGGCATGGATCTCCCGGTTGCGTTAAAGCGCAATATACTGAGAGAACAGGCGCAGGAACTCCACTCCGTCGAGGGTATATCCGGCAGCCGGTAATAATAACGAAGTCCGTAAACCATGTGTTTAAAAATGCTTCGCGACGGAGACTTCGGATCGCGGGCCAGGGAAACAAGGTACTCGTTGATTTCGTCCGGATCGATCTGCTCATGCAGGGCGCATACACGCGTTATCGGTAATTCCGGGAGTGCTAATCATCAGAGTGAAATTTGCATTAAGAGCTGAGTAACAGAATAAGTTATCTTTGTATAGACGACAACTTATTATGGAATTTAAACTATTGACTTCACAACTTCTTGACGACTTCACTAAGAAAGAGAATGGGTTAGAATACGAAGATTTAGATTATAGTAAAAGTCTGGATTTTCTATTGGGCAACCAGATAAAGCGATGACCAATTTTATCAAAAATATATTGAAAGAAAATTTTATCCTGACAGGGACTGACAGCCGGCCGACACGTCTGATGGCCATCGTTTCTGCATTTCTGATTCTACTGGCGGCCCACTTCAGTGGTTGCCAGACCAAACCCGAAGCCGGAGATCTGGAGAAGAACTTCGTGAACCCTCCGGAATCCGCACGACCGGGGGTGTATTGGTATTTTCTCGACGGCAACCTCAATGGAAGGGAGATGACTGCCGACCTGGAATCGATGAAGGAGGCTGGCCTCGGGAACCTTGTGTTTCTCGAAGTGGAAATCGGCACTCCTCCGAAAGGGCCTGTAGCATTCATGAGCCCAAAATGGCAGGAGCTTTTTGTGCAATCCGTGCGCGATGCGGAACGTCTGGGTATCGACATCACCCTCGGGATCGGGCCGGGCTGGTGCGGGAGTGGAGGCCCATGGATCAGGCCGGAACAGGCCATGCAGCACTTGGTCTTTAGTGCTGTTGATGTGAAGGGGCCCGGGAATTTTTCAGGGGCGCTTCCCCTGCCGGAGCAACGGTCAACCCGGTTTCACACCATGTCTGATCCGTTTTACGAAGATTTTTCGGTGCTGGCCTTTCCCCGCTGCCCGCCGGTTATAAATGATATCAATGAAAAAGCGCTTTACCTTCGGAATCCTTATTCGATATGGAAAGAGGTTAAGACCTATCTTCCGACTTCAGCCAATTACAAGGAACCAGGATCATCAGGTGTCATCCGGCCGGATGCGATCATTGATCTGACCCGACAGCTGAAACCTGACGGTACTCTGGAATGGAATATTCCGGCCGGAGAATGGACCATCGTAAGAATGGGACGGAGAGTCACCGGGGCCAGCAGCCGGCCTGCACCTTCCACCGCGTTGGGCCTGGAGTGCGACAAGTTCGACGCCAGGGCATTAGAATACCATCTCAACCAGTATGTCGGGAAGCTCCTTGAAAAAATCGGACCGCGCGCCAATGAGCATGGCCTCACCACCCTGCACATGGATAGCTGGGAGTCCGGGTCGCAGAACTGGACGCCTGCGTTTCTCGAAGAGTTTGCCAGGAGGCGGGGTTATGATGCCCGGCCCTGGCTGCTGACGTATACGGGAAGGGCCATCGAAAGCCTCGAGAAGTCTGAGCGATTCCTTTGGGACCTGCGTCTCACCGGCCAGGAACTGGTGCTGGAGAATCATGCAGGGGAAGTAAAGAAATATAGCAGGGAGCACGGGCTCTCGCTTTCGATAGAACCTTACGACATGAATCCCGCCGGTGACCTCGATTTGGGTGCGGTGGCTGATGTCCCCATGGCAGAGTTCTGGAACAATTCGGTGAACTCCGCCTATAGCTGTTTTGAGTCCACTTCGGTTGCACATCTGATGGGGCGGCCGATCGTTTCCGGGGAAGCATTCACCTCCGTCGGCGGGCTGGATGCCTACCCCTGGTCGTTGAAGAATCAAGGCGACTGGGCGTTCTGCGTAGGAATCAACCGGTTTGTATTCCACACCTTCGCTCATCAATTTCTTGGCACAGAGTTTAAGCCCGGGATTTCCTTTGCAGACTATGGGGTGCATTGGCACAGGAACCAGACCTGGTGGCCGATGGTGGGAGCCTACCATGAATACCTCACCCGCTGTTCGGAAATTCTTCGCCAGGGACTTACTGTCTCCGATATTCTCTACCTGACTCCCGAGGGAACCCCTCATATCTTCATGCCACCACCAAGCGCACTGGAAGGGAAAGGTGTGCTGGCTGATAAGAAAGGCTACGGTTTTGATGGATGCTCCCCTAAGATCCTGATGGACAGGGCGGAGGTTAAGGAGGGACTGATCACCTTTGCCGGTGGAACATCCTATCGGCTGATGGTCCTGCCACAGTCGGAAACCATGAC
>CAIXHD010000526.1 GCA_903919065.1 uncultured Bacteroidota bacterium
ACCCCTTTGATCCGGTGCCTGAAGAGTCAGGTGGAGGAGGCATCCGTATATTCCGTTGTACGGGAAAATCACCGCTGGCTGCTCGATTCAAATCCCTTTCTCGATGACTTGTTCGTTTATCAGGAAAAGCCTGATGAATTGCTTGATGAACTCCGTGACTTCCAGCCGGATTATATTATCGACCTGGATGGCAGCCGCGCAGTGCGACGGTTCAAGGGAAAATTGAAAGTTCTCGACTTTACCATCAGGAAGGGCGATATCTGGAAAACCTGTACCCTGTTTGATGTAGCCGATGACGGCAAAGGACCTGAATTTAAATCTTTACCGCTTGATCCGGAAATATTACCTTCAGCTTTCCTTGGCGGATACCTCATACTGGCACTCGATACATCCCGAAAACGTGGCCGTTTGCTTACCGATGATCAGATTATTGAGATTGCAGTAATGACCGAGAAACCTATTGTGGTTACCGGTTCAAAGGCCGACCGTGATCTGGCCAACCGGATAGGACAGTCGACCGGATGCGCCGTTTTCCCGACCTGCGGTGATCTTACTCCGGAACAAATGGCTTCTGTTTTTCATGGGGCCCGGGGTGCCATTGTTTTTGAATCTCTATGGTATGAGATAGCCTCAGCCATGGGCACCCAAACTCGTCTGATCAGCGAAAACAGCCGCCAGCACGATACAAAAGAAATTGCCCTGTGGGCACGATCGCAATTCAATTCTAAGCCATGACAGGAGTGCCTTTTAACCGCGAAGACATTGAAGTTATGGCACCGGCTGGGTCGTTCGAAGCCCTGCGTGCCGCTATAGCCGGTGGAGCCAATGCCGTTTATTTCGGCGTGGAACACCTGAATATGCGTTCGAAATCCGCAAAAAATTTTCTTACTTCTGATTTGCCACTGATTGCCCGGTATTGCAACTTTTGTGGAGTGAAATCTTATCTCACGCTGAATACCATCATTTACGATCAGGAAATCGAACTCTCCCACCAGCTGATTGATGCAGCTGCTGAAGCGGGTATATCTGCAGTGATAGCGTCCGACCAGTCCGTAATCGAATATGCCCGGGATCGGGGAGTGGCGCTCCATCTGTCAACACAACTGAATATCTCGAATTTCGAAACGGTACGGTTTTATGCGAAATATGCCGATGTAATGGTGCTGGCAAGAGAACTTACCCTCGATCAGATCGCTGAAATTGCCGGAAAAATTGGTGCTGCAGGTATCAAGGGCCCATCGGGCAACCCGATAAAATTGGAGTTGTTTGTGCATGGCGCACTGTGTATGGCAGTATCCGGCAAGTGTTACCTGAGCCTTCATCAGTATAATGTATCCGCTAACCGTGGCAGCTGCCAGCAGGCATGCCGCAGAGCTTACCGTGTGGAGGATATTGAATCCGGGGACGAGCTTGAGATCGATGAGCAATATATCATGTCGCCTAAAGATCTTTGCACGATTCATTTTCTCGACCGGATCATTGCTGCAGGCATAACGGTTTTGAAAATCGAAGGCAGGGCCAGGCCGGCCGAATACGTACAAACCGTGACCACCTGTTACCGGGAGGCGGTCGACAGCCTTTTTGAAGGAACCTTTACAGAGGAGAAAATTGTTAATTGGAGGGAGAGGCTCTCCACCGTTTTTAACCGGGGATTCTGGGATGGATATTATCTGGGTCAGCGCCTCGGCGAGTGGAGCTCAGTGTATGGTTCGGCTGCAACAAAACGAAAAATTCTCATAGGTACAGCAACGAACTATTATTCCAGACTGGGTGTCGGGGAATTCGATATCCAATCCGAAAATCTTGAAGTCGGCGATGAGGTCATTATTACCGGTCCCACAACCGGACTCATTCAAATTGCTGTGGATGAGATTCATAACAAGGGAGGAAAAGTCCAGGAAGCCTTAAAAGGGGAGCGCATTGCTTTCCGGACTGGCCGGAAAATCCGGCGGGGCGACAAGCTTTTTAAATGGGTTACAGCCACCATTTAATGGGTTGAATTTTTTTCACCAACTCCATTCAAGTTGTTAATAACCGCGTTGATAATTTTCTTGGCAGATTAAACTTAATGTTTAATTTACAATGCTTTTGGGGAAAAGTTGTTGCTTAGCAGGGAAGGGAATCTTCACAATTTTAATATAAAGTCAATCAGTATATTATAACCAAAAACTATCTGTTTATGAGAAATCTTTCCAAGTTTTTATTGTTAATGGTTTTGGGCATATTCACTGCGTTCAGTGGTTATTCCCAGGTCACAACATCAGGGATCAATGGTAAAGTTACCAACCCTGAAGGTACTCCGCTGCCGGGTG
Organism: uncultured Bacteroidota bacterium; assembly: GCA_903919065.1. GTDB lineage: Bacteria > Bacteroidota > Bacteroidia > Bacteroidales > UBA12481 > UBA12481. Next base: position 2,313 of record CAIXHD010000526.1, read on the forward strand.
CAACGGTACTTGCCATCCATGTTCCCTCCGGATCGAAATACGCTGTTGCTACAAACACCGAAGGGTTGTTTGATCTTCAGGGCATGAGGTCCGGTGGTCCTTACAGTGTTGAAGTGTCTAGTGTCGGCTATTCAAAGAAAACCTTTACCGACATCACCCTGTCACTGGGTAACTATTTAACGCTCGATGCAAAACTTACGGAGAGCAGTAAGCAGCTTGGTGAGATTGTCGTTATTGGTGCAAAGCCATCGACCTTCAAAACTGACAAGACCGGTGCATCAACGAATATTTCGAATGAACAGATGATGTTGATGCCTACCATCAGCAGAAGCATTTCCGACATCGTCCAGCTTTCTCCATTTGCAAATGGCATGAGCATGGCCGGAGGTGACGGACGTTCAACGAACTTTACCGTTGACGGCGCTAATTTCAACAACAACTTTGGATTGAGTTCAAGTCTGCCTGGCGGTGGAAGCCCAATTTCTTTGGAAGCTATTCAGGAATTACAGGTGGTTATCGCTCCTTTCGATGTTCGTCAGACCAACTTTATTGGTGGTGGTATCAATGCAATTACCAAATCAGGAACCAACACTTTCAAAGGATCTGCTTATACCTACTTTACCAACCAGGATCTCCGCGGAAACCATATCGACACAGTCGATTTTGGAACTCGCGCGAAATCATCGAATAAAATTTACGGTATCACCTTGGGTGGACCAATTATTAAGAACAAACTGTTCTTCTTCGTTAACGGGGAATACGGACTGCGTCCGGGACAGGTGGTAACCTACAGACCGTCTCAGGATGGAGTTGCCAATAAAGACCTGGAGCTCTCCCGTGCAAAAGCTTCGGATATGGAATTGGTAAAGCAGCATTTGCTTGACAATTATGGATATGATCCGGGTTCGTACACGGATTATCCTGCAGATCAAAGCAATAAAAAACTACTGGCCCGCCTCGACTGGAACATCAATCAAGCCAACAAATTGAGCTTGAGATATAACTATACCAAAAATCAGTCATGGAGCCCTACAAACGGTAACTCAACCGATGCCGGTTTCCGTAACAGCGCAATGGATCGTATTTCTCAATACTCGATGGCTTTCGCCAATTCGATTTATTCGATGGACAATGTTGTAAATTCGGTTTCCATGGATTTGAACAGCCGGATTTCAGATAAAGTATCGAATCAATTACTGGCCACCTATACATCCATTAAGGATGTTCGTGGTTCCAATTCTTCTCCTTTCCCGTTTATTGATATCATGAATGGGGTAACTGCAGACGGAAAGCAGATCCTCGAACCTTACATGTCAGCCGGTTACGAATTGTTTACCTGGAACAACGGGGTACGTAACAATATTGCAACAATTCTCGACAACGCCACTTTCTACCTGGGCAGTCATAAAATTACCGCCGGTGCCAGCTTTGAACACCAGATGGCAAACAACTCATACATGAGGAACGGTACGGGTTATTATCGGTATGCCAGTGTTTCAGACTTCCTGAATCAGGCTGCACCGAGAGATTTTGCCTTGACCTACGGTTACGACGGCGAATTGAATCCGGCAGCAGAAGTTGCTTTTAATCAGGCTGGATTATATGCTCAGGACGAGTGGAAAGTTACTTCCAATTTCAAATTAACCTACGGACTGCGTGCAGATTATTTGAAATATGACAATAACGTTATCACAAATAATGCAATTCTTGCTCTTGATTTTGGTGGTAGAACGATTGATACCGGTGCATGGCCAACTTCAAAAATTCAGCTTTCACCAAGAG
>CAIXHD010000527.1 GCA_903919065.1 uncultured Bacteroidota bacterium
GCCCTGCTGATCACATTCTCATGTCCTTTGGTAAACGGATCAAATGACCCTGGAAAAACTGCAATTTTTTGCATACGCGGTGAGCTGTTTATACAAAGGTAGCAATCCCGACGCGTTTAGGCAAACACCCGTACATCTTCTCCCGAAATGGTTGATCCTCCAAGTATGATCAACCTTTCGATCACATTTCTGAACTCCCTGATATTCCCGGTCCATGGGAGTTTTTTTAGCTCTTCAATTGCTTCTTCCTCAATCCCCTTTGGAGGCATACCCATCTCTGAGCATATCTGATCAATGAAATGTGTGGTCAGCAGAGGGATATCATCTGTCCTTTCCTTCAATGGAGGAACTTGTATGATGATTACCCCAAGGCGATGGTAAAGATCTTCCCTGAATCGGTTTTCTGCAATTTCTTGCTTGAGATTCTTATTTGTGGCAGCGATAACACGCACATCCACTGAAATGTCCTTATCCCCGCCAACCCTGGTGATGCGGCCTTCTTGCAATGCCCGTAATACCTTGGCCTGTGCCGACAAGCTCATGTCACCAATTTCATCCAGGAAAAGAGTCCCTTTATCAGCAAGCTCAAATTTTCCTTTTCGTTGCTTAATGGCAGATGTAAAAGACCCTTTTTCATGCCCGAATAGCTCACTTTCAATTAATTCAGAAGGAATAGCTGCGCAATTTACCTCCACAAAAAACCCTCCTGAGCGATTGCTTTGTTCGTGAAGCTGCCGTGCAACTAATTCTTTTCCAGTACCATTGGACCCTGTAATCAGGACTCTGGCATCGGTTGGTGCCACCCGGTCAATCATCTCCTTGATTTTCTGCATAGGCTGCGATTCACCAATCATCTGGTAACTCCTCGCCACTTTCTTCTTCAGGGTGCGCGTTTCACTGATCAGACTAGTCTTATCCATGGCATTCCTGATCGCGATCAGCAATCTGTTCAGATCAAGCGGCTTTTCGATAAAATCGTAGGCACCTTTCTTGATGGCCTCAACAGCCGCATCAACAGTTCCATGCCCTGAAATCATAATTACCTGAACATCAGTGGATATCTGGAATATTTTCTCCAGAACTTCCAACCCGTCCATCTTCGGCATCTTTATATCACAGAGAACTATATCATAATGATTCTCCAGAATCATGGCGAGACCAATAACTCCATCCTCTGCCAGATCAATCTGATGATTCTCGTACTCCAATACCTCTTTTAAAGTATTCCGAATACTTCGCTCATCATCGATAACCAGAATTACTGCCATTAGTTTTTATACTTTAACCACTTCCAAAGTTCAGCATAACTTACTTTTTTCCCATACATCAGGATTCCTGTCCGGTAAATCTTACCTGCCATCCAGATCGCTCCTATAAATGTAATAATAAGTAAGAACGCCGACAATGCCAGCTGCCAGTTAGGCACATCATATGGAATTCTCGCCATCATTACAATGGGTGAGGTTAGTGGTATCAGCGAGAATATCACCGCTATACTGCTGTTGGGGGATTGCATGGCATTCATCATGACAAAAAGCCCCACTAATATAGGTATCGTAATCGGTAGCATAAACTGTTGCGTATCAGTATCATTATCGACAGCAGACCCAACTGATGCAAAAAGTGATGCATATAAAAGATAGCCGCCAAGAAAGTAAAATAGGAAACAACAGAGGATCTTGGGGAAATTAACTGCAGAAAACTTGCCGGCAATCTGGTCGAACATCTCCTGATACTGCCCGGCATCCATCTGTGGCATGCCTGCATTGGCTTTGTCCATGATATTTGCTGCAACAGTGGTATTTGCCTTATCAGCTGACTTTTCCAACAGGAAAAACTTTGCACCGTAGAAAATGCCAAATGTCAGTGCAATCCAAATAACAAACTGGGTTAGTCCAACCAGTGCGATACCAACTACTTTTCCCATCATCATCTGAAAAGGCTTTACCGATGATATGATAACTTCCACAATGCGGTTGGTCTTTTCTTCCATCACCCCGCGCATTACCTGTGCGCCAAACATGAAAATAAACATATACATCAGAAAGCCGGATACATATCCGATCATGAGTACTATTTCTGCCGATCCGGATTTTTCTTCACCGGTTTTTGTCCATTGTATGGTATTTACATTGATGTTGGTGGCAATTCGCTTCATGATATCAAGTGGAACATTCTCATTTTTTAGCTTGATATTGGTGAAAAACACATCGAGTGCTTTAACAATATGCTCATTTACACCTACTGTCGTCTGCTGATTGGAATAAAGCTGAACTTTGCTGGAAATCAGTACGTTCTCTGGTATATAAAGGATGGCATAGTATCCGCTCTTCTCGAAGTCTTTCTTAACAGTTTCAACTTCAGTTTCAGTGAGGTACTTAAACTTGATATACTCAGTCTGTGATATCGCTCCTTCAGTAATGTTCGTTTTGTCAATGACAGCAATCACCTTCGTCTGATTGTCTTCCTTTGTTGCGAGATATCCTGACCCGAAAAGTAAACCTGCCATAAGAACAGGTGTCAGGATTGTCATAATAATGAATGACTTCTTCTTAACCCTGGTGGTGTATTCCCGTTGTATTATAAGACTTATTTTATTCATGGCTTTGGCTCTGTTCGTTATGCTTTCTTTTCATTTCCTTCAACTGCCCTGATGAAAATGTCATTCATTCCCGGGATTACCTCTTCAAAGGAGATAATATCAACAGTCGAGTTTATGGCGGTAATCATGTCTCTTACCGGAATTTTACGTTGCTGTTTAAGTATCAGGTGACCAACTCCTCCACGAGTGGGTTCCTCAATGAATTCAATGCCTCCGTCGAGTGTGTCTTTTATATCCTGAGCATTACCCCTGAATTTCAACTCATAAGTATCGGGCTTAAACCTGGCTCTAACTTCATCAATATTCCCATTCAGAATATTCTTCCCCTTGTCGATCAGTGCGATATGATCGCAAAGCTCTTCAACCGATGACATGATATGTGTGGAGAAAACTATGGTGGCACCATTATCACGGAGCCTGAGAATCTCGTTTTTCACCAGGTTGGTGTTGATTGGGTCAAACCCGGTAAATGGTTCATCGAAAATCAGGAGTTTAGGGTCATGCAGTACAGTTACGATGAATTGAACCTTTTGAGCCATTCCTTTAGAAAGCTCCTCCACCTTTTTATCCCACCAGGATTGGATCTCAAATTTCTCAAACCAGTATTTGAGCTTTTTAAGGCCATCTGCCCTCGACATGCCTTTTAGCTGGACCAGGTATAGCGCCTGTTCGCCAACTTTCATTTTTTTATATAACCCTCGCTCCTCAGGAAGATAACCAATATGATATACATCTTCCATGGTCATTTTCTTCCCGCGGAAAAGTATCTCTCCCTGGTCTGGAGCAGTTATCTGGGTAATAATCCGTATTAATGTTGTTTTGCCGGCTCCGTTTGGCCCAAGTAGTCCGAAAATACTCCCTTCCGGAACGTTAATACTAACATTGTTTAAAGCCAGATGATTCGAAAATTGTTTGACTATATTGTTGGCTAACAGGAAATTATTCATATTCTAATTTGTTACATTACCAGTTCAATCAAACATCTCTTTCATCCTGCGAAATACATTCTTTTCAGCAGTGGTTGGGTTTGGAGCAAAATTGTTTGATTTATTGAGTTCCTCCATCATCTTACGTTCTTCTTTTGTTATCGATTTTGGAATCCAGACATTGATTCTGACCAGGAGATCACCTTTGCCATAACCGTTCAATTCGGGTATCCCTTTACCTCTTAGTCTTAATATTTTACCTGGTTGAGTGCCGGGTTCAATCTTAACCTTCACCTTGCCGTCTACCGTAGGGATTTCAACTGCTGAACCCATAGCTGCATCTGGGACAGAAACAAATAGGTTATATACCAGATCATTGCCATCGCGAGTTAAATCAGGATGTTCCTCTTCCTCAACCATGATCAGTAAATCACCGTTCATGCCACCCCTCCGGGCAGCATTACCTTTGCCGCTCATCGACAATTGCATGCCTTCCTGAACGCCCGCAGGTATATTTATTTTGATGACCTCTTCGCCTTTTATCATTCCCTCGCCGTAGCAGGAGGTGCATTTCTGGGTTATTATTTTTCCTTCTCCGCCACAGGCCGGACAAACTGAAGTGGTCTGCATCTGTCCCAGAATGGTATGCGCAACACGTGTTACCTGACCCCGACCATTACATGTGGTACAAGTGGAATAGGAGGATCCATTGGCTGCACCGGTAGAATTGCAGGAGTCACAAGGTACATATTTATTCACCTTGATCTTTTTCTCTGCTCCCTTAACAATTTCTTCCAGAGTGAGTTTAACCTTTACCCGAAGGTTGGTACCGTGATTTACCTGCCGCTGACGACCTCTGGATGAACCGCCGAATCCACCAAAACCCATATCGCTGAAAATATCACCGAAATGAGAGAAGATGTCATCCATATTCATTCCGCCACCTCCGAAACCACCACCGCCATTGCCCAAACCAGCATGTCCGTATTGGTCGTACCGGGCCTTCTTATTCTCATCGGACAATACATCATAGGCTTCAGCAGCTTCCTTAAACTTGTCTTCTGCTTCTTTATTTCCGGGATTCTTATCCGGATGCCATTTCATCGCCTGCTGACGGTAAGCTTTCTTTATCTCCTCAGGTGTGGCACTTTTTGAAATACCCAGTATTTCGTAATAATCTCTTTTAGTCATTTTAATAATTTACCGGCATTAATCTCCAACAACAACCTTTGCATAACGGATTACCTTGTCATGCAGATAGTAACCTCTTTCAA
>CAIXHD010000528.1 GCA_903919065.1 uncultured Bacteroidota bacterium
GGCGTACATGCCGCACGTAAATCCGCCGAAAAAGCAGGAAGATGGCATCTGGGTATATGATTATGAAGGAGAGGATGTTGCCGAAGCCAAGGCTACCGAAAACTATCAGAAATATGGTTGCCTGTACGATTGGGCCATGGCAATGAATATCGATACCAAATATCTGGAGGAGCCCTGGAATGACGATACCGTTAAACATCAGGGAATTTGTCCCCCGGGGTGGCATCTGCCGACGGACGGGGAGTGGAAGGTGATGGAAAAGAGTTTAGGGATGCCGGATTCGCTGTTGGATCGCTGCTGCGATACCAGAGCCGGCGAGGATACATGGGCTGGGAAAAATTTTCCACCGGTTGGGAAATATCTAAAGTCATCTTCTGGTTGGAAAAGTGGCGGTGTCGGAGATAACAGTTCAGGATTCTTTGCTGATCCGGCAGGACAACGGCTTAACCTCGTAAAAATCCGTTTCGATAGTAATTTTGAGTATTTAGGGGCTTCCACTGATTTTTGGACTTCATCGCCAAGTATATCGGATCCAAAATACAACGAAACTGAATTTACCGCTTATCACAGGAGTTTGTTTTTTAAGAATTTTGATGTGTCCAGAACCCAATATGCCAATCGTGCCGATGGTTTGTCGGTCAGGTGCGTCAAGGATGACCCTGCCAGTCCTTTTATAACCAATATCAATTCCAAATCTGGTTATCAAAAGCCAGCGGTAAAGACAAACGTTTCAGCAGATCTTATGAGTGAAAAAATAGTTACCCCTGTGCTCCTGAAAAAGTTTTCTACTCCAGGTACAGTAGTCAATTGCCTGTTTCAAAACAACCTGATATTCATTTCCTGGCCTAAATCAAAAATTGTTTATGCATTGGATTCCAATACCCTTGATACGGTCTGGAAGTACGATTCAAAAGATGTCCTGCAACCACGGTTTAGATTGTCCGGAAATATGTTGATTTGCATAAACAGAAAGCATCTGTTTGCCCTTAATACACTGAACGGGGCTCTTATTTGGGAAAGAATGTGGGGAGGAGATACTGGTGCGGCATCCAATGATGTTTTATATACTTCTTTCGGAAATAATTTTCTGGCTATCAATCTTGCCACCGGTGAGGATATATGGTCGCACACCGAGGAAGGTTACGGTTTTGGCAATCCGGTGTATGCTGATGGCATCGTTTATTGCTCGTTGACCAACATTGATAAAGAATACATTAATCCTTCAATTCAGGTCGAATCCAAGCATCCAATCCTCGTTGCACTGAATGCCACAACCGGTGAAAGGATCTGGGATTTTAAATCGCTGGGGTCTTCTTTAGGGGATTGTAATTACTCCAATGGATTAATCTATATACAACCCTTCAGTATTGCCCAAGGGAATTATTGTTATGCTATTAATGCTAAAACCGGAAAAAAGGAATGGAGTGTTTATTTAGAAAAAGCTGCTGAAAGCCGGGCAGTTTCAGACGGTTCAATTTATATTTTAGTCGGTTTAAACGGTGGAAGAACAGCTTATTCGCTTAATGCAGATGGAAGTTTGAATTGGAAAAAGTGTCTTTCGGATAATTCATACTCCAGTCAACTTGCCCCGGTTGTTTACGACAATAAAATATTCTTGCGCATGCGTAACAAATCAACAGAAAAATGGAGTCTCGCTGCCCTGGATACTGAAACAGGGTCCAAAAAGGTGATATATAATCTTCCGGTTGAACCAAATTGGTTATCCCCGCAGTTTTTCAACAACAAAATGTATGTTGCCGGTAAGGATAGCGGTCTATACGTTTTCGACTATCCGAAGATTGATTGAAAAGCGATAGTCACGAATTTTCGAAAGCCCCTGCCAGATGAAACTGGTGGGGGCTTTGTTTGAGTGGTTGGGGATCAGAGTTGTACCCACCCCTGACCCCTCCCTGAAATCAGGGAGGGGAACGTTTCTCCTGCCGGGTTATTTTGAAAGGAAGCCATGATGCTGACTCCCTCACTGGTTTCAGGGAGGGGCGGGGTGGGTATTTCATTCGTTCTTCTTCCTCGTCCCCCGATCTTCTTCCTCGTCTTGCGCGTCACGTGTCACGTCTTTCGGTCTTCTTCTTCGTCACCCGTCTTCCTTTCGTCAGCGGGTCTTCAGCAGCCATTTCCACGCTTCAATCACGCTGATCCTCATTCCTGAAATTTCTATTTCACGAGTTGTTCCAACCGTTATGATGGTTCCATGAGTCAATCCATATTGGGCCATAGCTTCCGTAATTCCTTTTAGCTCGCGTTCTGTTATAGTCTGTTCATCAAATCGATAGCAAACCTGGATGACTTCTGTTATGGTGCTGGCTTCCCTGATCACGAAATCACATTCGGTACGGTTATGGTGATAATAAACTTCTTTCCCCCGTCTTTTGAGTTCAATAAAGATAAGGTTCTCTAACATCCTGCCTGATTGATGAGAAAACGAAAATCCCAGCCTTAACACTACTGCATTATCAATGAAATAGGTCTTCTTCGAATTCTGGAGCTGCTTCTTTAATGAAGGGTCGTATTTGTTTATTTGAAAAAGCAGATACGTGTCTTGAATAAACCCAAGATAATTTTTGATAGTGGTGGCATTTTTTACTCCAATAACCTTGGTAAGAGAATTATTAGAAGATAATTTTGACACATTTGATGCCAGATAATATACCAATTTCAGCAATTCCTTCTCATTGGTCAGATTATTCCTGACCATGACATCCCGGTATAAAATGCTTTCGTATAATGACTTGATATATTGATCGTTTTTGCTTTCCAGATAGGCTGGAAAACCGCCCCAGGTAAGGTATTCATTGAAAAGACGCGCTACGTTTGCTTTACCCGCTGTTGATGAAATTTCCGGCTCCGTGAACGTGGTATGCGACCAATCCAGGTATTCCCTGAACGAAAAAGGGAAAAGCTCAATCTGAATATATCTGCCAGTGAGGTGTGTGCCAAGTTCCCGGCTGAGCATACGGGCATTGGAACCTGTGAGGAAGACCTTAAATCCGTAATCATCAAGCCGCCTGATAAATCGCTCCCATCCGTCAATGTTTTGAATTTCATCAAAATAGAAGGTTTTCTGTTCGCCGAAAAGTTCTATGAATAATTCATGCAATACCTGGAAATGTTCCACCTTAAAGTGGATTAGCCTATCGTCATCAAAGTTCAGGTAAAAGTCCTTCTCTTTTAACATGGATCTGATCTGATGCATAAGCGTCGATTTCCCGCACCGTCTGATTCCGGTAATTACTACCAAACCTTTGTCATAAACAATATGGTCTGGTATCTCACGGGTCACATTGGACTCTTTCCAACCCAACTGCAATTGGTCGGCTATTACTGTTTTTAGTAATTCTTTCATAGTATCCACGGTAATTTGTTCTAACAAAGATTGAAAGTTTCTATTGCAAATGCAAGGAATTAGGCTAAAACTTCTATTAGTAATAGGAAAATAAGCTCCTGCGGGGTTTCGTCCCCCGATCTTCTTCTTCATCCCCCGATCACCCGTCACCCGTCACTTGTCACTCGTCACTTTTTATAAACCCCAGCCCCTTCTCAATCTGTTCCGTCGTCGGTAAAGCCTTCAAATAGTACTCCGGCAAATCAGGACTGGTGCTGTAACTGGCAATGCCAATAGGCGACCCGGATTTTTTCAATGAGTACTCAACCACCAAACGATTTTTGTTCTTGCAGATAATGATCCCGATGGCCTCATTTTCATGAGGCTTTCTATGGAAATCGTTCAAAACATTCAGGTAGAATTCCATCTTGCCTTTATATTCAGGTTTAAAGACACCGGTCTTAAGTTCTATGGCTACCAAACATTGAAGTTCCCGATGAAATAGCAGAAGGTCGATGAAGAATTCTTCACCACCC
>CAIXHD010000529.1 GCA_903919065.1 uncultured Bacteroidota bacterium
GCCAGCGTGGTTATTGATGCCGTATTACTGTCGGCGGTCACAACATTCGCGCCGTTTCTGGCTTTTACCTGGAAAGTGTATAAAGTATTGACCGATAGCCCTGTTATGGTTTTTGTTCCCCAGACCGTGGCAGTTTGCCATACAGCATTATCTCCGAGGGTTCCGCCGGCCTGCAAATATTTACCGGTGCCGGTTTCATTGATGCAGAACTCCGTCGTGGCAGGACTGCCGTTGACATTGACTGCCACATCCATCGTTGTCTCAGCAGCGTTGTTCACCGTCGGGGCCGATGGGACATTGGCAAGGGTATAAAAATCCACCCGTGATCCATAACCGGCTCCATCTGCGTTTGATCCATAAGCCCGTACATTGTAGCGCGTATTTAAGGTAAGTCCGGTGAAGGAAGAGCTAAAGCTTCCGTCACCAAAGACGCCGGATTCGCTGAAGTTGGTGACGCCTGCTTCGCCCATCACCTTGTTTGTGCCAGTATAAGGATAGATAATGAAACCCCTGGCAGTTGCATTTACTCCGCCCAAAATTGTAAGGGATCCATTCCCGGTGGCAGATGTGCCACCGATTGCGCTTACAGCATCCGTGTTAACTGCAGGAATACTGTTTAGCATGGTTACGTTATTGGGATTATCTGTTGCTGAGGTTGTCAAATATTGCTCAATCCCAGTCCGTCCATCGTACTCAAATACCTGTGCGCGGTAAGTTGTTCCGGGAGATAGTCCATTTATGGTCAAGGTATTACCTGTTCCGTTATATACGCAGAACCATCCGGTTGAGCCAATTTGAGTTCCGCTGCCAAAGTCTGCATTTGCCGTATAGGTGGTTGAATTTACCGGAACAGCATTTCCGCTGCTTCCAGCCAGCACGAATACGACACGGTTGCTTCCATTGCCACTGGTCCAGCCGATATCACTCTGAGTACTTGTGGTGGAGGAAAAAACCAGGGCTGTTGCCTGTGTCAATGGCGCGACAACAAAGGTAAAACCGGCTTGAGTTGCGGTGCCCGCAGGGTTTGTCACACTGAGGTTCCCGGAAGCCCCGGATGCTATAACTGCTGTGATCTGACTGTCTGAATCCACTGTAAAAGAGGTGACTGCCGTTCCACCAAAACTTACTGCCGTACTACCTGACAGATGAGCTCCTGTTATTACAACGGAAACACCTGCAATAGCCGATACCGGAGTAAATGAGGTGATGGTAGGAGGTGCGATGTATGAAAATGATGTTGCCGAAGTGGCTGTTCCTCCTGCTGCGATTACAGCAATGTTTCCTGTTGAGCCCAAAGCAATTCTGGCAGTGATCTGAGTGGAGGAATTTACTGTGAAGAAATTTGCCGGAGTACCACCAAAACTCACCTCAGAAACACCGTAAAAATTGGTGCCGGTAATGGTAACATCAGTTGATAGAATTCCTGAGGCAGGGGTGAAAGAGGTGATGGTTGGTGCCGCCAGGTTGACGGTCAGATCCTGATACACGTTTGGCGCCGGATTCCAGCTGCCATCGCCATCCTGGTAAGCCTTGATCCTGACAATGCCCCAGCCTGTGAGAGAAAGTGTGGTGCCCGAAACAGTTGCC
>CAIXHD010000530.1 GCA_903919065.1 uncultured Bacteroidota bacterium
AGGACAGCGGAACTGCCCGAGTATTTTACCGCGTTATCGTACAGGTTGTTTATAATGTTCTGGATGTGAAACTTATCTGCATGAATATAGCCGGGGCCTTTCAGGTTGAATTGAAATTCCACCTTCCCTGGGTACTGAAGAATGAATTTCTGGGCTGTTTCTTCCAATATCTGACTGATATTAAAAGTTTCTTTAAACAGAACGAGCCGCTGCTTCTCGAAAGTACTTATGCGCAAAACATTTTCAACCATACCGGAAAGCCGGGTGAGTTCGCGACGGGATAAATCGATGTATTTCAGGCTTTTATTTCTGTCGTCTAAAGCGTCAAATTGCACCAGGGCTTCCATCGCCGCTGAAACGGTAGCTATGGGTGTTTTGAGTTCATGCGTCATGTTGTTGACGAAATCGTTTTTTATCTCTGATAATTTTTTCTGCCTGATCAGCATGGCGAGCATGTAGAAGAAGCTTCCCGCAATCAGCAAAACGAAGAATACCGAAGCAAAAAGGGTTATCCACATCCTGTTAAGCAAAAAGGAGCGGGAATCCGGAAAAAAGGCCAGAACCATTTCATTATTGGTGTTGATACCCGGCAGCTTCTGCACTGCCTGGGCAAACCGAAACTGCCCGGGTGTACCTCCGGTAAGATCGAAAACCGTATCGTTTTTACTGAAGCCCAGAATAAATGGGGTAGTGATATTGCGCTCCTTAAGAATCTTCTCATATTTGGCGCTGATCACAGGCAACTCCGGATGTATCGTTGCGAGACTCTGAAAAACTTTGCCGACTATACGGTTAAGATCCCGCTGTTTTATGGAGATAGAATCCTTGAGGCTTCCTTCTTTATAATTAATATTCAGGCTATCGCTTTGTTGCGCAATACGATAAGTTTCTATAACGATGGGTTCAGAGGCGCTGTCCTGCATTTCCAGAATATGCCCGATAATGTTTTCTTCAGTTTCAAGGTTCAGTACTTCTCCAAGGGCGGTATTCACTTCGTTTCGGAAAGTCTTGTTGTGAAGGTCATAGGAATTGCTGATCCAGTAGATCTGGAAAATAATTATTCCAACCAGTGCCACTGACATGGTGATAATAATATATCGAAGATTCCTGTTCACGCTTGCAATTTACGCAGAAGCTGTCTAATCAGTACTTTTGATTAACAATCATTAACAAATGGACAGGAACTGGTTTAAGTGTTCAGGAGTAGAATATCCTATATTTGCAGCATATTGCTGTTATCTGATCATTTCACATTCATTTATATTAATGCTTATACGCGATGAAGGACTATTCATTTAAACTGGGGATCATTTGTCTCTGCCTCACATTGACGTTTTCCAGTGTCAGTCTGATGGGCCAGTTTGTAATACCACAAGTTAATGGTGCAACCGGCGAGTATTCTTTTAAAGATGCTCTGAAAGCTTACGATAAGTGGGCTTCAGTGGCACCGAATCTTGACCAGAAGGGCTGGAAGGCATACGGGCGCTATATGGAGTTCAACCGTCCGCGCCTGAATCCTGATGGCAACCCTGCTGATCCTTCCATTTTTCTTAATGAAGCGGTAAAGGTTCAGGCCGAAAAAGAAATTTTATCCCAATTAAAAACAGGGAACGGTTGGTCACCTGTGGGTCCTGAAACCAGGCCGCCTAGTGTTGAGGCCTATACCTCCCATGGAATGGGCAGAATCAATTGTATCGCTTTTCACCCCACTGATCCATTAATTTACTGGATAGGTGTCGCACAGGGCGGAGTATGGAAAACAGTCGATGGCGGTGTTACTTACCTGCCATTAACAGATGATCTTCCGATTCTTCGTATCAGCGATATCGCCGTAAATCCAAAGAATCCCGACAATATTTTCATCTCGGTTTGTGATTATGCCTATATCGGCGTAGCACTCAATACCGATAGCCGCAAGCGTCATACCCACTATGGGCTTGGCGTTTACCGGACGGATAATGGTGGAGCTTCATGGGCACCAACAGGTCTCTCTTATAAGCAAACAGATTTTGATGGTTCACTCATTCGCCGTGTGCTTTTTCACCCCACTCAGGCAGGAACCCTTATTGCCGGTGGCGTGTCAGGAATTTTTAAATCCACTGATGACGGGGCTACCTGGCGTAAAGTTGATACTCATGTGATATGGGATATTGAGCAGGATTTCAGCAATGGTGCCGTGATCTACGCGACCACCGGTACCATCAGAAGTTTTGGCGGAGGCTCAGCCACCCTGATGAAGTCGACTGACTTTGGCGAGACCTGGACGCAGAAAAATACTAACTGGCCAACCGATCTGAGTATCGGAAGAACAGAAATCGGCCTTACCCCGCAAAATCCCAATTACGTATATGTTCTTGCTGCTGATCCAAATGGAGGTTTTTATGGATTTTACCGGTCGACCGATGGCGGGGAGACCTGGACAGCACGTTTTACTATGGCAGCCAATAGTCGGAATATTCTCGATAACCAACAGGGATGGTATGATCTGGCAATCCTGGTCGATCCGAAAAATAAGGAGCGGGTATATGTTGGCGGTCTGAACATGAATGCCACTTCTGATGGAGGACTCACGTGGACACCGGTTTCAGGCTGGGTATTCTCAGCTGATAATTTTTCGCTTCACGCCGATCAGCATCAATATAAATACAATCCGATTGATAAGAAATACTATGCTTGTCACGATGGCGGTTTAACCCGGACTGATACCATTATTCCCGGAACCCGCACCGACGGCAAATGGAATACCGTGTGGCAGGAAAGGTCGAACGGCATGATCATCACCTCGTTTTATCGTATCGGGCTTTGCGAAATGTTTCCCGGATACGTAGTTGGCGGTGCTCAGGATAATTCGAGCTTTTATAATAAGAATGGCAACTGGGTGAACTTTATCGGCGGTGACGGAATGGATTGCATGATCAATCCTGATAATCCTGAAATCGTTTATGGTTCATCACAATACGGAAGCTTGTCGCGTTCCGATAATGGTGGAAAAAACTTTAAGGGAATCCGTCCGTCTGCGGGCAATGAAAAAGGGGAATGGACAACACCTATGATTCAGGACCCGAACAGTCCGAACATCATTTTTGTGGGTTATGGAAACGTTTATAAATCATTGAACAAAGGTGATTCTTACACAAAGATTTCCAATTTTCCGGTTGTTTCAGGTTATAACTCACCTGCTGAAATCACCTCGCTCGTTATGTATCCGGGAAACAATAAAACCTTGTATGCTGCTTCCCGAATCCGGTATGATTATCCCACAAAAACAAAATTGTGGGCAACTCAGGATGGCGGAACACGCTGGACCAACATCATTCAGGGCATCCCTGATTCTCTGTATATAACATCGATGGCTGTTAATGGTAATGATTCTCTTGATCTTTGGGTTTCATACGGAGGTTTTCTTGCCGGCCAAAAAGTTTACCGGACGAAAGACGGTGGTGCAACATGGATCAATATGTCGCTCGATCTTCCCAACATACCTGTTAATACGGTTGTTCATCAGGAAGGTTACGGAAACGATGTTGTTTATATCGGAACTGATGCAGGAGTATATTATTATACGGAAGAAACTGCAAAATGGACTCTTTACGCCAATCTTTTGCCAAATGTGGTTATCTCCGAACTGGAGATTCATTATCCAACCAGAAAACTCTATGCCGCAACTTTTGGCAGGGGTATATGGATGACCAACCTGATTCAGGGAACCTCAGGTACTGAACCTACCGGATTTGTCAATAGTAAAATGTCGGTTTATCCGAATCCAACCAATGGAGCAGTGAACCTTTATCTTGAAGGGATACAGGCAGGTGAAGCCAGAATTGAAATAATATCTATAACCGGTGAGCGGGTATTCGAAGAGGTTATTCCTGTATCGAACGGGACACTGCAGAAGCAGCTGCATCCAAACCTCGTTTCCGGAATGTATTTTGTCCGCGTTTGGGCAGGCAAACAGAATCTCACCGAACGATTTATTAAACAGTAGGCACGTTCCGCAATGAAATATGTAGGGGAGGAGCCCTGTCTCCTCCCTTTTTAACAAGAACCAATCTAATATCTAAATAAATATCGCAAATGAAAAAAGTTCTCTTATCGTTTATCCTGATCCCATTTGTTTTCGGTTGTACTCCGAAGGCGGAAAAGGGAGCTGAAATCACCGGTACGGTTAAGAACCTGACCTCCGGTTTCTTTATTCTTGGCGGTCCAGGTGGAGCAAAGGATTCCATCCATATCGATGCCAGCGGTAATTTTACCCATGCTATACCCGGACTGGTGAAGACTTCAAATTATTATTTGCTTTCGGGAGCTCAGGATTACATGCCGTTTAAGGTAAGTCCGGGAATGAATCTGAAAATCAGTTTTGATGCAACCGCTTTCAAGACTTCCCTGAAGTTTGAAGGAAAAGGTTCAGATATCAATTCTTATCTGGTGGCTAAAAGTAATGCCGCCGGTCAGATGAATTATGATGATTATAAGCTCGAACCTGCACAGTTTCGTGCCAAGCAGGATTCTGTCCTGAACGCTGAGAAAGCCTTGCTCGCTCAGGCAAAAAAGGATGATGCCACCGACAAGATCTGGAAAATCGAAGAGGCTGAAGTCATTTTCGGCTGGGCTAATAACCTGCTGATGTTTGAAAACTATCACGGGTATTTTGCAAAATTGACGGATTACAAGGCACCTGCGGATTATTTTTCATTCGAAAAGGATCTTGACTTGAATCAGGTTGCCTATGCCGGTTCCCCGGCCTTTAAGCAATATGTCTCGATGATGGTTCAAAAAGGTGTTGCGGTAAAGGTTGATGCCCTGAAGAAGGCAGATTCCACGCTAATCATCAATTCTGGAAAAATCAGAACCGAAACAGCCCAGGAACTTCTGAAAAACGATGCAGTGCTGGATAATTTCCTTTTTGAAGCTATTTCCTCCGATGTTCAGTGGAAGGATATCGACAAGGATGTTCAGGAGAATATCGACTTTTTCCTTGGCCGCTGCAAGGATACCTCACTGGTTAATCAGTTGAACGCTACTGTGGCCGATTGGAAAAAGCTTGCCG
>CAIXHD010000531.1 GCA_903919065.1 uncultured Bacteroidota bacterium
CCGGAAATCGAAATGCCCGGACATTCCACAGAGATCTTTGCCGCCTATCCGCAGTTTTCCTGCTCAGCTAAAAAATCAGTGATCTTCCCGTATTTTAAAGGTCCGGGGGTAACAGAGGATATTCTTTGTGCCGGGAACGATTCGGTTTTTACCTTCATGCAAGATGTTCTGAGTGAGGTGATTGCACTGTTTCCATCGGAATACATACATATTGGAGGTGATGAAGCCCCAAAGGATGCCTGGAAAAAGTGCCCTGAATGCCAGGATCGCATTAAAAAGGAGGGGCTGAAGGACGAGGCCGAACTGCAGAGCTATTTTATCCGACGGATCGAAAAATTCATCAATTCGAAAGGTAGAAAACTGATTGGCTGGGATGAAATTCTGGAGGGTGGCCTGGCCGAAAATGCAGCTGTAATGTCGTGGCGAGGTATTCAGGGTGGAATAGAGGCTGCTAAACAGGGCCACAATGTGGTGATGTCGCCCACTTCGCATTGTTATTTTGATTACTCATACGAAACAACTTCCACAGAAAAAGTATATTCGTATCATCCTGTGCCAAAGGAATTATCGGCCAGTCAATCGAAATATATTCTGGGTGCCCAGGCCAATATGTGGACGCACATTGCCCGGACCCCGACCGCGATCGATGCCCAGATATTTCCGCGGCTGTATGCATTGGCAGAGGTGCTTTGGACGAATCCGGAGATGCGCGATTACCCGGATCTGGAGAAAAGAATATCAAAATTAACTCGCAATGAAAATCATTAACTGGGGATTCATTTTTGGAACGATGTTGCTGATGTCGTTCGGTTATGATGGTGATACAATTAAACCTGACCGGCAATGGTCGCAATACCGAGGGAATTTCGCCTCCGGTGTGCTTGATCAGGCCAATCTACCTGACACCTGGAGCGTTCCGGAGAATAAAAACATTAAATGGAAAGTCGCAATCCCGGGCCTGGGCCTGTCATGCCCGGTTATCTGGGGCGATAATCTTTTTATCACGACGGCTATCAGCAGTAAAGATACCACCGGATTCAGGATTGGACTTTACGGGGATGTAGCTCCGGTTATGGACTCCTCGGAACATGAGTGGAAAGTCTATTGCTACAATAAAGCCAATGGCAGCATCAAATGGGAAAGAACTGCCTGCAAAGGGGTTCCCAAAATCAGGCGTCACCCGAAATCAACCCATGCGAACACTTCAATTGCCACTGATGGCAAGCATGTGGTGGCATTTTTCGGATCGGAAGGATTGTATTGCTATGACATGAAGGGCGATCTTAAATGGAAAGCTGATTTTGGGGTGCTGAAATCCGTATTTTATCTTTTTATCGGGGCCGAATGGGAGTTCGCCAGTTCGCCTATACTCTACGATAATGTGGTGGTTGTGCAATGCGATGTGTTTCAAAGTTCATTCGTTGCGGCGCTGGATGCCGAAACCGGCAAGGAGCTGTGGAGGGCAAACCGTGATGAGTTGCCCGGATGGTGTACTCCCAATATCTATCTGGATAAGGGCAAGGCACGGGTGGCAGTGAATGGGTATAAACACCGT
This sequence comes from uncultured Bacteroidota bacterium, assembly GCA_903919065.1. Taxonomy (GTDB): domain Bacteria; phylum Bacteroidota; class Bacteroidia; order Bacteroidales; family UBA12481; genus UBA12481. The sequence goes on from CAIXHD010000531.1 coordinate 1,556, forward strand.
GGTGCCTATGATTTTAAAACCGGTGAAGAGGTATGGAGAATGTCGGGTGGCGGGGATATTCCGATTCCAACCCCAATAGTCGGCGACAGCCTGATTTTCATGAACAGCGCGCACGGGGCATCTTACCCGATCATGGCGATCAGCAAGGAAGCTAAAGGGGATATTACCCTCAAGGACCAGCAGACCTCCAGCGAATTTGTTAAATGGTACCTGCCCAAGGCGGGTTCCTATATGGCTACCATGCTCTTGTACAACAACTATCTGTATAATTGTACCTGGAATGGAACGATCAACTGCTATGAGGCCCGCACCGGCAAGGAGGTTTATAAAAACAAACTGGGTAATATGAAGAGCTTTACGGGTTCGCCGGTAGCTTCGGATGGCAAAATTTATGTTCCCGATGACGAGGGAACAGTCTATGTATTTAAAGCGGGTCCGGAATTCAGCCTCCTCTCGACCAATCCGCTTGCGGATATTTGCATGACAACACCCGCCATTACTGATAACCTGATCTTTTTCAGGACGATGAATTATTTAATTGCGGTGGGAAAATAGGTTAACGACTTAAAATCAAACTATACAGATGAAAAAACTGTAATTGAGACTGATACCCAAATACAATGAAAAGACATATTCTCTTATTTGCCGGCCTGATAATGGCGGCTGGATTATTAGCCCAGAAACCGGTCAACAAGACTTTCTGGAAAGAAGATTTCACTGCCGGAAAAATTCCGGCAGGATGGCAGACCATCGTGTTGAATGATAGTGCCACCAAATGGTTTGTGACGGATCAGCCGTTTCCCGGCTCTCCCGGCCGCACTCATCAGGCACCTCCGATTGCTTCGGTCAGCCGTGGATATCATCTCCAGGTAGCTCCTGGTGTTAAGGTCGATAAGAACTCCCGCGCCTGGAAAAAAATCAGCATCTGGCCTGATTCTTATGTCCAGACAGCCGCCATCGACTGCTCAAAACATCGCTCAGTTGTGCTCAAATTTCAACAGAATTTTTTCTGGAACCGTCGCGATTCAGATAAAGGAGCCGGCCTTTTTGTTGGGGTCAGCAGTAACGGAAAGGACTGGACCGAGTACGATGTCCGCAATGAGATCGGTTCCGGCGAGGATTGTCCGAACCCGATGGATGTTGAGCTGAACGTAACCCGCACAGCTGCCCTCCAGAAAACCGTGTACCTGCGATTCTTCTGGAAAGGCTATTACCAGTGGTACTGGATGGTGGATGATATCAGTCTGTCAGAAGCTTTTGATGCTGATGTTCTAGCCTATAAAATCAAAAGTCATCCGGAAAATGGTAATCAGTTTAAAGCATCGGAAACAATCGCTTTTCAACTGATCAATATGGGATCGAACGATATAACGAAAGATTTCGACTGCTATCTGAAAATCGATAACCGTGCCATCTTGACGGCCACTGTAAAAGCCGATAAAAAGAATCCGTTTAAAATTATTGATACGCTGTCTGTGAATTTCCCTGGCATCAATCTGACTGATTACGGGATACATAAAATCAAGTTCAATAGCGCACTTCCGGGCGATCAGCGCACGGGAAACGACAGCATTTCGACCGTTTTATACTCGGGGGCCTTCTCCCTCGGTAACGTTTCTTCCTATGCACCAAAGCCTGAAGGCGGCGAGTTTACCTGCGGAAATTCGAAACTGAAACTTCAGTTTGTACGCAAAGATATTTTCCGTCTGTGGATGGCCTATGATGGTGAATTTACCGATCCGGCAGCGAATGATATTGTCATCAATAAGCCCAATCAGCCGGTGGAAATGAAAAGTGCCGATAAGGGTGCCTATTATCTGTTCACCACTGCTGATGTTGCATTGAGGGCCTATAAGCAGCCATTGCGGTTTGCTCTATATAAAGCCGATAACAGCTCTCTGATCTGGGAGGAGGCACAGGGCATGACTTACGGTAAGCAAACCATCCAATACCTGAAGCGGCAGCCAAACGAATATTTCTATGGTGGCGGCATGCAGAATGGCCGATTCTCACATCGCGATAAAACTATTAAGCTCACGATTGACTATAACTGGGAAGATGGCGGTGGCCCCAACCCGGCACCGTTCTTTATGAGTACAGCCGGTTATGGCGCACTAAGAAATACCTATGCCTCAGGTGCCTATACTTTTGGCGATACTGTAAAACTGATTCACAATGAAGCCCGTTTCGACAGTTATTTCTTTGCCGGAAATGGGTTGAAAGATATTCTCGGCGACTATACCGAAATTACCGGTAAGCCATTCCTGATGCCTCGCTGGGCGCTCAGTATGGGCGATGCCAACTGCTATAATCGGGGTGCCAAGGCCGATATCAAAACCGTCGGAAGCAAAGGAACCGGTTTCGGAGGAACCACACCTGATGTTATCCATTTAATTGCAGATGAGTATATCAAGCACGATATGCCTCGTGGCTGGATACTTCCGAACGACGGGTATGGCTGCGGATATACCAAGCTGGATTCTGTGGTGACCGAACTTCAAAAGCGCGGTTTTATGACCGGGCTGTGGACCGAAAACGGCGTGGAAAAAATTGCGAGGGAGGTCGGCGAACTGGGCTCCCGCCTGTGCAAGCTCGATGTTGCCTGGGTTGGCGACGGATATAAGTTTGCGATCGACGGAGTGAAAGCGGCTTATGAAGGAATCGAAAATGCCAGCGATGCCCGCGGATTTGTTTGGTCGGTATGCGGATGGGCAGGCACACACCGCCATTCGGTGGTTTGGACTGGCGACCAGAGCGGCAGCTGGAACTATATCAAGTGGCATATTCCCACACTGATCGGAAGTGGATTGTCGGCTCAGAACAGCGCCACGGGCGATGTCGACGGCATCTTTGGCGGAAGCGATTCTACCTATACCCGCGACCTGCAGTGGAAGTGCTTCACCCCGGTGCTCATGGGCATGTCGGGTTGGGCATCGAACAATAAAAACGGTATTAAGGACAAGCAGCCTTATCTGTTTGGCGAACCTTTTACCAGCATCAACCGCAAATATCTGCAGCTAAAGCAGCGGATGACGCCATACATGTACACCCTGTGCGCCGAATCGAACCATACCGGTGTTCCGGCCGTACGCGGACTGGTTCTGGAATATCCGACTGATCCGATTGCTCTTGGATCATTGACACAATATGAATACCTGCTCGGCCGCGACCTCCTCGTTGCCCCGGTTTACAAGTCGGAAGCCAAACGCGACAGTATCTACTTCCCGGCTGGCAACTGGATCGATTACTGGGACGGATCGGTAAATACGGGCAATAAATGGATCAGCAATTATCCGGCACCGCTGGATAAGCTCCCGCTTTTTGTACGTGCCGGTGCCATTATCCCGATGTACCAGAAAATGTATTTTGATTGGGAAAAACCAACCGATACCCTTACTCTGGATATTTATCCGGATGGCCATAATGAGTTCGAAATGTATGAAGATGACGGTCTGACCCGCGAACACCGGCAGGGAGTTTTCGCTACCACGAAATTTGAGGTCACCGATAACCGCGCTACGGGCAAAGGAATGGATATTGTCATCAATGCCGCAAAAGGAGACTTTAAGGGGAGGATGAAGGAGAGGGTTTATGTGCTGGAGATTCATACTTCGGGGGTACCGAAGGAGGTGAAGGCTCAAGGCTCAGGGCTCAAGGCTCAAGGGAAGGCTCAAGGCGCAGGGCTCAAGGCTCAAGGGAAGATTGAAGGGGCTGAGGGCGAGTGGAAGTTTGAGGCGAATGACCGGGGCGGAGTGCTCCGGATAACCACCGGCAAACTGAGTACCGACAAGGATGCGACGATAACAATTCTCTAATGAATGAAGGCGGAATGTAGAGATTCGAGGGCCAATTTTGAATGCTGATAACCAAGATCAAGGAACTCCAGAGTAAATGGTGCCTCCGGACCCACTTGACTTTGTAATTTCAGCATTCAAAATTGGCCCTCGAATCTCTAAACTGGTCTTAGAATCTCTTATATAACTCTTTTTTTATATGGCTTCAAGTTTAGCTATTTTCTTTTTTAATAGATTGATTTTCTTTTCTTTAGACTTTTCCTGAAAATCGACTAAAGCCGCAGGGTTAAA
>CAIXHD010000532.1 GCA_903919065.1 uncultured Bacteroidota bacterium
GCCCGCTGCATGATGCCGAGGTGCAGGGACTGATCGACAGGTTATTTGCCTGCCGGGAACCCCAAACCACTCCCGGAGGAAAGGCTGTACTGACGATATTACAGATGGAGGAGATTGAGAAGAGGTTTGCATAGACTTTGTAAAGGCAAAAGGCAGGAAGGCAGGAAGGCAAAAGGAAAGAAATAAGTTTTAAGAAAAAAGTTATAAGGAGTATAAAATGTCAGAGAGGTTCGGAGGAAGGAGCGGATCAATGCCGCCGGCGGTATTGAATCTGATCATCATAAACGTGATCCTGTTTTTGGCTACTTACGTGCTGAACAACAGTGGGATCGATCTGGTCAAGTATCTGGGTTTATACTATCCGGGATCTGACCTGTTTCGACCCTATCAGCTGATCACGCACATGTTCATGCATGGCGGCATCACGCACTTATTCTTCAATATGTTCGCTCTCTGGATGTTTGGCCGTGTTTTGGAATCGGTCTGGGGAAGCGGGCGATTTCTGGTTTTCTACTTTGTGACCGGCTTAGGTGCAGCAGCCCTTCACCTGCTCGTCAACACTATTATAATCGGATCGATAAATACTGAGATGCAGGCCCTTATTAACAGCCTTTCACCTGATACTTTTGCCGGGTTCTTAAATCACCGGTTTCCTGAATACCAGGGGCAGGTATCCGACTTTATTTCCGGATGGGCAGGAGATCCAAACAACCCCAATTACCTTTCGCAGGCCCCAGAATATCTCCGGCAGCTGATGCGTCTCCGGATGGATGTTGCAACAATTGGCGCCTCGGGGGCCGTATTCGGTGTTTTGCTTGGGTTTGGAATGCTTTTCCCGAACACCCAGTTAATGCTGCTTTTTCCACCTATTCCAATTAAAGCAAAATGGTTCGTACTGGGTTATGGAGCCATTGAATTCATATCAGCCATATGGAATCAGCCCGGTGATCACGTTGCCCACTTTGCCCATCTCGGTGGCATGATTTTTGGGTTTATTCTGATCAAGTTCTGGAACCGTACCCAACGACAGCAATTTTATTGATCATGAATCCACTCGATGATTTCAGGCGTAATTTCAGCAAGCAGAGCACGCTCGCACAGTTGATCACTATCAATGTCGGGGTCTTCTTTGTCTTGAAAATGCTTGGCGTTTTTTTCTTCCTGTTCAAGCAAGAGAATATTGAGCAACTGATACTGGGGTACCTTGCCTTGCCGGCTGACCCCGGCATGATTTTAAAAAGACCCTGGACTATAATCAGTTACATGTTTCTACATTATGATTTTCTCCATATACTTTTCAACATGCTATGGTTGTATTGGTTTGGGAAAATCTTCCTTGAATACCTGAATCCTAAAAAACTCATCTCAGTTTACCTGATCGGTGGACTTGCAGGAGGGTTGTTTTATGTTCTGGCATTTAACCTGTTCCCGGCATTCCAGGAGTCGGTTTCATCTTCCGTTGCACTTGGGGCCTCAGCTGCGGTGCTGGCTATCGTGATGGCAATTTCATTTTATGTGCCTGGTTACACCATTAACCTTATGTTTTTCGGGCCTATAAAAATAAAATACGTTGCGCTGGTTACTGTGGCGATCGATTTAATGAGTATTCGTTCAGGCAACGCGGGAGGACATATCGCTCACCTCGGAGGGGCTTTTTTCGGATTTCTTTATGCAACCCAGTTAAGGCAGGGGAAAGATTTATCAAAAGGCTTTAACCAACTCATGGACAGCATCTTCAGTTTATTCAAGAGGCGTCCAAAGATGAAAGTCAAATATTCAGCCCCAAAAGATCGTGTGGAAACCGACATGGACTACAATGCCCGAAAGGCAGCTGAACAGCGCACAATCGATCAGATTCTCGAGAAGATTTCCAGAAGCGGGTATGAGGGTCTATCACGAGAAGAGAAGGAAATTCTATTTAAATCGAGTAAAAAATAGCGGCATGCTTAAGGCACTGCGACGAATACTATTCATCATTTACCTTTTCACGGTGCTGCCGCTGATTATCTGTTTCCTAAGCCCGTTAATCAGTCCTGCCACTTTTTGGCCTCTCGCATTTTTCGGACTCATGTTCCCTGCCTTGATTGTCATTCAGATTGTTTTTCTGGTGATCTTTCTGATACTAAGGAGCAAGGCACTGATAATTCCGGTGGTCATGATTCTATTGGGCTGGAACTCAATTACAGCTACCTTTCAGTTTCCGATCCGATCCGGCTCTGCTGTTACCAGCCGAAATTCAGTGAAGGTGATGACCTATAATGTCAGATTGTTTGATATTGCACATTACTGGTCTACGTCGAAAAATCAGAGTGAGGGTGTATTTTCTTATGTCAATGATCTGAAACCAGATGTTCTGTGTTTTCAGGAATTTGCTGTTCAGGATCCCGGGAAATTCTCGCTGGACTTCATTAAAAGCCAGCTGTCCATTCTCCCATACAGTGCCGTTGAATATAATTTTACCAATCAGACTCGGAAGCACGGGTTGGCCATTTTTAGTCGTTTTCCGATCATTGCCACCGGGCATGAGCATTTCGCCGATACGAAAAACATGATGTTGTTTTGTGATTTACTGATTGGATCTGATACCATAAGGGTTTACAATAATCACTTGGAATCCATTCATTTTGACCGTGATGAATTTCAGTGGATTGATACCACGGCTAATAAAACCAGGATACCACGCGATAAGATCACGGAAATTGTTGACCGGATGAAAGGGGCCTATATGAAACGCGCGACACAGGCTGATCAGGTAAGGAAGAATATCGATAACTCACCATATGAAGTGATTGTTTGCGGTGATTTTAATGACACACCGGTTAGTTATGCCACCCATACGATCGGAAAAAACCTCTACGACAGTTTTCGATCGGGAGGGAAATGGCTGGGCATTACCTTTCCAAATATCAAAGCTCCGCTCAGAATCGATTACATCCTTCATTCCAAAGAGATGGTATCCAGCAGCTATCGCATTGGAAAAGTGAAATTCTCAGATCACAGGCCGGTAAGTTGCAATATTGCACTAAAGTAGGCGGTTTTCAGTCTCCAGTCTGCAGTCTGCAGTCTCCAGTCTCCAGTTTTCAGTCTTCAGTTTTCAGAAGGCAGTCGGCAGCTAGTTGGATAGTTTTATTTCGCAGTTGCCGCCGCTAAGAATAATTCCAATTTTTTTGCCTTTCCATCCTGCATCGGGATTTGCCATAAGTGCACCGAGGGGAACAGCTGAACTCGGTTCGATAATAATTTTCATCCTTTCCCAGATAAGTCTCATGGCTTGTGTGATGAAGGGTTCCGGGCAGAGCAATATCTGATCGACATTATTACGGATCACCTCGAAAGTTAATGGTCCGAGGGAAGTCAGAAGTCCATCGGCGATTGTATTTGCCGGAAAAGCAGGCTGAATTGACCCTGACTGCATTGACAGGTAAGCATCCTTTGCATTTTCAGGTTCCCCGGCCCAGACAATTATGTCAGGATCAATTGATTTTGCAGCAATTGCAGTACCGCTGAGCAGTCCCCCACCCCCAACCGGAGCCATAATAATATCAAGACCGGGCTTACTGTCGAGAAGTTCAAGAGCAGCTGTTCCCTGACCGGCAATAATCTGAAAGCGGTTATACGGATGAATAAATGTGCAGCCTGTTTTTTGCTGAACCATGGCCATTGTGGACTCCCTGGCTTCGAGTGTCGGTTCGCAATACGTAATTATTCCACCGTAACCGGCTACCGCAAGTTTCTTGATTTCGGGTGCATTGCGCGGCATCACGATATAGGCCGGCACACCGGCATTTCGTGCAGCAAGAGCAAGAGCCGCGGCATGATTACCCGATGAATGTGTACCCACCCCTTTGGCAAGCTCTTCAGGGGAGAGCGATAATACTGCATTGGTGGCTCCGCGAAACTTAAAGGCACCAACTTTCTGAAAATTCTCGCACTTAAAATAAAACTCAGCACCAAGAATCTCATTTATGCTTATCGATGAAAATACCGGTGTCCAGTGAATGTATGGGCGAATTCGCGCATGAGCTTCCTGGATATCTGACAATAATGGGATGAAGTTCACAGACATAAAATTATTTCTTGTTTTTAACATACTTATTCATCCAACTGTCCATCTCCCACAGCATATGAAGCAAACTCTCCCGGGCAGCATAGCCATGGCTTTCAAGTGGCAGCAGCACCAGACGGGCTGTTGCCCCATGTCCTTTCAGCGCGGCATACAGGCGTTCGCTCTGGATTGGAAACGTTCCCTGGTTATTATCTGCGATGCCGTGGATCATCAGCAGCGGGGTTTTGATTTTATCGGCAAAATTGAATGGAGACATTTCATTGTACAAGGCAGTGGCTTCCCAATAAGTGCGGGGTTCCGACTGAAAACCAAAAGGAGTGAGTGAACGGTTATAAGCACCGCTCCTCGCGATTCCTGCGGCAAAAAGATCGCAGTGAGCCAGCAGGTTTGCTGTCATGAACGCGCCATATGAATGTCCTCCTACCGCAACGCGTTTCGGATCGACAACCCCCATTTCCACACCTTTATCTATAGCAGCTTTTGCATTCGCTACTAATTGCTGAAGAAAGGTATCATTCGGTTCAGCCTCACCTTCACCGACAATCGGAAATGCAGCATTATCCAGGATCGCATACCCCTGTGTAACAAATGGAACTGCAGAGCTTGGGCTAAGCCGGGTAAAAGCATAAGGGGATCCTGAAACCTGTCCGGCAGCCGACTTTGACCTATATTCAACCGGGTAGGCCCACATCAGGGTTGGAAGTGGTGCATCGCCCTTTTTCCAGCCTGCCGGAGTATAGAGTGTTGCTGTTAACTGAACACCATCCGGTCGGAAATAAGTAATCCTTTCCTTTTTAACTCCCTCCATAAAAGGATATGGATTAGTAAAATGAGTGAGTTGAATCGGAGGGGTTCCCTTTTTATCTTTCAGATTAAGGATAAAGAAATTTGACGGTTCGGTAACCGATTGCCTGGTAATAAGAATCTGCAATTTTTCAGGATCAAGGATTCTGCTGACTGATTCAAAGAATGGGGCTTGAGATCTCCACAATTGATTAGTTTTCATTGTTTTGATATCAAACTCGTTCAGAAATGGCTGATCACCCTCAGCTGAGGCACCTGAACCGCTAAGAAACAAGGTCTTTCCTTTCCCGGAAATAAGCAAAATTTGCCGTCCGCGGCTCGCAGTCATGACAAAACTTCCCGGATTACCATATTTATCTTCGGAAGACCGATCCCATATCACCCGTGTCGGTGCTGAGGTATTCGAAGGATCGAAGAAAGAAATAATCTCCTGTTTTGTTTTAGACGAAGACTGGCTCATCACAGCGAGGTTGGCGCTACCCCAGCTGATTCGTCCGAACCTTAGTTTAGATTTCAGCTGAGCAACTGGCGAGCCATTAAAAGGTGCATCCATACGATAGAGCTGATCTCGGTATGGTACCTCTTTTTTTGGATCCCCTCCATCCAAAGCTTCCAGCCAATATATGCTGGCAGGAACGTCGGCTCTCCAATTGATACTTCTCGGGCCCGGAACAGTAGCGTCATAACCTGTAGGAACATTTTCCTGCAGGGGCATTTGGAAAAGTTCGTGGATAAGTTTCCCATTCAGATCGACTATTTCAATGACTGAAGGAAAATCCGAATATCCAACGAGATAGGAATATGGTTTTGCAAGACGTTCAGTAAGAATATATTCCCCACCGGGTGCAACATCAATCCGGGTA
>CAIXHD010000533.1 GCA_903919065.1 uncultured Bacteroidota bacterium
AATGCTTATTCCCTGATGGATGAGGTTGAATCGCTGGTGAAAGGTGCAGCCCACCGGCCTGGCACCTACCTGACCGATGCACACAGGCAGTTCATTGCCCGGCAGACACAGAAAATTACGGATTTGCAGAATAAATATCCGTTTTTGGATTTTGCTGAGGAGCTTCAGATTTTGAACGGACAGCTGAGGTAGCGTCAGTTGCGTCCTTTTATCCTGAATTATACCAGTCCTGATTTTTGAAGCGCGGTAAGATCGTCCGGAGTATCTATTCCGAATCCTTCATAATCTGTTTCGCAACAATGGATCGGGTAGCCGTTTTCGAGCCATCTCAGTTGTTCCAATGATTCGGCGCTTTCGAGTTTGCCCGGTTCCAGTTTCATTATCTTTTCAAGAATTTCACTTTTAAAGGCATACATTCCAACGTGCGAAAACCATGCGGTGCCGGGGTTGCGGTAATAAGGCAGGGGGGATCTTGAGAAGTAAAGAGCGAAATTTTCACGATTGAGAACCACTTTCACCCGGTTAGGATTTTGCATAGCAACTGGATCGCTCTCGCTCCTGATCAGTGTGGAGATCCCTGTTTCCGGCCGCAAGATATCACTGGACAGCAGGTTAATGGCAGCCGGGGTGACCATAGGTTCATCGCCCTGTATATTTAATATAGCGCTAAAAGTTCTGCCACTCCGGGCGGAATAGGTATTCATAGCTTCTGCACAGCGGCTGGTTCCTGAAATATGATCATCGGAGGTAAAAACGAATTTTGCTCCATACTCCCTGGCCACTGCCTCGATTTCTTTATCCCCACTGGCTATCACCAGGTTTTTCAGAACCCCCGAAGCCGCTTGATAAACCTTGATAACCATTGGAACACCATTAATCAGGACCAGTGGCTTACCCGGAAATCGGGTTGATGCCATCCGGGCCGGGATAATTCCCAGAACATCTTCATTTTGCAACATAATTCCGACTTTCTCGTTCATGTATTTCAGACCATTAAGTTAAAAAAAACGCGGAATGTAGTAACTTTGCTGTATGGATGTAAATAAGATAAAGCAGCGGTTCGAGATTATTGGAAATTCTCCGGCTCTTCACCGGGCAATTGAGATCGCTGTGCAGGTTGCCCCAACGGATCTGTCAGTATTGATTACGGGTGAAAGCGGAACGGGTAAGGAGCGGTTTCCGCAGATCATTCACCAGCACAGCACACGAAAGCACGGGCCTTACAGTGCAGTAAACTGTGGAGCTATCCCGGAGGGAACCATTGATTCTGAGTTATTCGGACATGAAAAGGGATCCTTTACAGGAGCCCATGAAGCCCGTAAAGGTTATTTCGAAGAAGCAAACGGGGGAACTATTTTCCTCGATGAGATTGGTGAGTTGCCACTCTCTACCCAGGTCAGGCTGCTGAGGGTTCTGGAAACCGGCGAGTATATCCGGGTGGGATCTTCAAAGGCACAGAAAACAAACATAAGGCTTGTTGCCGCTACCAATGTTGATATACAGAAAGCCGTGCAGGAAGGGCGTTTCCGCGAGGATCTTTATTATCGGCTGAATACGGTCCCGATTATTATTGCTCCACTGAGGAACCGGAAGGAAGATATTTATCTGCTGTTCAGGAAGTTTGCACAGGATTTTGCTGAAAAATATATGATGCCCGTGGTCCGGCTGGATGACGAAGCCCAGATGATGCTGGAGAATTACAGGTGGCCGGGCAATATCAGGCAATTAAAAAATATTACCGAGCAACTTTCTATCATTGAGCAGGATAGGATGATAACTGCAGAAAGAATAAAGCTCTATCTTCCTGCTGACAACCGTTCCAACTTGCCGGTGCTGATGCCCCGTGATTCCGAGGAACGCTCATTCAAATCGGAAAGAGAAATCCTTTATCAGATCCTCTTTGATATGAAGAGAGATGTTAACGATCTGAAAAAGTTGGTCAATACTTTGATGGACCGCAAAGAAGGTATGCCCATAATTGAATCCGATAACCAGAGTCTTCTCGACAGGCTTTATAATGAGCAGGATGTAAGGTTTAACACTCCGGTAAATGTCCAGCCCCAGATCCATGTAAAGCGGGTTGATGATTCGCGGTTTGAAGATACCGAAGAGATTATCGAAGAGTCGCTCCTGCTTCAGGATAAAGAAATTGAGCTGATCAACAAGTCGCTCAGGAAACATCAGGGTAAACGCAAACTGGCCGCGCAGGAGCTTGGGATCAGTGAACGTACGCTTTACAGAAAAATTAAAGAATTCGGAATCGAGGAATGAACCAACTGACGAAATTGCTTTTGGTGGTCATTCTGGCTGCCGGTTTATTGGGTTGTAAAGTCCGGTATTCAATGACCGGTGCCGCTATTAATCCGGATGTTAAAACCATATCGGTTTCCTATTTTCCTAATCGTGCACCTATTGTATATCCGTCATTAAGTCAGGATGTTACTGAAAAGTTGAAAGATAAATTTATTTCCCAGACGAGCTTGAACATGATCAGTGGCGAAGGTGATCTGAGTTTTGAGGGAGAAATTACCGGATATGAAACCAAGCCGATAGCTATTACCGGAAATAATGTTCAGGATAAAGCTTCATTAAACCGGCTGACTGTGACTATAAACGTAAGGTTTGTCAACCAGAAAGTGCCTAAGGATAATTTTGAGAATAAGTTTCAGGCATACGAAGATTACAGCAGTGATAAGGGTTTGGATGAGGTGGAAGGGGAACTTGTACCGTTGATTCTGGAAAAAATTATTGAAGATATTTTTAACCGCTCAGTAGTAAACTGGTGATATGAGGCCGGAACAATTCATCGGTTATCTTGAGGCTCCGGGAGGCATTGATGCTGCCGGATTAGTTGCGGTTGAAGAGATTATCAGCGAATTTCCATTTTGCCAGCCGGCTCAGCTTCTCTACCTGAAGGGATTGCAGAATGATGAGAATATCCGGTTTAACCGGCAACTGAAAATAACGGCTGCCTATGCCAACGACCGGCGGGAATTATTTGAATTACTGAATGTTACCCGGTCTTTGGAGAAGCAACCGGTTAAGAAAGCTGTTACGGAAGATCCTGAATTACATAAGGAATATAAGGAGAGGAGCGGGCTGGTTCAGCAGGTTGAAGAGTTTCTGCCTATAGCTGATATGGATTTGCTCTTGTTTGATTTTCCGGCATACAAGGATGATGATCTGCCGGATGTGCCGTTTGAGAACAGAGCTCCTGATTTTCCGCCGGAAAAGGCACCCGAAGAAAATCTGTTGGTGCAATTTCTGGAAATGGATCCATTGAGCCGTCTGCGTACTCCAAAACCTGAAGTCAGGTCGATGCATGTGAGCGGCGATTTTGGTTTGGGCGACAGCAGAATTTCCCGAAAAACACCTGCTGATGACCTCATCGACCGGTTTATCGAAAATCCCGGGACAAAGATCATGCGGCCTGACCATGCTGTTGGAAACGATAATGATGTGTCAGCCAATAGCTTGAGGGAGGATGATGAATTTCTTACTGAAACTCTGGCCAGGATTTATGTTCAACAGGGATATTTTCAAAAGGCAATTCAAGCTTATGAAAAACTTAGTTTGAAAATTCCTGAAAAAAGTATTTACTTTGCGAGTCAAATTGAATCGGTTAGGGAACTTATTAAGAATCAATAATTCAATAGAGTATGTATATCTTTCTTTCCATTCTCATTCTGGTTGTATGTGTGCTGCTAGGTCTGATCGTACTGGTGCAGAACTCAAAAGGTGGTGGATTAGCCGCTAATTTCTCAGCATCAACGCAGATTATGGGTGTCCGGAGAACAAATGATTTTCTGGAAAAAGCCACCTGGGGACTAGCTGCAGCACTTTTAGTTCTTTGCATTGCAGCCAGCCTGACAATTTCACGTGGAGGAACAACAGGTCAGTCAGCTATTCAGGAACAAATCCAGAATGCTGTTGATCCGAGTGAAATTCCTCAGATTCCAACTGGCGTACCTTCTGATAAACCAGCAACCGGAACCGCAACTCCAACAAAATAACCGGCCATATATTGACCGACGAATCCCTGCCTCGGCGGGGATTATTTTTTTTATGCCAACCTGTCAGTCAAATCAGGATGGCATACAATATGATGTGTGGAGACATATAAAAAATTTATCAATAATCTAAATAGTCAATTATGGCAACAGTTAACGTAAAACCACTGGGAGAAAGGGTTCTTGTTGAACCACAGGAAGCTGAAGTAAAAACAGCATCCGGTATCATTATCCCTGACTCAGCTCAGGAAAAACCACAGAAAGGTAAAGTTTTGGCAGCCGGTCCAGGAACAAAAGATGTTCAGATGGAAGTTAAAGTCGGAAACATTGTCCTGTATGGTAAATATTCGGGAACTGAAATCAAGGTTGAAGATAAGACCTACCTGATCATGAAGCAGTCAGATATCCTGGCAGTAATTGAATAATTTAAAAACTATAAAATCTTTACTGATATGGCAAAGGAAATTAAGTACGATAGCGAAGCCCGCGAATTGCTGAAGAGGGGTGTTGATGAAATGGCAAATGCTGTTAAGGTGACACTCGGACCAAAAGGTCGTAATGTTGTTATCGAAAAGAAGTTTGGATCACCGCAGGTAACCAAAGACGGTGTTTCAGTAGCCAAAGAAATTGAACTGGCTAACCGTTTTGAAAATATCGGCGCACAGATGGTAAAAGAAGTTGCTTCAAAGACTTCTGATGATGCCGGTGATGGTACAACCACCGCTACCGTTCTCGCACAGTCGATTGTAACAGTAGGTTTGAAAAACGTTACTGCAGGTGCCAACCCGATGGACCTGAAACGTGGTATTGACAAGGCAGTTGCTGCAGTAGTAATCAGTCTGAATTCACAGTCGAAAACTATCGGCGATGACTTCAAGAAAATTGAGCAGGTAGCTACAATTTCTGCCAACAACGATGCTGAGATTGGAAAACTCATCGCTGATGCAATGAGCAAGGTTAACAAAGAAGGCGTTATCACCGTTGAAGAAGCTAAAGGCACTGATACAACCGTTGAGATTGTTGAAGGCATGCAGTTCGACCGCGGTTACCTTTCGGCTTACTTCGTTACCGATACCGAAAAAATGGAAACTGTTCTCGAACATCCTTATATCCTGATCTATGATAAAAAAATATCATCGATGAAGGATCTTCTTCCATTACTCGAAGCAAGCGTACAGACTGGCCGTCCGTTGCTGATTATCGCTGAAGATGTTGAAGGTGAAGCTCTTGCTACCCTCGTAGTTAACAAGCTTCGCGGCAGCCTGAAAATTGCAGCTGTTAAAGCTCCAGGATTTGGTGACCGCAGAAAAGAAATGCTTCAGGACCTTGCTATCCTTACCGGAGGTACTGTTGTTTCAGAAGAAACCGGCATGAAACTCGAGACCACAACTCTTGAAATGCTAGGTATTGCTGAGAAAATCACTATTGATAAAGAAAATACAATTATCGTAAACGGTAATGGTGACAAAAAAATGATCTCTGCCCGCGTTAACCAGATCAAGGCACAGATTGAATCGACCACCTCTGATTATGACCGTGAAAAATTGCAGGAGCGTCTGGCTAAATTGGCCGGTGGTGTTGCAGTTCTTTATATCGGTGCTCCTTCAGAAATCGAGATGAAAGAGAAGAAAGACCGCGTTGACGATGCATTGAGCGCAACTCGTGCAGCTGTTGAAGAAGGTATCATCCCTGGCGGCGGAGTAGCATTTATTCGTGCTATCGCAGCGCTTGATGGTCTGAAAGGTGATAACGAAGATCAGACAACCGGTATTGCAATCGTTCGCCGTGCTCTCGAAGAGCCATTGCGTCAGATTGTTGCCAACGCTGGTCTCGAAGGATCAGTAGTTGTTCAGGAAGTTAAAAAAGGAAAAGGTGACTATGGTTTCAATGCCCGTACTGAGAAGTATGAGAACCTTTATGAAACCGGTGTTATCGACCCGACCAAAGTTGCACGTGTTGCACTGGAAAATGCTGCTTCAATTGCAGGCATGATCCTCACTACCGAGACTATCATTGCTGAGATCGCTGACGAAAAAGATCATGGCGGCGGCAACCCGGGAATGGGCGGCATGGGCGGCATGGGTGGAATGATGTAAAAGAAGCCTGACGGCGTCTTTTTTAGAGTTGCCAACTCTATTCAGAATGTGTGGATATTTCCGCCTTCTGTTTAGAGTTGGCAACTCTTGTTTTAAGCCAGCTTTCTGCTTAAAGTTGGCAACTCTTGTTTTAAGCCAGCCTTCTGATTAAAGTTGGCAACTTTTTGACGAATCGACTGTTTAAGTTTTTATACCTTTGCTATAGAACCTACGAAATCTTATTAATAATAGCCATGAAAAAAACGGGAATTCTTATTGTCGTCTGCGCAATCCTGTTCACTGCTACCGGATTTGCCCAGAATACCTATGTGCCCTGGTTGGAGAAACAATCTTTGAGGATCAATTCTTTTCAGCTGAAAACCGGTATTGTCGGAAGCTACCCAAGGCATACTGAAGAGTTCAACTGGACCACCAGTTGGGTGCTTTTCCAGACGATCGAGACAAGTTATAATTCAGTTGGCAACCCGACCGTGGTTGAATATAATCAAGGCGGACAGCGGACCAGGACGGTTTATTCTTATAATGATCAGCATGCGGCAACGGAGGTAATCAATCAGACTTATGTTGGCTCTGCCTGGGTCACCAGCAGCGGAATGCAGATGACTTATGCCCTTACCGGCAGCCGGGTTGATGTGGTTACCATGAAGGAATGGAATGCGGCCACGTCAACCTGGGTTAACACCATGCGTGAAACATATTCCTACTCCGGATCCGATATGCATTTCGGATCAGTAACCATGGATCAGTGGAATAATGCCTGGGTACCTTTTATGAAAACAGACTATTCATGGA
>CAIXHD010000534.1 GCA_903919065.1 uncultured Bacteroidota bacterium
GGACCAGCTTAATACTCAATTTCAATTGCCCCTGCAAAATCCAGTGCTGATTTTTGCATTGATATTGCTGATCATTTTGCTTGCGCCGATTTTATTTCGCCGGTTCAAAGTTCCTGGAATTATCGGTTTGATTATTGCCGGTGTTGTGGTGGGTCCTCATGGAATGAATCTCCTGTCCAAAAATTCGGCAATGGATTTGTTTTCAACCATCGGACTGCTCTATATCATGTTCATTGCCGGTCTGGAACTCGAGATTCATGAGTTTCGCCGAAACCGTTATCACAGTATGGGATTTGGATTTCTGACCTTCTTTTTACCGCTGATTTTAGGATTTCCAGCCTGTTATTATATTCTTGACTATGATTTTACCGCCAGTCTTCTAACCGCCAGTATCTTTTCCACGCAAACAATGGTGGCCTATCCGATAGTTACCAAATTCGGGATATCTAAAAATCAAGCGGTTGCGGTTACCGTTGGTGGAACCATCATTACGGATACTGCTGTTCTGCTTTTACTGGCTATCATAACAGGTACCCATGCCGGGGATTTGCCGGTAGGCTTCTGGGTGAGGATAATTGTGGGAATGATCAGTTTGCTGGTGGTTCTGTTTGTTATTATGCCCAGGGTTGCTAAATGGTTTTTTATCAGGCTCGAAGGTGAAAAGTCATCTCATTATGTATTTGTTCTTGCCATAGTTTTCATTGCCGCTTTCTTTGCTCAGCTGGCTGGTTTGGAACCTATCATCGGGGCATTTATTGCCGGGCTGGCACTCAACCGGCTCGTCCCTCAATCTTCAATGCTGATGAACAGGATCCAGTTTGTTGGCAATGCACTTTTTATCCCGTTTTTTCTGATCAGTGTAGGGATGCTTGTTGATCTTGGGGTTCTGAATAACGGACCCCGTGCCATATGGGTTGCTTTCGTTTTAACCGTTGTTGCCCTGGTTGGAAAGTATGTTGCGGCCCGGGCCACCAAGCAAATTTTTGGATATTCCAAGGCTCAGGGATTGCTGATTTTCGGACTCAGCAGCTCCCATGCTGCTGCAACCATGGCAGTAATCCTGGTCGGCTTCCGAGCTGGAATCATCGATGAAAATATTTTAAACGGCACTATTATCCTGATATTGGTTACTTGTCTGGTTGCCTCATTTGCAACCGAACGGGCAGCAAAACAGATTGTTATTTCTGAAGAAACCAGTGATAAGAAAACCGAGGAAGATTTAACTTTCCCCGAATCAATTCTGATCCCTGTAGCCAATTTCGACCATCTGGAAGGATTGATGGAATTTGCACATTTTATCCGCGATAAAAAAGGTGATCATCCTGTTCGGGTGCTTTCAGTAGTTGATGAGGTGGGTGATGCAGAATCCAAGTTAATAAAGGTCCGCAATAATCTGACTAAACTGGTGCAGGGGTTTACACTCCCCGATGCAAGCGTGGAAACACTCGTGGTTGCAGATCAGAATGTGCCATCGGGAATTAACCGGATAAGCCGGGATCTGGATATCCGTACGATTATTCTGGGCTGGCCGATGAAGGAAACATTTACCGACCTGATTTTCGGACATAAAACCGAGCATATTCTGGAAACGAGCGAAACGTGTATTATGGTTTGCCGGCTGATCAATCCGCTGGTCGCCTATACAAGGATAGTTTTGTTCTGTCCGCCATTGTCGGAGCTTGAGCAGGGATTCGATTACCAGGTTAAAAAGGTTCTTATTCTTTGCAACGAATTGAATATGTCGATTCACTTATATGCTAATGCAAAAACCCGGGAGCAGGTAATGAATGTCATTTCCAAAACCAGCTTTAAACCGGTAATCAGGGATTTCGACAGCAGAAAATGGGAGTATTTCAATCTGTTCCTTCAACGCTCCTCATCCGACGATATTATTTTTATTTTCTCCGGACGAAAAGGTTCTCTTTCCTATCATCCTTATATGGATCATCTGGTTGAAAGGGTAACTAATAATTGTTCCAATCAGATGGTAATCCTGGTGTATTCGGCTGTTAATCTGGGGGATGATAAATACGATAAATACAGGGACTTTTCATCTGAACCGATTAATCGAAGTATGGAGACTTTCGAGCGAATCCAGCGTGGCCTCGGCAAGATGATTCACAAGGCCGAGTAATCTACCTGATCCGGCCTAATTTATTCCTGAGCCAGGCCTTGACCAAAAGAACCAATTTTTGAAATCCTGATAGACGAAACCGGCTCTGTAAGATTTTTTCGGCCGGAGTTTTTTCGATCTTTTTCAGCAACTCCCTGTAGTACCGTAACGCTAGATAAACCCCATTACGCACCCCTTCGTGAAGTTTTTTTGTGCCCTCCAGCGCTTCAGTAAATTCCCTGTTAATATCCTCCTCAATCTCTCTTTTTCGGTGGGTTATGAAATTTTCGAAGTTCGTGTCGGGAAAATAAATACGGCCTCTATTCTCGTAATCATCTTTAATGTCGCGGAGGAAATTTACTTTTTGGAAGGCTGATCCCAGTTTCTGAGCTGCCGGTATGAATTCATGATACCGATCGTCGTTATTCATGTAAAAGATACGAAGACACATTGCCCCGATGACCTCAGCAGATCCATAGATATATCGGTCATACTCCACCTTCGAAAATGTTTTTTTTTCCAGGTCCATCTCCATGGAATGTAAAAAAGCCTTGATATGATTGTGGTCAAGCCGGTAATTATTTACCACCCATTGAAAACTATGAAGAATCGGATTGGTGCTGAATTTTTTCTCGATAGCCTCAAAGGTCTCCGCTTTAAACCGTGCAAGCAGGGCCGACTGATCCTGCTCATGGAAAGTGTCGACAATCTCATCGGCAAACCTTACAAATCCATATAGAGCATATATCGGGGCGTGATATTTCCTGTTGAATATCCCGATTCCGAGTGAAAAGCTGCTTGAATATTTCCGGGTGGCAAGCCGGGAGCAAGCCAGGGCTGTTTCAGTATATAAATCCATTTTAGGACAATATCCTTTCTGTTACAAGTTTTGAGCTTATCACTGCCATGGGTAAACCGGTACCAGGCAGAGTGGAAGCACCAACGTAAAAAACATTTCCAAATTTTTCATCACGGTTTGACGGACGGAAAGCGCCAATCTGATTTAGGTCGTGGGCAAGCCCGAGTCCGCTGCCACGATGAAGACCGAATGCTTGTTCCCATCCGTCAGGATCTATAACGGTTTTTGAAATTATATGTTTTGGCAGATCTACCCCGAGTCGAGTGGAAAGATCTGCAATTATTCCATCCGCTGCCTGTTCGCGATCGCTCCAGTCGGGCTTGAATAATTTATGTGGAACCGGGCATAGAATAAAAAGTGATTCGCAACCTTCAGGCGCACTCCCCGGATTAAATCTCGATACCGTATTTACATAATAATAAGGTTGATCCAAACCGATTTCATTCTTGAATATCTTACCGGCATACTCCTGAAAATTATTACCGAGAAAATAATGATGATGATGGAGAGCTGGGATTTTTTGGTCCAGACCCAGGTAAAGAGTCAGAGGAGCCATTGTCCAGTGCATCTTATCCAGATTTGCCTCAGAGAATTTCCTTCTTTCAAGCACCTTCCCACGGAATGAGGCCGCATCTGAATTAATAACATAAGTGTCAGCTTTAAAGTGGTTTCCCTTTGAATCTATGAGGGAATCCATTTTGTCACCGTTACCGGTAAACCCGGTTATCTCTGTATTATAATGGATGGTTACCCCTTTTTTTGCCAGCTCGGCCAGCAAACCTTCCACAATCTTATACATTCCTCCTTTTACGTTGTGATATCCGTCGTGCTCTAATTCAGTGTATGACAACAAAGTATATACAGCAGGGGTTTTAAATGGCGTATCGCCCAGGAAGAATGCTACCAGGCTTAAAATTTCTTTCACCTCTCGCGAGCTGAAATATCTGCCAAGCTCGTCCCAGACATTGCGGACCATTTTTGGGGCATGCCCCCAGGGAACAGTCGAAAGCGAAAGAAAATAATCAAAATATCCGTTGAAATTCCGTCTGACTACCTTATCAAACGTGTCATGAAAAAGTTTTCCCGATTCATCCAGAAATTTGCGTGCTTTTTTTTCAAAACCGGGCTCGATCGATTCAAATTCACCAGCCAGTTTCTTAAGGTCTTTATAGATCAGAAAGTTTTTTTCGGAACCTCTGAAATTGACGGCATATAAAGGATCGAGCTCCACAAATTCGAAAGGCATATTAATTCCACAAAATTTGACGAACTCATCAAATTCATAACTCATGCTGAAGAACGACGGACCAAGATCCCAGGTAAATCCATCTTTCTTTAGCTGATTTAACCGACCTCCTGCCTGATGATATTTCTCCACCATTTCCACTTCGAAACCTCTGCTTGCCAGTCGCAATGCAGTAGTCAGCCCACCGAGACCGGTGCCGACAACCAACGCTTTTGCCATCCGAATAAATTAATGGTATCAAGATAACAAATTTAACCTGATCTCTTGATTACCTTAGTCCGCATGAAAACCGCAGTAGTCATAGGAGCCGGCATTGGCGGACTGGCAACGGCCGTAAGGCTCGCAGCAAAAGGTTTCCGGGTTGATGTTTTCGAAAAGGAATCCTACCCCGGGGGAAAGCTTGCAGAATTGCGGTCTGATGGTTTTAGATTTGATCTGGGTCCTTCACTTTTCACTCAACCTGAAAGAGTGGAGGAGCTATTTTCCCTGATGGGCGAGAATCCTGCCGATCATTTTACTTACCAACAGCTCAGCTCGGTCTGCCGGTATTTCTGGCCTGACGGAACCCTGCTGGATGTACCTTCCGGGCCCAATGATTTTGCCTACGCCTGCCGGGATGTTTTCAAGGTTGACCCGTCACCTCTTTCGGGTTATCTTACGAATGCACGCGACCTCTATAACCTCGCGGCCCCGGTTTTCATCGATCAGCCTTTTCCAACGCGTAAAGCATTTCTTAGTCAGGGCGGACGTGAAATCGCAAAAAATCCTTCAATCCTCGATCCTTTTGTGTCTTTGCACCGGCGCAATAAAAGAGTTTTTAAAGATTCCAGAATGGTGCAATTGTTCGACCGGTATGCCACTTATAATGGATCGAATCCATATAAGGCACCGGCAACCTTGAAAATGATCGCTCACCTGGAGCATAATCTGGGAGCCTTTTTTCCCGATAATGGTATGTATTCCATTGTAAGAGAAATTACTGATCTGGCTATTCGTGCAGGTGTAAGATTTCACTATGATTCAATGGTACAGCGGGTTAATCGTAATATCGAAGGAAATCAGGTATTGGGTATCAGAATGGATGGCAAAGATTATCCATATGATGTGGTAGTTTCCGACCTGGACGTGAATACGTTTTACCACGCCGGCATGATCGATTACCATCCTCCGGGATTCGGCAGAGGGCAGGCTCTGAGTACCTCAGCAATGATCTTTTATTGGGGAGTGGCTGGCAATCATGACCATCTGGATCTTCATAATATACTATTTGCGGAAAATTATGAAGAGGAATTCCGGCATCTGTTCAAGTTGAAAAAAATGTATTCCGACCCGACTGTTTATATCTATATCAGTTCAAAAAAAGCTCCTTCCGATGCTTTGCCCGGACATGAAAACTGGTTTGTAATGGTCAATGCACCTTCGGTTACCAGAAAAGATATTAGTTCAGAGATTGCTTCTGCAAGGGAGGCGATTCTGAAAAAAATTAAATCCATGCTGGGAGTTGATCTCGCCAGTAAGATTGTCTTTGAGCATGTTGAAAATCCGCAGACTATTGAAGCACGCACGGGATCGTGGCAGGGAGCGCTGTACGGCAACAGTTCGAACAGCCGTATCAGCGCTTTTAGCCGACATCCAAACCAGAGGAGCAAAATCAAAGGATTATATTTCACTGGCGGCAGCGTACATCCCGGGGGAGGCATCCCATTGTGCCTGGCTTCAGCAAAAATCGTTGCAGAACTTATCGATCAATGAGATATTATGAACCCTAATAAAAACATCGACCGATTCCGTATCCCTGAAAAGGAACTCCGGAAGTTTATCTGGATATTCTTTTCAGTCGGTATCGTTGGCATGGCGATTCCATGGACAAGAGAAATTTTTATCAGGCTTGTTCCAGTCACTTTTGTTGTCTGTTTAGTGATACTCGGAATGGCCGATCATACTCAAAACCGTAAATTATTCTGGCTTTCCGGTGTGATCTTTATTGTTGGATACCTGGTTGAAGTCATCGGCGTAAATACCGGAATCCTGTTTGGCCATTACGGATACAGTCTGCATATGGGACCGGCACTTATGGGCACTCCTTTAGTGATGGGGATCAGCTGGCTGATGCTGCTTTATCTATCGGTTACGGTTGTTCAGCCTGTTTCAGAGAATCCTGCTATCAGGACATTAATGGCTGCTGTTCTGATGGTGGTGTTGGATTTTCTCCTTGAGCCTGCTGCCATCTGGATGAAGATGTGGCGCTGGGAAGGAGGACATGTGCCTTTCACAAATTATCTTACCTGGTTCTTTGTCTCACTCGTGCTGGCCACTCTTTTCCCTCTGTTCAGGGTCACAATAAAAAACCGGCTGGCTTTGCCTCTTTATATTGCCCAGATGATTTTCTTTCTTATGATTATCGCGATATCAGCGGTGGAAAGACTTATTAAAGGATGATTCCAGCCCGACATACCTGGTTTCACGTCCGGTTTTTCCGGTTTTATGCTGATTTTCGCATCAGAAAAAACTTTTCATCAGTCACTGTGCACAATGATGTTCCAGAAGTACACGAAAAACCTCTGGTGGTTATTGCCAACCATTTTAGCTGGTGGGATGGCTTTTTTATTCTCTGGTTAAATCATCGGTATTTCAGGAAATTGTTTCATGTAATGATGCTGGAGGACCAGCTGCAGGGAAATATGATCCTGAATAAGACAGGTGCTTTTTCGATAAAAAAGAGCAGCCGTGATATGGTGGAATCGCTTAATTATGCGCGGGGGATATTGGAACGCCCGACACAAATGTCTCCTTTATTGCTCATGTATCCGCAGGGGGAAATTCAATCGATGCATACGAGACCGCTGAAATTTGAAAAAGGACTTGAACATATCACCCGGGGTCTGGAGAATAAAATAAATATCCTTATGGTTGCCGTTTTGGTCGATTACTTTTCGGACCAGAAGCCTCAGCTGCATTTTTATCTGGAGTTATATCCTTTTATTAAACAATTAGATATGAAGGCTGTTGAAGATGCATACAACCTCTTCTTTTCTGATTCAATAAATCATCACATCCTCGCATCATCCCATCAACCAATCTTATAATGGACATATTGGCACATTGGTTAATTGGCATATTGATCGTTTTTGCTGCGTTAAGGTTGATCGTGGTACTTGTCAACCTGTTAACCCGTCAGTGGCTCCGACCTCATGAGGTGATCGCAAAAACTAAGGTTTCCATCCTGATACCGGCGAGGAATGAGGAAGGAAATATCGGAATACTCTTAAGGAATCTTGTTGGGATTCAAAGGGAGGCTGCAGATCATCATAGTTCATTAAGTATTTGTGAGATCATTGTGTACGATGATCTGTCGACCGACAAGACAGTGAAAAAAGCTGAGGAGGTTAAAAAAGCTGAGGAGGTTAATGGCTTTGCCGGCATAAAAATTATTCACGGTGGGGAGTTGCCGGTGGGATGGCTCGGGAAAAACTTTGCCTGCCACAAGCTGGCTGAAGCTGCAACCGGTGAATGGTTGCTATTTCTCGATGCCGATGTTCAGGTATCGGGAACTTTGGTGCGGGATGCAATAGGCTATGCGCAAAAAAAGAATCTGAGACTGCTGTCGTTATTTCCTCAGCAAGTCATAAAAACTCCAGGGGAATGGTTAGTGGTCCCTTTAATGAACTGGATTTTGCTCAGTCTGCTTCCGCTGATCCTGGTGCGAACATGCAGCTGGACCTCCTTTGCCGCTGCCAACGGTCAGTTTATGTTGTTTGATGCTTTTATTTATAAGCGGTTCAAATGGCATTCGATGGTAAAGTCTGATCCTGTGGAAGATATCAGGATTTCGAGAATCATGAAAAAAAGGAATTTCCGAACGGCAACCCTTTTAAGTGGGGGCCAGATCAGCTGCCGGATGTATGAAAGTTATGGACAGGCAATTAACGGCTTCTCCAAAAATATTGGCCAGTTTTTCGGCAACAGCCTCCCCTGGATGCTTTTATTCCTCCTGCTCACCACTTTCCTCCCTTTGTTCTTAATCCTTTACCTGAGCCTTGCGCCTTGTGCCTTGTGCCTTCCCCTGAGCCTTGCGCCTTGTGCCTTGTGCCTTCCCCTGAGCCTTGCGCCTTGTGCCTTGTGCCTTTATTTTGTTTTGCTGTTGCTGATCCGTATCGGTACCTCCTTGCTCAGTCGCCAGAATCCGCTTACTAATCTTCTCTACTGGCTACCACAGCAAATCGTTTTGGTGGTTCTTGCCATGAAATCGATCCTTTATCGTTTCGGTCGCAAGATCGATTGGAAAGGCCGGGAGATCTGATTGTAACTTTTGTTACATTTGCGGGCCTATGCCGATCAGGATAATATTTGTTATTTTAGGTACTATCTGCCTCATAATTGGCCTAACCGGGATCTTTATTCCTGGTTTGCCAACCACTCCTTTTCTGCTGCTTACTGCCGGACTTTATGTGCGAAGTTCAGATAAGCTGTATCAACGCCTGATCAGCAATCCATATGTCGGCGGTTACATTGTCAACTGGCAGCGCGACAAAACTTTGCCCTTGCGGACAAAGGTGCTGTCGATTCTCCTTATGTGGATCATGATATCTGTCTCAGTGATATTCATGACCTGGTCAACCATTTATAGCATGTTGATTATCGTCGTAGGAATGATCGGAACCCTGATCATGGGATTTGTTATTCCGACCGGGAAAAAAAGGTGATTGGTTTATTGTCCTGACAGATACTATTTCTTCCCAAGCAGCCGCACTACTTTTGCTTCACCCTGATGTCCCGGTCCTTCGTCGAGCCAGACGGTTTCCTCGGTTATATTCAGTTTTGATAACAATTTGAAATCATTGGCCAGTTGTTCTGACGAAAATAACATATCCGGATCTTTAGGGCCACCCGAGGCGAATCCGAGTTGTTCCTTCCGGAATCCTTCGAGAATAAGCAACCCGCCAGGTGCCAGCGATTCAACCAGCTTTTCGAAGAATGGGCTTTTTAGTGGTGACGGCAGGTGGCAGAAAATCAGAGCAATGGCATCATAAGTATTCGGGGTGGGCTCAAAATCCTCAATCAGGCTGACTTCATAATTTATGGTGACATCCTCCTGCTCGGCCAAATCCAAAGCCTTGTCCTTTCCAACGGTACTGGCATCAAAGGCATAAACTTCCCATCCCACCTTTGCTGCATAAACTGCATTGCGCCCTTCTCCATCAGCCGGCAAAAGTATTTTGCCCGGACAAAGTTTGTCGATGCTCTGCTTGAAAAATTGATTAGGGTCCTTTCCGAAGATGAACTCTTCAGTGCTGTATCGTTCGTTCCAGATTGTCATGTTTGTTGAGTTTAATTAATAGTAAAACAGATTAACCCATGATAAAGTTTCCCGTTAAGATTATTTAACTCAGTTTTTCCATTCAACCGGGTTTGATGCATCTATATAGTGATAGAGTTGCTTTATAAGTAACAAAATTGTTATATTTATGCTCAAAGTAAAAGAATTAATCAGAATACTGGAACAAGATGGCTGGGTTTTGATAAGCACAAAAGGGAGTCACATGAAATTCTTGCATCCAAATAAACCGGGCAATATTATTGTTCCGTACCATGCGAATAAAACATTGGGAAAAGGGTTTGTTATCAATACATTAAAGAAAGGGGGTGTTAAATGAAAACTATAATGGTAACTCTTGAAAGGACAGACACAGGATACTCCGCTTTTATTCCGGAATTTGATTTTTGCGGTACGGTAGGTGATTCAATTGAGGAGATCAGACAGAACCTCGTTGAAGCGATCAGTTTATTTCTGGAAGATATTCCTTCTAAATACCAAGAATCAGGTTTTGATGATGTCGATAGTTGGGATTTCGATTTTAGAATGGATGTCAGTGATTTTTTTAGGTTGCACAATCCGATAAAGCAATCACTTATTGCTAAAAGGGCTGGCATCAATCCAAGCCTGATCCGCCAGTATGCCCGGGGGATTAAGCATCCGGGAATTAAGCAGGCGAGAAAAATAGAGACCGCAATTCACCAGCTTGGCCGGGAATTATTGCAGGTTCGGTTTTGAATTCCAGGCAATTTCATAATTCTGAAATTGTGCCCCCATCCGGTATTTTTACTATTTTACCCGTTCTTATTAGCAAATGTAATTATGAAGCCTTTTTTCACCTCTTCAGTCGCATTGGGTTTAGCTGCCGCCGCCTTGCCGGGTTGCAGGGAAAAAGCCGCCGACAAGCCAAACATACTGTTTATTATGTCCGACGATCATGCCTTTCAGGCGATATCGGCATATGGACATAATCTGAATTCAACACCAAATATCGACAGGATAGCGGCCGATGGCATGCGCTTCAATAAAGCTTTTTGCACAAATTCTATCAGTGCTCCCTGCCGCGCGGTTGTCCTGACCGGTAAATTCAGCCACATGAATGGCTTGCGCGACAACAGCGACCGCTTTAACGGTGCCCAGTCGACCTTGCCGAAATTGTTAAGGCCAGCAGGCTACCAAAGTGCCATAATCGGCAAATGGCACCTGAAATCGGATCCTGTAGGTTTCGATTTCTGGCGCATTCTGCTTGATCAGGGGCCTTACTATAATCCCGATCTGAAAGATTCCACCGGTACCCATCGATATGAAGGCTATACGACAACAGTTATCGGTGACCAGGCGATCGGCTGGCTGGACCAGCGCGATAAGAATAAGCCGTTCCTGCTGATGGTGCACAATAAGGCACCGCACCGCAACTGGATGCCTGAGCCCAAATATTTCGATCTTTTCAGCAAGACAAAATTTCCTGTTCCGGAGAATTTTTTCGATGATTATGCCAATCGCGGTCGCGCTGCCAAGGAGCAGGAGATGTCCGTGATCAAGGATATGACGATCAATTATGACCTGAAAGTCTTTCCGCGTGAAGGAGATTCAATAACCGGAGATGACAAAGCCTGGGAGGGGGGAATGAAACGGATGAATCAGGAGCAGAGAGCCACCTGGGATCAGTATTACAAAACCATTACTGAGGATTTTTATTCCAAAAAACTTTCCGGAGATGCTTTGGCCTTGTGGAAATATCAACGGTATATGGAAGATTACCTTGCCTGTATTCAGAGTGTTGACGATCAGGTGGGCCGTTTACTGGATTACCTTAAAAAGAACGGGCTGGATAAAAATACACTGGTGGTTTATTGTTCCGACCAGGGCTTTTATCTGGGTGAGCATGGCTGGTTTGATAAGCGGTTCATGTATGAGGAGAGCCTTCGTACCCCATTGGTGATGAGCTTTCCCGGCACTATCAGGGCAGGCACCGTTTCCGAGGCCCTGGTTCAGAATATTGATTTTGCTCCGACCTTCATGCAGCTGGCCGGTCTGACAATCCCCGACAGCATACAGGGAATATCGATGTTAAGCGGAGAAAATCGTAAAGCAATTTATTATCATTATTACGAACATCCTGGTGTACATGCGGTTAAAAGACATTATGGAATTCGCACCGACCGGTATAAACTCATCCATTTCTATCAGGATATCGACGAGTGGGAGCTTTACGATCTTCTGAAAGATCCTCGTGAAATGAACAATTTGTACAACGATCCGTCCTATACTGTTGTAATCGCAGAGCTGAAATCAAATCTAGTAAAATTGCAGAAGCAATATCAGGATACAGAAGCTTTGTCAAAGAATTAGATTCATAAAATGCGGATCGTACTCTTTTTATTGGTCGTCCTATCTTTTTATCCCTCAGCTGCTCAGGATTTCAGGGAAAAGATATATCACTCGTATATCACAGGAAACATGGATTCCTGGGAGACGCAATTAAAATCCGGTAACTGGAGAGTTTTGAACCGTGCTGACCAGTACGAATTTGCCATGGCTCATTATGGCTTTATTGGTTACTGCCTCGGCCGTGATCAGAAATCTCGTGCCAGGCCTTACCTGGACAATGTGGAACTGATAGCTGATGAGCTGATTGCAAAATATCCTGATGATCCCTGCTACCTCGCACTACGTGGGGCTTTGTATGGATTCAGAATCAATTATCAGCCTCAAAAAGCGATGTTTCTTGGGCCTAAGGCATTAAAAAAGGTTAGCCTCGCGCTTTCCAAAGATCCTGATTGCCCCCAGGCATGGATCGAGTCGGGCAATAAGGACTGGTTTATGCCGACAATCTTCGGAGGTTCAAAGACTTTGGCAATTACCGAATACGAAAAAGCAATCAATATTTTTGCAAAAGACCCATCGTTTACCAGTGGTAACTGGTATTACCTCAATATTCAAATGATTCTTGCCTCATGGTATCTGGAGA
>CAIXHD010000535.1 GCA_903919065.1 uncultured Bacteroidota bacterium
CGCGGGGATGACAACTCTTCGACGATAATTACCTCTCGGCTGCCTTGAATCTGTAATTTCAAAATTCAAAATTCTCATTTCGAATCTCCTCTTTCTCCCTTCATTAATCTTTCAATCTCCTCAACCGTTCGTGGCAATCCGGCCGTCAGATTTTCGCATCCGGTTTCAGTAATCACAACTGTATCCTCGATACGCACCCCCAGCTTTTCTTTGGCGAAAACAGCCAGCGGCTCATTGGCGAAAACCATTCCCGGCTTCAGTACCGATGGTCCGCCACCCACATCATGAACTGCCAGACCAACATAATGTCCGAAGCCTCCGTAAAACTGTTTCATCAGCTCCGAATCGGGATTAAATCCTTTTTTAATCAGGATTTCGCGAACCTCCTTGTCGCATTGCGCGCCAGTCAGTCCGGGCCGGTAGGTCATCATGCACGCCTCATGAACGGCATTGCATGCTTCATAAATCTCGCGCTGGCGGGGTGTGAATTTGCCATTTGCCGGGAACGAAACGGTAATGTCGATATCGTAATTGTGCACATCCGGACCGGCATCCACCACCAGGAAATCGCCATCGGCCAGCGTCCGCTCATATCCGTGGTGATGAAGATCCGAGTGATTTTCATCGGTACAGATTATCGTGTAATAAGCCAATTCTCCGGCTCCCCTTTTTTTGCATGAATATTCAAACAGCGCCGCCAACTCCTGCTCAGTAATCCCCGGCTTGCAGGCTTTCATCAGGTCGATATGCGCCTGCACGGCTAGTTTGCCTGCCGTACGCATCAGGGCAATCTCGGCGGGCGACTTGATCGTTCGCAACTCATGGATATAGACCGAGCAATCTTTAACCGTTACCCCCGGAAATTTGGTTTTCAGGTTGTCGGCAAACTGCTTTTCACGCGTTGGCCGGCCATCCCATTCATTCTTTACCATGGTGAAATTCAGCGTTCCGGCCTTTTCACCTGAGCACTCCCTGGCCAGCTCCTCGGGAGTCAGACAGGTATAGAACGTCTTGACTTCGTTCAACCGGCTGGTCACGTAAGCCTTCAGCTCATTCGGCCTGAAAACTTTGTTAAAGCCGGCATCCGGAGTCTGACTGGCAAACAATATCGATTCCCTTTTCACCCCGTCGATCACCAGAATGGCATTTTCAGTTTCCACCCCCGACAGATACAGGAAATTGTTGTTCTGCATGAAGGAATAATATCCGGGGAGCGATGCAGCCCCCTGAATGATGATCAGCCCATCGGGGAATTTCTCCATCATTTTTGTCCGGCGCGCGGCATATTCTGATTTGTCAAACTGCAGCTTTTGCGCACTTACTGGCAAAAATAAAGCAGACAGGAGAAAGGTGAAGAGGCTAATGGTGAGGAGGTTAGTGGCGAGAAGTTTATTGGTTAGGGACGGGGTCCCCGCCTCCGGCTGCGCCTTCGCGGGGATGACAACTCTTTGAGCACAATTACTTGTGGAACGCCTTGAATCTGTAATTTCAGAATTCAAAATTCTCAATTCGAATCTCATCTTTCTTACTTCAATTTTAAATTGGAATCTCATCTTTGTTTAATTGACTAATTTAATGGATTGAAATTACTCATCCCAACCGATATATCTCCTAACCCGATGAAATTATTAACCCTCCTGACCTTAATCCTATTCTTAGCTTCTTCCTGCAACCGTGCTCCCCTGGTTTCCAAAGAGGACATGTCTTTCCTGGAGGATATTACCCGTGCGGTGGTCGACAGTTCGCGGATTTTTCCCGGACAGGATCTGCCGCCGGCTATCCGTTCGTTCGGACCCAACCGGTCGGGCATTACCCTGATAAAACCCGGTGGGCGCGACTGCTATCCTTCGTTCTGGATCCGGGATTATGCGATGTCGCTGGAAAGTGGTCTGATAACACCTAAGGAACAGCTTGATATCCTTTTGTATACCGCCGCCCGCCAGTCTGACTCCACCTGGAGAACGAAAACCGGTAGTATGGTGCCCATCGGTTCCATTCCTGATCATATCCGGATAAACGACGGATTGCCGGTTTACTTTCCCGGGACTTATGTTTATGAGGATCAGGGTAATGAAATCTGGCGGCAACCGCCTTTCTGCGATGAGTTTTATTTTATCCACATGGCCTGGTATTATCTGAAATCCATAGATGACAAGGGGCTGCTGATTCAGGCGGTGAATAATATCAGCCTGTATAAAAGGCTGGCGATGGCGTTTGATGAGGTGCCTTTCAAGCCTGATCATCAGATGGCTTTTATAAGTGATTCTTTGCCGACCTGCGATTTTGGTTTTCGTGATGTGGTTTCGATGACCGGCGAGGTCTGTTTCGGTTCGCTGCTCCGGTACCGGGCAGCGCTCGAAATGGCCGAAATATCAGGATGGATGGCTCAGGCATCTGAAAAAAATGCGGGACTGAACAACACGGTTGATTATCGTAAAAATGCAGCCGGATACCGGTCTGTTGCCTATAAAATCAAGCTTTATCTCACAGAAACCTTTGCGGAGGAACGTGGTTTGCTGAGGGCCAGCACAGGCCGGAGCAAGCAGCCCGATGTATGGGCCACTGCCTTTGCTATTTATATCGGAGCCCTCGACGGGTCGAAGGCCAACCGGGCCTCGGTTGAATTATCCAAAGCTTATCGTGCCGGCACCATGGCCATGGAAGGGCAAATAAGGCATATTCTGACCTCCGACGACTACAGTGCGTCAACGGCCTGGGAAAAGGCTTTGGCTAGCAAAAACAGCTATCAGAACGGCGCCTATTGGGGAACCGCTACCGGTTGGGTATGTTATGCCATGGCACGCACCGACCGTGATGCGGCCAGACAGCTCGCTGCCGAATTCATTGCACATTTACGAAAAACCGATTTCCGCCTGCCGGGGCCCAACCACGGCGGACCCTATGAATGCATCTATCCGCCAACAGGTTACACGCAGAATCCGGTGTATATGACCAGCGTTACGGGGCCGCTGGGGATTTTCCGGAACCTTTAATAGGGCAGAGGGCAGAGGGCAGAAGGCAAAAATTAGTAAAAAGAATTAAGAATCAAGGAATAAGGCGGTCTATCGACTTCTGTCTCTTGTCTCTTGTCTTTTGTCTTCCGTCTTCTGACTAATTTTTGCCCTCTGCCCTCTGCCTTATAAACCGGTTTACCAAATAATATCCGGATACCACCCCTTCCAAATCTCCGCCAGCTTACCGCTGCTCACCATCTGATTATAGGCATTGGTCATCGTGGTGATATACGCCGGATCGGTATCTTTCGAGAAGGCGAGGTAATTCTGACCCTCGGATAAAATGGCTCCCTTGCGGTAATCTTTTGGCGGATGTCCGGCTGCATCGCCCAGCATCCGCATGCTGATATCATTCAGTACGGCACAGGGAATATCGCCATCCATCAGCTTCTTGAATACCTCCTGCGGCGTTGCCCAGGTCACCACATTGTTAAAGCCCAGGTCGGCCAGCTCCTGCTCCGACGACCATCCCGCAACCGTGCCGATCGACCGCATTTTACGGGCATCATCGATGGTGGCAATCTGATAATCAGAGTAAGAAGCCACATAAAAGCAATATCTTTTCTTACAGATCGGTCCCACCCATTGAAACAGGTCTTCCCGTGCAGTCGATCGCACCGTGCTGAATGCCATCGAGTTGGGTACGAATAATATCTGATTGTAAGCATTGGTCCAGTTGGTATATTCCACCGGTCCCCCGAGATTGCTACCCTTTAGCATGTAATTAAGCATGTCCATGCTACTGCCCGCAAGGTTTCCCGCGGCATCGCGATAGGTCTGCGGTGGATTTTCCTCGGTAAACATCAGGATACGCCCCGGAGCATGGGTTCCGGGAAGATAGGTGTCGTAAAGGCCTTGAATAAAGCCGTTATCTTTTAGCAGATCAAGCTTTTCCTGCCAGTTTTTTATCAGGTTATCGGATACGTCTTTTGAAAATACGAGATACGCTGGTGCCGAGTTCCAGGTCATCAGACTGGTAATTTTGGTGGCATCAAGCGACTGACCCGCCGCGTTGAACTGCAGGGTCCCCAAATCATCAAAAATCAGGTCTACCGACTTGTCAAAAAGCCTCTGAACAAGCTCATTGAGGGTGTTGTACTGAACAACATTGTTAAATCCCAGACTGGTAAGCGTGGCTCCGGTATCATATCCTTTTACCACGCCAACAGCAGTCACATTTTTAGCATCCTCAATGCCGGTAAGAATTAAATTCGAACTCTTCAATCCAACAAATGAGTTATTCCACAAAGTTATCGGGCCCACCCATTTGAACAGTGGCTTGCGTTCGGGGGTCATTACGGTGGTCAGCACCATCGTGTTTTCCCGCGTTTGCAGCAAAGTGTAAATGGAATCCCAGTTGGTGGTGATTCCGATGGAATTATCGAGATTGAGATCCTGCAGAATCCGCGTAACGGCATCCACAGTAATCCCTTTCAGAACCCCGTTTTCCTGATAATTATAGGGTTTCAGCACTTCGCACAGAATGGTGAGGTCCTTGCCGGCGATATCTTCCTTTTTACAGGAGGAAAATCCGAAAATCAGGACGGACAGAATGATGGTGATGGTTGTCTTCATGGGTGGCGATTATATTTTCCTAAGTTACGGAAGAACGCGGAAAAGAGGGATATTTATCTAATTTTATTTGATATCGAAATTGATTGCCATGAACAGAATTTTACTGACAGTCCTATTGATGGCTGTATTGTTCCCGATGCTTGCCGGTCAGGCAGTTAAAACGGAATTGAACCTGATCCCGATGCCAAAGCAGGTGGATCTCAAAGAGGGATTTTTTGAGATTCCTATGGCCCTTTCGGTCAGCACAAAGGGCACTGTTGATTTAAAAACTATCGGTCTGGAGAATTTCGCCGACCTTCTGAAAACTGAGCTGGGAACGATTTTAGTGCAGGATGGCAAAGGAAACGGCAAATCTATCAGAATAGAGAAAAAGAAGGAT
Source organism: uncultured Bacteroidota bacterium (assembly GCA_903919065.1). Taxonomy (GTDB): domain Bacteria; phylum Bacteroidota; class Bacteroidia; order Bacteroidales; family UBA12481; genus UBA12481. The sequence continues at coordinate 4,969 of CAIXHD010000535.1, forward strand.
ATCGGACTGAAAAATGGTGAGGAGGCTTATTGGTTAGAAGTTGAAAAAGAGGGGATTAAGATAACAGCAACTTCGGAGGCTGGTGTGTTTTATGCGATACAAACACTATCGCAGCTGATTACGGCGAACCGTACGGGCAACCGCATCCCGTGTGTCACCATCAGGGATTATCCTGATATTCCGGTGAGGGGCTGGCAGGATGATATCAGCCGGGGACCGATCCCCACGATGAATTTTCTGAAGAAGGAAGTCCGCACCCTGGCTGCCTATAAGCTGAATGCCATAACGTTATATACCGAGCATGTGTTCAAAATGAAGAAGCATCCCACGCTGGCGCCCGACGATGGTATCACGGAGGAGCAGATTGCAGAGCTGAGCGCCTATGCCGCCGGATATCACGTGCAGGTGATCGGCAATTTTCAGTCGTTCGGACACATGGAAAAAATCCTGAGCAAGCCTGGCTATGAGCATCTTGCCGAGAGCGGACATATACTCACGCCGACCAAGGAGGAGTCATATCAGTTTATGAAAGAGGTCTATTCGGAGGTGGTTCCGGCCTATTCGAGTCCGTTTTTTAACATCAATTGCGATGAGGTTTTTGGCCTGGGGGTCAGCTTGTCGAAAAAGATGGCCGACAGCATCGGGATCGAGGGAATCTACGGGTATCATATCAACCGGCTGAATGAACTGCTTAAACCATATCACAAGAAAATCCTGATGTGGGGCGATATTGCCTCCGACCCGAAAATCGTTGCCAAACTGCCGAAAGATATCACCGTAATTTCCTGGGGATATCACGATGCGCCCAGCTTCGATTATGCCATCAAGCCATTCTCCGACCAGGGCCTGAATTTTTGGGTGGCACCGGGCGTGAGCTGCTGGGGAAGCATCTTTCCCAACCTGAAAGTGGCTGAAATCAATATCAATAATTACATCCGCGATGGATTTAAACTCGGCGCCACAGGGGTGCTCAACACCACCTGGGACGATGATGCGCTGAACTTTTTCGAGAACAACTGGTACGGTCTGGTGTGGGGAGGGGAGAAGAGCTGGAACGCTGAGGAGAGGGCCGTGGTTAGGGACGGGGTCCCCGCCTCCGGCTCCGCCTTCGCGGGGATGACAAGTGCTATGGCAAGCTTTAATACTGCTTTTGATAAGCTTTTCTTTGGTACGGTCGGCGCGTCGGTGACGTCGTGGATGCACGCTTTTTCGGCATTGCACCAGGGGAAGGTGAGGGGCATGCTAACCAATGGACGGCTGTTTGAGCCGGTGATGCCTTTTTATCCGGAATATGTTGATGATGTGCAATTGGATCTGAACGCTGAGGTGCTTGCTAAACTGGACAGTTTGGAGGCTTTGCTGCCGGAGCTGAAAAAGGTGGCGGTGCGGAATGGCGTTGCTCTGGACTATCTGGGTTATGCATTAAACGAAGCGCGGTTTTCAGCGACAAAAAATATCTTTCGGGTGCAGCTATACCGGTATCTGAAAGGGCTGAACGGCGCCCTGTCGGCCGAAAGCCTGAAGGCGACGCTCAAGATTCTGATCCGCGAATCGGACCAGCTGAAAAGCCGGTATGCTGAACTTTGGAAGCTCGAAAGCAGGCCCTGGTGGCTCGACAAAAATCTGCAGAAATTCGAGCAGCTGGCGCAGGGTTTGCGCGATCTGCGCGGGCTAACCATATTAACGATTGCCGATACCCTGACGCCGGCCGGTCGCGAGGTGAAAATGCGGTCGATACTCGATAATCTGCCGGTATATTACACGCTCGATGGTTCTGCACCGAGAGCCGGATCAGCAAAATTTACAGGTCCGGTTTTTCTGAAAAGCGATGCCACCATCCGGGCTCGGGTGTTTGCCGAGGGCAAGGAGTTTCCGGAATCAGCGGACAGTCTGATCATGCACAAAGCCATCGGAAAGCTCTATAAACTGAGCTGCACCTGGAGTCCCTATCATCCGGCTTATGACGCAGGCGGGAAATTCGGCCTCATCGACGGGCGCACCGGCAGCGTAAAAGATATCCGCAGCGGCCGCTGGCAGGGATATTCCGGTCAGGATATCAATATTGAACTCGATTTCGGGAAAACAGATACCCTGCACACCCTTTCCATGGGCTTTTATCAGCATACATTCAGCTGGGTGATTTTGCCTAAACGGCTCGATATTTTTTATTCAGATGACGGCATCAACTATCAGAAATATATCAGTCTGAACCATACCATTCCGGTTGATTTTCCCGATCCCGTGGTTTATCGTTTCGAGACCGACCTCCAAAATCTCAAAACACGCTACCTGAAAGTTATTGCCGTTTATTACGGACCATTGCCTGAATTTCACTCATCGAAGGGGCAGGAATCGATGATGTTTGGGGACGAGGTGATTATAAGATAGGGCAGAAGGCACTCTCAAATCACTCAGTACGACAGCGTAAAGGTGCTCCCATTTGCCTCGGTACGACAGCGTAAAGGTCCCCGCTTCCGGCTGCGCCTTCGCGGGGATGACAGAAAAGGGCTCTCTAATCAGGATAGCTTGAAAAAGAACGCACTATTAGATATTTCTGCAAAAGCGTTCTTTCAACCATTTCAGCAAAAGCGTTCTTCCAGAATGTGTCCTACGTAGCATTCCTTTTCTGTCATCCTCGCGAACGCGGGGACCTTTTGACTGTCGTACAGAGGGATTTGAGAGCACCTTTTGATTGTTGTACTGAGGAACAAGAGAGCACCTTAACGCTGCCGTACCAGAGCCGTTGAGAGCACCTTTACGCTGCCGAACCGAGGGATTTGGGAGCATCTTTACGCAGATCAAATCCTAATATTCGTTGCATTTTCTGCAACGAATAGGCAATTTTTTCGTGGCATTCTTCCACATCAGCTTTAAAACGGAGTGGTAAAAAGCAAGAATTGAAATACGGGATAATGTGCCGATAGCGTAAACGTCTTCTTCGAAGAAAATTCCCGGCTGAACTATGGAAAATTCTTATCTTTGTGGAAAGATTTTGGCAATGAGAGCATTAGAATTTAAATCGAAAATACAGAACAATCAAATTCAGATTCCGATCAAGATCCAACCTGAATTAAAATCGAATCAGGGTAAAGTTATTCGGGTGATTGTTTTAATTGATGAACCCGCTGTATACGATAATTTGTCATTTCAGGAAGTAGCCCGCAGGGAGTTCCTTGAAGGATATGCCGAATCAGATTCAATTTACGACAAAAGCTAAAATGGAAAAATTTTCTTTTGGAGAAATTGTATTATTGAAGTCGTTATGGGTAAAATTGACGAACAATTGGCGCGTAAAATTAAAAGCATATTCGCAAACCTTGCCGAATAAGAGCATCAAACTTCCATCATTAAAAAGTGGGAGTTGCCGTTCGTTTTACCTCACCAACCTCCCCAGCTTTTCAGCCTTTTCCCGGTAAAAGGAGCCACTCTGTTTCAGGGTATCGAGCTGCTTTTTGCATTCGGCAACATTACCCAGCTTTAAATAACAGAGAGCCGCGTACCATCGGGCATGCTGATTGTACGATCCACCCAGGGGAATCAGCAATTGATAAGAATCTATTGCCTCCTGATATTTCCCCAGGGCCTGACTGGTTAATCCGTGCATCAGCCGGTAATCGGGGTTAGCCGGATTTACTGCGAGCAATGAATCGGTTAATATCCGTGCTTTTTCCAGCTCCTTTTCCTGATAGGCTTTTACGGAGCGATTGTACAGCTGCTCCGAATTGTCGGTGCCATCGCGATAATCCGTTGAAATCCGGTAGGGCTCGTAAAATTGCGCATACAAGTTATCCGGATCGGTCATTTGCCTGGTTATTGACCACGGAAACTTAACAATGCCGATAATGACCGCGGCAGCGGCAGTAACTATCAATACTGAAATCCGGGTCAGGCGTTTTCTTTTTGCCTGACGAATCAGCTTTTGAAATTTTATTGTTCGATTAGCATCGCGCTTTTTCCAGGCTGAAGTATTGGTCCCAGTTTATGCAGAAATCTCAGGAGTCACTAAAAACAGGTTTTTATAAGGATCAACTAACTATCATCAGGCGATTATAAAAAAGAAGGTTAAGATGGAGAAAAGGTTTTACCGGATAGTTGTTAAAAATTGCAACGATTTATTAATGATCAATTACTGAAGATTGCGTTACAATTTTGTAAGCCTTCGGCCTTGAGCGTATTGTAAATGAGCATATTCAGTTCTATTTTTCCAGGCATAAAATTGACATCGCCATGGAGCTATACAAAATTCGGAACCCGCTGCATTATTTCTTAACCAAAAAGTCAGGTTTTAAACTAAAAGTGAACACTGGAGTAATACGAAAACCGATTTCGGTTCCAAATCCAATTTCAGGATTTATCCCGGTACGTCTGGCCGATGTTCCGCTTCCAACAACCAGTGAAGAGAAGATTGAAATCCGTTTTCCGGATGGGATCCAGGTGGTTTTAACCGGGCCCACTTCTTTATCAGTTGCCGAGTCGCTCATTTCAAGAAGATAAGCCATGTTTGCCCTGACCAGCTCCAGTTGTTATTATTTGTA
>CAIXHD010000536.1 GCA_903919065.1 uncultured Bacteroidota bacterium
AATCTGAAAAAGTTTTGACGGTTTTGTGCTGACCAGCAGTGTGTCAGATTTGCTGATCATCCCTTTTGCCTGAAGCAGAGCCCCGAAATTACGGTTCAGCAGCGGATCCTGATTTGTTTTGACATATTCTCCAAGCGATTCCAGTTCGAGGTTTTCCTGCCAGATGGAATAGGAGTTGTGATGGTACCAGATAATCTGATTCTTGTTCCCGGAAACCACCGTATCCGGTTCCTGAAATATCGGACCGGCACAGGTCGGATCGAATGCCGATTCTCCTATTCCCCATACCACACGCGATTCCTTGCCGGTGATCGGGCGATGTTTTTTTCTCCAGGATTCCATGGAGACCTGCACATTCAAGGGAGTAGGACTTTCCACATCAACCTGAACCACGGGATGATTGGCATCGATCCATAACCTGATATTGGTTTTGCCGTAACTGACCAGGATCTCCCCATGTTGTAATTTTAATTTTTGTACGAATGATTTATCAACCAGGGGCTTAGGGGAGAGAGTAACCCTTATTTTTCCTAATTTTAATAATTGCCCGTTTTCACTCCAGGCATCCGTTTTTGACAGATAGAACAAAAGGTCTCCGTTCCTTTCCACCCAGGCATTTATCCCGATATCCCCATTGCCAAGGGGCATGGAACCTTGTGAATTCAGTCCCGGAGTTTTCCATGTAATGTCATAATCAGCCAGCGTGCTTTTCTGTGCGACAACATTAAAGCTGACTGATGCAGCGATAAACAATATGTAGAGACGCATATATGCGTCTCTACAACATGCAATTCGACCAATGTTACTGGCTGATTTCATTGTTGTTAATTTTTAATTCTCATAAATACCGGCCCGATTAATCCGGAGGGCAGCAAACTGTCTTGCTTGCTCCAGGCTTCTAAAGTGGTGTAGGTAAACCTTTGCGGATCGTTCTTCGGAAATTGTCTCTCATCCCCGATTAACCGGTTGGGCCAAAGATTTGTTACCATGACCTGAATAGTATTGCTGCCGCTTTTAATGGCAGAAGTCACATCGATTTTAAAAGGGGGTTTCCAGAAAGTTCCAAACTTCTGGCCGTTTATGCTTACTTCGGCTATTACCTGAACCTGTCCCAGATCCAGCCAGAAACGGTTACCATTACCAATCAGTTTTTCGGGGATATTGATAGCATTCCGGTATTCAGCAGTACCTGAGAAGAATTTAATGCCATCATCCGGATGTTCGGTATAGGAGATCAGTTCAGGAAACTCCATTTTTTCAGGAGCACCCCAGCCTTTTGGAAAGGTCAGCTGCCAGGGCCCGGGAACAGGAATAACGCTCACTTCAGTTGCCGGTGCTTTGGATGGTGATTCTGACAGAACCTTTACCCCCGATCTGTGAAATACAACAAACAGGGAACCTGACTCATCAAACCAAACCGGTATTTCCATATAGTTGCCGACCGTTCTATATTCCGCGCAAGGTTCAATAATGCCTTCATACGGCTTATAAAATTCAGGTGGCATTCCGGTTACGCGGAACCTGCAGGTTGCCCATCCGGATTTTTGTGTGCCATTGGCAATGAAGTATATCTCCTCCGTCGAAGTATAACGATGGATGAAATTGATCAGCAATCCGGTTTTGGAGGAATAGCTGAAATCAGGAATCAGATTGTCGTTGCTGAGGATGGTCGGAAAATCTTTGCCCCAGATAATTCTTCCTTTTCCGATCGGTCTATCCCCTTGATTTTCCGGTGAGGAGCCCCAGATTTTTCTGGTCAGAAGGGACCTGGAATCTGCTCCGTTTTTGATATTATCCGACAATCCCGGTGAATTTCCAACGGGGGCCCCGATAATGGTAGCACCTGCCTGGGCGAGAGCAAGAACTTTTTTCAGCAATGGGGTGGTCATCCGGCCACTGGCAGGCAGGACCAGGTATTTGTATTTTTTCCCTCCGGGTAGTTCCAGACGATTATTGGTGACTTGCAGT
>CAIXHD010000537.1 GCA_903919065.1 uncultured Bacteroidota bacterium
ATGCAAACGGTTACCCTCAAGGTTACTGATCAGCTGGGGTTGACCAATAGTATTGTGAAGGAATTCTTCGTGGTGAAGGAGAATAGACCGCCCGTTCCAAAAATTCAGGTATCCACGCCATACGGAAATATCACCTCCAATTTTTTTCTTAGTGCCTGGCCTTCAACCGATGATGTTACTCCGCCAACGCAGTTGAAAATACGCTGGGATTTCGATAGCGATGGAAACTGGGATACGGGCTGGTCATTCGAAAAACAACTCTTTCACCAGTTTACGGAAGCGGGTCAGTATTGGATTACCATGGAGGCTGAGGATGAAGGTGGGGAGAAAGCCTTGACAAAAACCAAGGTATGGATTTCGCAATCTACAGCCCAAACAGGTTTTGTGCTTGATAGGCGTGATGGTAAATATTACGGAACGGTTAAAATCGGTGACCAGTGGTGGATGTCGGACAACCTTGATTTCCGAACCGATCCTAAAATGACCCTGCCGATGCTGCAAAAGTGTTATGAGGAGGCGAGCGGTAACTGCGATGCTTATGGCTCTCTTTATCAGGGTGAACGATCGGTTTGGTATACCAGCGCCGGCAAGAATTACTGTCCCACTGGCTGGCGATTGCCGACGAAGCAGGATTGGGAGATTATGGGCGGGCATATCCCGGTAGTTGGCGGTCGGGAGGCCTTGATGGTTGGTGGAAGTCTCGGATTTAATGCCCGCTATACAGGCAAAGGATGGTTCCTGTTTGAATATTCTCCGGATGGCTCCATCGCCGATACCCTTTATTTTTATGATGGATTATACAAGGAAGTGCAATACCTTTCTATATCAAACAGACCTTACTTCAACCGTTTTCAGGCACAATTTTACATGGGGTTGCAAAGAAATTACGATGGTATCGACAGGTTGTGGGGAAATGCCGACGGGTATTTCTACGTCCGGTGCATTAAGGAGGAATAAGACGGAATTACAAGCTGTAAATCGATATGGCCAGCATCGACAGGAGAAGAATCGCAAGTATGAAATCTTTGTATTTCATTGGAGTTAAATAAAATTACACTCCAATAATAAAAAGAAACTTTTAATAGTGCTGGTTCATAACTAGCCTAATTATTAACTATTTGACAAAATAAATAAAATAATTGACCAATTTCCCGGGTCGACACGATTACTCATTCAGCTTTTCAGAATTCTGGTTCCTGATGAACTCCTCAATAATTGGAGTGGCCGTTCCGAGATCGGCCTTGTTGATGAACAGATCAATCGTTAAAGGAGTTCCACCATAAAACTGACTGACCCCGATGGTAGAACCGTCGCGGTAGATCGATGAAATTTGATTGTCCTCCAATGCTCCCTGCAGCAAAATTGCCTCAATTTCACTACCCGAAAATGCCCTGTACAATTTATCTTCCATGGTAAATGAATTATTTCAATCGTTCCGATTTTGTGTTCGTCTATCGATCTTCTTCTTCGGTTTCCGGCTAAAACCTCCACGCCACCACTCGGCTCACCTTCTGACCCTGGGCCATATTAATCGTCCTGACCTCAGTTGCCCTGGCGATCTGCAGTGATTTGTATACTGCCGGCAGGTGATCACTCTTTGCGATCAGCGTCGAGAACCATTTGCATTGGGTAGGTATACGCGAACTCTGCTGAATCATCCGGCGCACAAAAGCTTCTTCTCCACCCCGATAGATCAGCTCAACATTTTTCCCTCCAAAATTCTGGAGGTGTTTGGTTTGTCGGCCTGCATTAAGATTAAAAACCTTCCGCCGTGTGGCTTCGGCTGCCTCCTCTGCTGAGGAATGAAATGGCGGATTACAGATGGATAGGTCGAAAACCTCATCAGGCTTAACAATTCCATTGTAAATATCGGCCGCAACGGGCTGCAGGCGCAGTTCAACTTTGCCTTTCAGTCCCTCATTTAATTCAATAATTTTCCCTGCTGATTCAATAGCTATCGGATCTACATCGGTTCCAACAAAACTCCATCCATATTCTTTAACGCCGATGATAGGATAAACACAGTTTGCCCCGATACCGATATCCAGTACCCTGATGTTCTCGCCGCGCGGGATCTCCCCGTTGTTGCCTTCGGCCAGTAAATCCGCAATGTGATGGATATAATCGGCCCTGCCCGGGATAGGCGGACAGAGATAGTTCTCCGGAATATTCCAGTTGGTGATCCCGTAAAAGTGCTTGAGAAGCGCACTGTTAAGTGTTAAAACCGCAGCGGGATCTGCAAAATCGATCGACTCGGTATTATATTTATTCAGATGAACGAAGGGCGCCAGCTCCGGGCAGCTCTCAATCAGCTTTGCGAAATCGTAGCGGAACCGGTGTGGATTCCTGGAATGCAACCCCGACTTCTCCAGGGTTGGAATAAAGATCTTTTTAGCCATGCCGCAAAGGTAGCTGATTAAAGTTGCCAACTCTAAACACAAAGTTCTAATAATTGGGTAGTACTGCTTAGAGTTGGCAACTTTAAACAGGAAGTTCTATTAATTGGGTAGTTCTGCTTAGAGTTGGCAACTTTAAGAAGGCAGAGGGCAGAAGGCAGAAATTAGTTCAAAGTATTAGGAAATATGAATCAAGGAGCTTATCAATAGCCTGGGGTTTTAACCCCGGGGAATGAGGCATATCAATTAATTATATATCAAATAAATAATTGTTTGCCAGCGATTTATAAACACCCAAGCCAGCCACGAAGGGCCTTACTTCTTATTTCTTTTATCCTGTTCCTAATTTCTGCCCTTTGCCCTCTGCCCTCTGCCTTAAAACAGCCCTTCCACCGACAAATACCTCTCCCCGGTATCATAGGCAAAGGTCAGCACACGCGAGCCTTTCAGCTCATTTTGCACCTTGGCAATGGCGGCCAGCGATGCTCCCGTAGAGATTCCAACCAGGAGACCCTCTTTTTTTGCGGCTTTGAGGGTGAACTCAAAGGCTTCATCTTTTGATATCTGTATCACCCTGTCAATTAAGGTAATATCAAGATTTCCGGGAATGAATCCTCCGCCGATGCCCTGTAAAGGATGCGGTCCGGGGTTGCCCCCACTGATCACGGGAGAAGCCTCTGGCTCCACGGCAAAAGCTTTAAATGCCGGCCATTTAGCTTTTAGAACTCGGCTGACGCCGGTAAAGTGCCCTCCGGTTCCAACACCGGTTATCATATAATCGAGCCCCTCCGGAAAATCATTAAGTATTTCAACGGCAGTGGTCCGGCTGTGGACTTCTGGATTTGCCGGATTGTTGAATTGCAATGGCATCCATGCATTCAGCTCCTTTTGAAGCACTTCGGCTCTTTCAATAGCCCCCTTCATCCCCTTCTCACGGGGGGTCAGATCAAATTCCGCTCCATAAGCCATCATCAGCTTGCGCCGCTCAACCGACATGGATTCGGGCATTACAAGTATCGTCCTGTATCCTTTTAATGCGGCTACCAGGGCAAGGCCGATACCCGTGTTTCCAGATGTTGGCTCAACAATTACGGTATCTTTATTGATCAACCTTTTGGATTCAGCATCTTCAATCATGGCAAGTGCTATCCGGTCTTTTATGCTGCCGCCGGGGTTTTGCTTTTCGAGCTTGATCCATACCTCAACACCCTGATCAAACAGGTTGTTAATCCTGACGACCGGGGTATTTCCTATCAATCCCAATGCATTATTTATTTTCATGCTGGCAATTCTTATCAGATTACATAATTTATTATATCGTTCATATCTAATGTTTTATCAATCAATCGAATTTTATCCTGATTGATAACCAGCGAGTAGGGATCGACCGAATGCGTTAGCCAAACATTACCGCCAATCACCGAGTCATGGCCAATAATGGTTTCACCGCCAAGAATGGTGCAGCCGGCATAAAGGGTTACTGAATCTTCGATAGTCGGATGGCGTTTGCTGCCTGCCCGTTCCTTGCTCACACTCAACGCTCCCAGAGTGACGCCCTGGTAGATTTTTACGGAATTTCCGATTACTGCTGTTCCGCCAATTACGATCCCGGTTCCATGGTCAATGCAAAATGATTTCCCAATGCACGCTTTGGGATTAATGTCGATCCCGGTTTTGCCATGGGCATATTCTGTTAACATTCGCGGAATATAAGGTGCTGCCAGGCAATCGAGTTCATGGGCGATCCTGAAAACCATGATCGCATAAAAACCGGGATAGCTGATTATGACCTCTTCAACTGAGTTGGCGGCCGGGTCGCCCTCATATATGGCCACGGCATCTTGAACCAAAGTCCGGTATAATTCCGGCATACCTGCCCTGAATTCCATTGTGGTCTCGTGAACTCCGGCTAATCCTGTCTCATAGGAATTAAGTATCTGCTCGAGGAATTGCAAAATATCATCGAGGCACGATTCTTCACATGGCGACTGGTCTTCGGCCATTACCGGGAAAAGGTATTCAGTTAAATCCTTGATAAAACGGCGAACATCTTTTTTCAGCGGTACTTTCCCCTGAACGTGAGCCCTGAATTGTCCACGGTTTTCAATAAATGCTTTTTCCATGATATCTATTCCAAAGAAAGTTGAACAATTGTTTAACCGTAAAGTTAAACAACCCTTCAAATACCTGACCTTGAAATTTCAGAATTCAGAATTGGTCTACGAATCTCTTCCTTCTATTTTACAGTGACCTCATCTGCAAATATCCAGGCTTTTCCTCCGGCACCCAGATGCCACTCGGGGCAGACCGCCTTGTTTATGGCCACTACATGAATATATCTGACCATTTGTTTATCAAA
>CAIXHD010000538.1 GCA_903919065.1 uncultured Bacteroidota bacterium
AACTCCAAGAGGATTCAGGACTAATGCTCCGATCAGGAACAATGCCGGAATCCTGAGTTTTTTGAATGGGTTCATACTTCTAATTGTAATTAGTTTTATTAACGGTATAATGAAAAGTCTTAATTTCACGGATCGCTGAAGGCGACGAATTTACAAAAGAGAAAACTATGAGAACATTACTTAGGTCATTAATTTTCACACTGTCTGTTTTTGGATTTCAATTCCTGCAGGGTCAGGTGGTTACCACCAGTTCGATGATTGATGAATTGATTGATCTGCGAAAATTATCGGAATACCCCAATCCGGGATTCCATTCGATTCAATATTCTTCTTACGACAGGAGAACAGTGAGTCCTGATATCCCCGGATGGTTTTCAAATTCGGATGGATTTGGCGGTGAGCCGATCCCAGGCTTTGCTGAAGTGTTAAAAACACCGGATGCAAAGGGAATCGGCGAATATCTGATCTGTGATGTTAAGGGACCCGGGGCCATTGTCAGGCTCTGGACTGCTCAGATCAGCGGCGACCTGACTGTTTATCTTGATCAGGAAAAAGTGCCTTTATATAATGGGCCTGCCCAGCCATTTTTTCTCCACACTTATGAGGCATTGCTGAAGGAAAACCCTAGAAATGAGTGGACTGGCAGCATCAATCAGAATATGGCCTCCTATTATCCGATTCCATTTTCCAAAGGCTGCCGGATGGTGTATAAAGGCCAGCTTTCCGACCTTCACTTTTATCATGTCCAATTGCGATTATATGATTCGGGAGCTAAAGTAAAGACATTTAGAATTGAAGACATAAAAGACGGCAAGACCAGGCTTGATCATGCGGCTTCCGTTCTGACAGAGCCTTTTAAATATCTTGATACCGTTCTTTTTGACGCAGCCTATGAGACTATCTGGCTTAAGCCGGGTGAGAAAAAACTGGTAAAATCACTCAAGGGCAGTGCCGGGATCAAAAGGATTGCCTCGTTTATCACCGCTCAGAATATGGATAAGGCGCTGAGGCAGACTCTTATCGATATTCGCTTTGACGGTTCTCCTTCCGGTCAGGTTCAATCGCCGATTGGTGACTTTTTTGGTGCCGCTCCGGGCATAAATCCCTATGAATCACTGCCGTTTACGGTATTTGACGATGGCCGTATGGTTTGCCGGTATTTCATGCCGTTCAAGGATTCTGCCCAGATATTTATGGAAAATATGGGCGATCAGGAGGTTACCGTTGTTGCTAAATTCGTGACTGAACCTTATGAATGGAAGGATGATATCAGTATGCATTTCAGGGCACGCTGGCGTGTAGATCACGAACTCCTTGCCGATCCAAGACAGGTGAAAGATATTCCTTACCTGCTTATCCGGGGAAAGGGACGGATGGTGGGAGCTGCATGCTATCTGCTGAATCCTACATCAGTACCATCTTCATCCGGCAATTGGTGGGGTGAGGGAGATGAGAAGATTTTTATTGATGATAATCTTAAGCCTTCTTTTATCGGTACCGGATCGGAGGATTATTATAATTATGCATGGTCAGATGAGTCGCTGTTCGATTACGGGTATTGCGGCCAACCACGAAATGATGGCCCTGCCAATCGTGGCTTTATCACCAATTACCGCTGGCATGTACTTGATAATATTCCGTTCGAAAAGGGATTCGACTTCTTTATGGAATTATACAGCCATAGAGTAGTTGAGCATTTTTCCTATGCCAGGATGATCTATACCTATGCTCTGCCTGGTGCCCATGATGATCATATGCCGATCACAAAATCCGATGTCCGCCACCTGCTACTTCCGGCTGATTGGTGGCCTGAAGCTGCCGGAGCTTCGGGGAATTCGATCTTTTATCAGGTGGAGACCCTGCTGTCGAAGCCAAAGAATATCAAGCTTGTAGAGGATCCGATGTGGTCGGCTAAACAGATGGTTTTGTGGAGCCCTGAGTCGAAAAGTGAGTCGTTGACCATTTTCCTTCCAGCTTCGAAGACAGGGAAATTCAGAATCAACATGACCGTGGCCCGAACCGCCGGAGCTGGCAAAATGCAGATCTTCCTGGATAATAAACTGATGAAGTTTAATGGCTCAGAAATTACCGATGTATCCACTCCCTATCGAAGTGTCGCACGGAATATTTCGAGCGATAATGTTGAGCTCACTGAAGGCATGCATGTATTAACTATCAAATCTGCCGGCGATCAGTTATTGCCGATCGGCCTGGATTTTATCTGGATGCAAATCCTTTAATGATTAAAAAATTCTGAATATGAAACGGTTAGCTCTATTTTTAGGTTTTTCAATTTGTGCTGCAGCAGTGGGGTTCGCTGAGGAGTTAGTGCTGGTGTCGCCGGGAGGAAAGGCAAAGGTGGTGGTAAATGTGGATAAGAAGGACGGAATTACCGCAACGTGTTTTTTCCTTGATAAGCAGATGGCCGTATTGGGGCCAATCGGCATGGAAACTCTTGATGGCAAGGTTTTTGGCGCTTCATCAAAGGTGCGCACAGTTAACCGGCGCACCGTGGATGAAATTATCAAACCTCCCGTGGCCCAGAAAAGAAAAGAAATTCCTGATCATTTCACCGAGATGGAGATCCTGTTCAGGGAGCCGTTTCGCCTGGTATTCAGGGCATATGATGATGGGGTTGCCTATAGGATCAAGACCGATATCGAAGGTGACATGACTGTTAAATCTGAGGAGGCTGCCTTTACTTTTCCGACGGATGAAAGCCTGTTTATCCCGACTGATGTTTCCATGTTTACTCATAGCGAGCGTGCTTATCAGTATCTCAAGCTTTCAGAGATCGGACCGGATACCCTGTCATCCACTCCGTTAATGGTTGATCGCAAAGATGGTATCAAAGTGCTGATTACCGAGGCAGACCTCGAGGATTATCCGGGTATGTATGTTTTTGGAACCAATGGAAATACCCTGAATGTGAAGTTTCCGCATTATGTTTTGAAAGAGAAACTGATCAGGGACCGGAGCATGAAACCAACGGAAGTTGCAGACTATATTGCCAAAACCCGCGGGACCAGATACCTTCCGTGGAGGGTCGTCGCTTTTGCTGCCGAGGACAAGGATGTGCTTATCAATGATATAGTATATCGTTTGGCCGCTCCCTGCCGTCTCGATGATACTTCATGGATCAGGCCTGGCAAAATTGCCTGGGACTGGTGGAATGCCAATAATAATAAGGGAGTTGATTTTGTTTCCGGGGTGAATAACGCCACTTATCGCTATTATATTGATTTTGCCGCTAAGTATGGCCTGGAGTATGTGATACTGGATGAGGGCTGGTCGAAGCCATCCGATCTTTTTGAGATAAACCCTGAAGTAAATGTTCCTGATCTGTGCAAATATGCCCAGAGCAAGGGTGTGGATATTATTTTGTGGTGCCTCTGGAATGCACTCGATAAGGATCTCGACCGGGCATTGGATCAGTTTAAGGCCTGGGATGTTAAGGGTGTCAAGGTGGATTTTATGCAGCGCGACGATCAGGCGATGGTGAATTATTACTGGAAAGTATCAAAAGCTGCAGCCGACCGTCATATGCTGGTTGATTTTCATGGGGCATATAAACCTTGCGGACTCGAGCGAACCTATCCAAACATGCTTACACGTGAGGGTGTTATGGGATTGGAGCATAATAAATGGAGTGCTGATATAACTCCTGATCATAACTGCACCCTGCCTTTTATCCGGATGTTTGCCGGACCTATGGATTATACTCCCGGTGCGATGCGAAATTCGGAGGAGACCAACTTTAAGGCCGATTTTATTCGCCCGATGAGTCAGGGAACGCGCTGCCATCAGTTGGGTTTATATGTGGTTTTTGAAAGTCCGCTGCAGATGCTTGCTGATGCTGCATCAGCTTATCTCAGAGATAGTGGTGTGATGGAATTCCTGTCGGCGGTGCCATCGGTTTGGGATAATACAAAACCTCTGGCAGGAAAAGTCGGCGATTATGTTGCCGTAGCCCGCCAGAAGGGCAGCAGTTGGTATATTGGTGCCATTACCGACTGGACCCCTCGTGATCTGGAGGTTAAGCTTGATTTTCTTCCAGCCGGAAACTATACCCTGATCGAATTTGTTGATGGTCTGAATGCTGAGCGTTACGCTGAAGACTGGGCACGCAAAGAAAGGACGGTAAAAGCCGGTGACACGATCAAAATCAAAATGGCACCGGGTGGAGGGTACGCAGCTATACTGAAGTAAGAATTTAGAGATTCGAGGACCAATTTTGAATGCTGAAATCACAAAGTCAAATATCCTGATAAGCGACGAGATCCCGTTGTTCAACGGGATGACAATTCTCCGAGGTTAATTTGATCTTGAAAATTCAAAATTTAAAATTGGTCCTCGAATCTCTAAACTGGTTATCTCATCTCAACCTTGTTTCTTGTTATCCTACAGCGAATTTAAGTCCTGCGGTCTCAAAGCTCCAAAGAACTTGACGACTTTTTCACCAATGCCCGGTGCTTTGATGTGAAGGATATAAGCTCCGCTGGCGATCGGTATCCCGTATTGGTTTTTAAGGTCCCAATCCAGATAGGTGATTTCGTTGTCTTTGGTAAGCCGGCGAATCAGGTTTCCGTTCACAGAGTATATTGATACCGTGCAAAGTCGCGGAAGGTTGGTGATTTTCACCAGATTTTCCAGTTGATCAAGCTCATATGACGAGTTGCCATAGTACGGGTTAGGTACCACCCTGATCAGTTTCAATGCGGCCTGAGCCGTCGGAAGGTCGCCACGTTTGGTCGCAATCTTCGCGGTATTGAACTGATACATCGGCTTGTTCCCGTTTAAGGCCAGTGAATCAGGAACTGCATAGTCATAAACGCCTACACAATACTGACCAACCACTCTCAGCCTTATCTTGATGTCATTACCGGTTTTCATGAATCCGTATACATCGGTTGCTACATCTTCAGGCTTGATAAAACGGCTGTCGGCAATCGGCACGGTAGTCCACATCGCGTTGATCAGCAACTG
>CAIXHD010000539.1 GCA_903919065.1 uncultured Bacteroidota bacterium
GCCGATAATTACAAGTGCTTTATCAGCAGGATCGATTTATGGTACAGGATCGACTTATCAGATTCTGGCTACAAACTCTCCGACAAGTTTCAGTGCCACCGGATTGCCTGCAGGCATGACGGTCAGCACCTCCACCGGGTTAATCAGCATATCAGCTAATGCACAGGCCGGTATATACAATTTAACTATTGGTGCAACAAACCAGAGCGGCACCACAAATGCTACAGTGGTTTACACTGTTGGAAAATTATCGGTTACCGCCCTCATTACTGCAAGGAGCAAGTGTTATGATGGCACAACAGCAGTTACTCTGATTAGTAAGACCTTACAGGGAGTAATATCTCCGGATGTGGTTAGTTTGTCAGTTGGTGCAGTAACCTTCAGCGATCCGGCAGCCGGAAACGGTAAAGCAGTAACTGCAACCGGACTATCACTGACGGGAGCCGATATCGGTAATTATGCCTTATCCTCCACAACGGCAATTACTTATGCTGATATTTCTGCTCTTCCGGCTACCTCTGGAATCACTGGTAATTCCAGTCTCAATTGCAGGGCTACGGGTATCGTTTACAGTGTTGAATTAACTCAGGGATCGAGCTATTTATGGACAGTTCCTGCCGGGGCAACCATTATGGCAGGAGCCACCGGACCAAACAATAATCAGATAACGGTAAACTTTGGTTTGGTCGGAGGATTTATCACGGTAACCGAAACCAATACCACTGCCTGCACGGGAAATACAAGATCATTGTATGTAGGTGTGGTTTCCTGCCTGCCGGATCTCGTGGCGGAAATAGAGATCAGCCCTGTTGTAATCGCGGGCATAACGGATATCGACATTATCGTTAAAGTGAGTGAAATTAACATGGTGAACACTAACGGAATAATCACAGTGGTTATACCTAAGGACTCCAGGCTGACGCTTAACAGTGGATTCGATCCGTCGCTGACCGAAATGCTCTCCACACCGTTAAATAATGGCAACTGGACTTACTCATCCAACGCATCTTACCATATCTTCACCACAACATCCGTCATTACCGCCGGCAACCGGTCAGTCTTTGGTTTCCGAGCTACTTTTAATCCTGGAAATACTAAAGGGGTAGCCTCCATTACTTCCCAGATATTATCAGGGAGCGGGGGTGAAGTCAGGACTGATAATAATGTGGATTCGAAAAAATTGGAATACACTGATAGATAGAGGGTTTCATTGCGTTTCCAGATTTTAATTTCCGTGTCCTGATTTTGGAATAACTCAAAATAATAATTTTTATTATATATTGATATACAGTCACTTAGTTGTTTAGGCTTAATTTTTGATCAGTTGGTCAAATAGTATAAGCCAAAAAGTGATTGCAGTATCAAAATACCAGGTTAATCCGACGCTAAACCCCGCAAAGGTTATGGCACTGGTATTTTCATTACTGATTTCTGTGGTTATCTGGGGAAATGGCGCCCATGCACAGGACATCCGCGGTGATTACAATCCTTTTGTTACACAGGCTATTATAGGCAGTGTTCCGATGATTGCTGTTGAAAATAATGGAACCGGCACTGCTTCTTTTAAATTTGGCAACTCCGGAAGTGATCCTCTGATTTGGAATGATCAGGTGCCTTCGCAAAATCTGGTATTGGTCATTTCTCTTTCCAGGATTGTCCCGAATGTGGAAAACCTCAATGCCACAAACGCACTTAATGCAATAGGCGGAACATTTGCTTCAGCTTTCAGCTGGACCTATGATTTATCAACCAATGCATTTCAGGGAAAACAAAATCGCACCATCGGCGGACTTGCCATGGCTGATGTTAGCAATGAAGGGATTATCACCATTGCCTATAAAGTTGTTGAGAATTCGACAGTTGCTGATCCAAAGGATGGTTTTAGCGTGAACATTGTAGCTCCTTCTTATGCAAGCAGCAATTCAATGAGCGACGATCTGGTCAGTACTTACACCTGGACTGAAGCATGCACGCTGGCTGCCCCTTCACTGACTCCTCATAATCCGACCTGCACCGAGCCTTTCAGCGGTATCCTGGTGAATTCTCCAATGGGTGAAGGTCTTACTTACAGCATAAATGGAAGAGATTACCAGACCTCTGTCTCCTTCTTCGGTTTGGAGCCGGGAACCTATCAGGTAACAGTTAAATCAAGTATCGGTTGTATTTCAGCACCAGGTACAGTGGTTGTTAGTCCTCTGACTCCGATTATCCTGGCTACTGATGATATCGGTACCATAGTTAACGGTTACGTTGGCGGTACCTCTGTAACTGACATCTTGTTGAATGATATTCTTACCTGCGGTGCTGCAAATATCGGAGCGGTAAATCTTACGATGATCAGCTCGAGCAGTCCTAAAGTCAGACTGGTTGGTTCAAGTGTCGTTGTCGATAAAGAAACTCCAACCGGATTTTATGAAATTGTTTACCAGATCTGCGACAAGCTTAATCCTGGTAACTGTGCCACTGCAACTGTAACCATACCGGTTCAGAATTCGGGTCCTGCCTTCCTGATTGATGCTTTCGACGATGAAGGTAAAGTTTTAGGCACAACCGGTGGAATAGCCGTTCGGAACGTGCTGGCGAATGATAAGCTCGGCCAGGCTTTTGTTGACCCAACCAAAGTTAACCTGACCTTCATCAGCTCAACAAACCCCAAAATTACCATGCAGGGTGAAGCTGTTGTGGTTGCAGAAAATACTCCCGCCGGAACTTATGCTTTAGTTTACCAGATAAGTGAGAAACTTAACCCGACCAACAGCGATCAGGCAAATGTTATTGTGATTGTTGAGTCGGCATCAGGTATTGATCCTATCACCGATATCGCTTCATTTGATTTGAAGCTTCAGAACTACCCGAACCCGTTCAGCTATCAGACGACCATTGCATTTGAACTGCCAGAAGCCGGAACGGCAATTCTGAAGGTTTATGATATGGTTGGACAGGAAGTCGGTCAGATTGACCAGACTGAATTCAACCGGGGCACGAACAAGGTGGTTTGGAATTCGGTAACGTCACAAAAAGGAATGTATATATTGAGAATGGTATATAAAGGCAGGATGACTGCAAAGACCATCACGATAGTAAATTAATTTGTTTAGTGTTTGTTTCGATGGCCGCCCCTGAAAAGGCGGCCTTTTTTATAAAAACTATCCACAGATGGCACAGATTTCACAGATGGCTCAGAGGTTATCTGTGACATCAGTGTCAATTGTGGACAGTCTCTTAAAGATATTATCCACAAATGGGCTCAAATGGTTGCACAAATAACCACAAAATAATTCTCCAGTAGAGTATCTTTATTGTTTCATAAAGGCCCGGGTGGGTCATTTATCAGTCCTTACGGTCTGGTTATAACAACAAAAGAGCCCCCGGATTGTTATTCACTCATGCAAAATCCTTTTCATTCAATCAGGCAGCAGTATACCCGCGGAACTTTATCGGAGGAGCAGGTTGATCGCGATCCGGTTAAGCAACTGGAATTATGGATTAAAGAGGCTATGGAGGCGGAATGCCCTGAGCCCACTGCCATGATCTTGTCCACCACGGGAACAGATCTCCGTCCATCCTCCCGGGTTGTGCTCATGAAAGGTCTCGATGAACACGGAATCACCTTCTTTACCAATTACGATAGCCGCAAGGGCCATCAATTGGCTTCTAACCCATATGCTTCTCTGCTTTTCTTCTGGCCTGATCTGGAGCGACAGGTGCGGATTGAGGGCACTGTAGAGCGAGTCTCAAAAATGGAATCGGACAATTATTATGATTCCAGGCCCGAGCAAAGCAGGATTAGTGCGGCTGTTTCGCCGCAGAGTCAGGAGATTTCTTCTCGCCGGTGGCTCGAAGAAGAAATTAAGGCTCAAGGCTCAAGGCTCGAGGCTCAAGTAAAGGCTCAAGGCTCAAGGTTTAAGGCTCAGGGGAAGGATGAAGGGGTAAGTATTGAGAGGCCGGAAAATTGGGGAGGGTATCGCCTGATTCCGGAGTATTTTGAGTTTTGGCAGGGTGGGGCCGACCGGCTCCATGACCGTATAATATATATATGGACCGGTTCCGATTGGCGTATCGCCAGGCTCGCTCCCTAGCCCGGAAATGTTAATATTAATAGGCCCCGGTTTTAACCGGGGTTTGTTTTCATGGCGAAAGTTCTTCCGATGAATGTCGTGGTAAGGGACGGGGTCCCCGTTTCCGGCTCCGCC
>CAIXHD010000540.1 GCA_903919065.1 uncultured Bacteroidota bacterium
AATTGCTGCTGCTGCCTTATCGATGGGGAAACATGTTTATTGTCAGAAGCCCCTTACCCACTCCGTATATGA
Organism: uncultured Bacteroidota bacterium; assembly: GCA_903919065.1. GTDB lineage: Bacteria > Bacteroidota > Bacteroidia > Bacteroidales > UBA12481 > UBA12481. Next base: position 73 of record CAIXHD010000540.1, read on the forward strand.
ATCGCGGCTTTTGACCAGGCTTGCAGCCAGTAATAAGGTTGCCACACAGATGGGGAATCAAGGCAATTCAGGCCATGGAGTCAGACAGATTTGTGAGTGGATTTGGAACGGAGAGCTCGGCGAAATCAAGGAAGTGCATGCCTGGACTGACCGTCCTATCTGGCCACAAGGCCTTCAGCGCCCCACCCAGGTAATGGCTGTGCCTAAGACCCTGGATTGGGACCTGTTTATCGGTCCGGCAAAATCGCGTCCTTATCATGAGGCCTATACTCCCTGGAACTGGAGGGGCTGGTGGGATTTTGGCACCGGGGCTTTTGGCGACATGGCCTGTCATGTTCTGGATCCGGTTTTCCAATCTTTGAAATTAGGTTATCCTGATAAGGTTCAGGGTAGTTCAAGCCTTATCAACACAGAGTCTGCACCACAGGCCGAATCTGTGAAGTTTTCTTTTCCGTCCAGGTTGAACCTGCCAAAGGTTGGCATGCCGGCGATGGATTTACATTGGTACGACGGAGGATTACTCCCTTCGGTTTTCGAGATGCTTCCTGAAGGCGAAAATTTAATGGCTGATGGATTAGGCGGCTGTCTGTTTATCGGATCGAAGGATACTCTCATTTGCGGGTGCGGAGGGTTTAATGCACGTCTTTTATCAGGCCGCATTCCCCAGGTATCACCTTATTTGCAGCGCATTCCGGGAGCGATTGGATATGTTGATGGACCGCACGAGCAGGACTGGATCAGGGCATGTAAAGAATCACCCGAAAGCAGGCGGGAGGCTACTTCAAATTTTGCCTATTCCGGACCTTTTAATGAAGCTGTACTTTTAGGCGTATTGGCCATCCGGTTACAGGGACTGAATAAGTCGCTGAATTGGGATGCAGAGAATATGAAGTTCACGAATATATCTGCAAATGAGGAACTAAAGATTGTCACCCTGGAGGAATTTAAGGTTATTGATGGCCACCCAAACTTCAACACCAAGTATGCCAAGTTCAATGCACTGGAATGTGCAAATGAATATATAAAGCACACCTATCGCGATGGCTGGAAATTACCAAGTATGCCATAAATAATAAGGATTGCATTGAATAACAAATAAATAAACAAGGAATAGCATGAAGTTCACCACATTATTATTGTCGTTGGTCCTGGCAACAACATCTGCGTTTGCTCAGGTAACTTTACCATTGACTGGCCATCCTGACAGCAAGAACTGGAAGAATCTTTTTAAGGAAGATTTATCGGATGCTGAATTCGTTCCGGGTATCTGGACCTATGAAAAAGGGGTATTTACTGCCACTGAAGATCAGATAATATTTTCGAAGGTTGAGTATGAGAATTTCGTTGTGGACCTTGAATTCAATGTTGAGCCGGGCGCCAACAGTGGTGTAGTTGTATATTGCACAGATAAGAAGGACTGGATCCCTCATTCTGTTGAGGTTCAGATTCTGGATGACGACAATGAAAAATGGGCTACTGTTCCTGGCACCTGGAAATGCGCCTCCATCTTCGGTCATTTGGCACCTTCTGAAAAAGTTGTAAAAAAGCCAGGTGAATGGAGCAGGATGACGATTGCATGCAAAGGCAAAATGGTCTATGTGGTATTAAATGGAAAGCCTGTTATCACCATGGATATGGCAAAATGGACCAGTGCAAAAAAGAATCCTGATGGAAGTGAGATTCCGGAATGGTTGAGCACCCCATTTTCAGAACTCGCCAATAAAGGTTATGTTGGGCTGCAGGGCAAGCATGCCGGTGCCAAAACTTATTACCGGAACGTCAAGATCAAGGCGCTTTAGGTAAGATCCCTATTACTTAGATCGCTTGGATAGTTCCTTGAGGTCTATTGAGATTGGTTTGCCAATTTTTTTGCCGTCTCTCACAGAAACTGCCCGGATTCTTGTTGCACCTTTTGGTACATCAATCGGGGTAAAATAGTGTGGGTAATACTGATCCGGAAAACTTTCATCGAAGGAATAATGCACTCCTAAACCTTTTATTTCTGTTCTGATTGATATTTTACTTTTCCCATTATCGCTGATCATGGTAATTATCGGATCATATGCACTGATTGAATAGTTTACGTGGTCACGATCAAAACGGTCAAATTGATCCTCCATACGAGAAACAAATCCATCCCAATGCCGCAGGGCAGCCGGAGACCAAAGGACTTCAGCGAGGGCCAGACCCCGGGGCCAAGTCATATATTCGGCATGGCGCAAAGTGGCGACTGATTCAGTCCAGAGGTTACCTTGTCCACCCAGTATCAGGTTTGGATTTACGTTTGCGGGAACAGGTTCAAAATTATATACGTCTGATAATCGAAGCATTGAATAGGTGGCAGGCTCATTAGCCGGATCACCCTGATACAAATCGAGATAGCAATTAGAGGTTGGTGTCATGACCACCTGGTGTCCCATTTTTGCTGCTTGTATTCCTCCATCCATACCCCTCCAGCTCATCACTGTGGCTTCAGGGGCCAGGCCGCCTTCCAGGATTTCGTCCCAGCCAATCATTTTCTTACCCTTGGATATAAGAATCTTCTCGAGACGTTTAATAAACCAGCTTTGCAATTCATTCAAATCGGCAATTTTCTCCCGTTTCATCAGGGCCTGACATTCCGGACTAGTTTTCCAGAAACTTTTGTTGCATTCATCACCTCCTATGTGGATATAATCACCCGGAAAAAGTTGAGCCATTTCAGTAAAGACCTTATCGAGCACTTCGAAAACCACCTCTTTTCCCGGACAGAGCGAATTATCGTCGATTCCATAAAACTTACTGCCCGGATTAACCGGATATTGCTTACCGGTGGATGAAAGTTCAGGATAGGAAGCTATCATAGCCAGGCTGTGACCGGGCACATCAATTTCAGGCAATATGGTAACATGGCGGTCAGCGGCATATTTTACGACATCACGGATCTGATCCTGAGTATAAAATCCACCTTCGGTTGCCTTTTCATTTTCTCCAGGAGGATCAAACGACCACCACATCCCTTTCCGAGGGACTCTCCAGGCACCAATTTCAGTTAGCTTGGGAAGGCTTTTAATCTCCACTCTCCAACCCTGATCATCAGATAAATGCCAATGAAATATGTTGAATTTATATTTGACCATCTGGTCGATATATTGCTTAACCTCCTGAATTGTAAAGAAATGCCGACTGACATCAAGCATTAGTCCACGCCAGGGGAATCTTGGATAATCAACAATGGAAACTGAAGGAATTTGTCTGGTGCTATCCAATATTGCAGCTAAGCCAGTAGATGGAGGTATCAGTTGAAGCAAGGACTGCATACCATAAAATAGTCCTGCCGGCTTATTAGCGATTATTTTTATTTTTTGCGGACTAACCTCCAGTTGATAACCTTCATTACCCAAAGTTTCATCCCTTACTTCCGACAAGAGAAAATAAACAGCGGGTTTATCAGACATGGAACGGAAAGAAACATGCGGTTCGTAGCCTAAAGTTGACCAGCATTTTCCGAATATCACATCAGCCATTTCCCAGTTAGCTTTGGTATCCCCGGGAATTAAAAATTCAGTTTGGCTGTTTAAAGGAAAACTACCTTCATGCCAGGTCATTGTCACGGGGATCGGGACAATTCCAGGATTTTTTGTTTTTGCAGATACTGGACTGCCAGTCAGAAGTGTGGCAAAAGCAACAACCAACAACCTTAAAGAAATGTTTTTCATGATATTAGAATTACTTAGACGCAAATATGCGTCTCTACTTAACATATTTTGAAGGCAAACCTTTATATGCCCTTGCCAGGGCAGCAATATTTCTTGAATCGCCGGTAAAACTATCGACGGGTTTGGATAGAAACGAATCGATATCGGGCAATAAAGAATTTGCCCCAGCCTTGGTGAATCCATAAAGGCCGATATTGGCTTTAATGGCTCCTGGAACAATTTCAGCAGCATCCTGTTTGTTCCAGTTGGCAAGGCAGGTCAACAGGCGGGTATGCTGGCCGACCATACTTCGGATTGCCTCAACGCTTTCCAGATCGCCTCCCTCATTCATCAAAAGGTCGGCTTCCTTAAACATTTGAGATCCAACCACATCTTTTCCTGTTACCTGACAACAAGTAAGCCAGATCAGGCAATTCGGATCGGTTTTCTTTGTTATTTCATGGATTCGATTCCAACACCGGTCGATGGCTTTACGTCTGAATTGGTGCTCAATTTCGGGAGTAATTTTTTCGATACCGGGAAATGGTTCATTCATCAGTTCAGTAAACATAATTCTTTCACAATCTATCCATTTCAATGGAGGATAAGGCTCCATGGTTGCACCAGGATTCCATAGCCAATCGATCATAAATCCATCCATTTTAGTCTTTTTGATAGCATCCTCGATAGAAGAGCACAAATAGTCGAGGTACTGAGTGGTGAACGGTATATGCGGATTCGACGGTATTCCATAGCTCAGATCGGGGTGATCAATACCCCATTTGGTATTTGCTCCGGCACAAAAATACCCGAACACCTTCATGTTTTTCTGGTGGCCCAAACGGACCATTTCAGTAAGAAAATCATATTTCAGGCCGGGCTGTTCAGGGATAATGCCATTTTTATACCAGGCATAACCGTTGCAGGAAACTGCAAAAGTTTGGATTACGTTACAACCCAGATCTTCATACCATTTGATATGCTCCGCAGGATTAGCATCTGCCCAAAGGCCTGGGCGGGGAAAGGCATTAGGTCCACCCTCGCCCCAGTTAAAATCGATATTAAAAGCCTTGATGGGGTCAGGGAAAGCAGCTCGTTGCTCAGAGCAGAAAGTCAGGAGCAGAGTACCGATCAGTGCCAGGAGGATTGCAGGTTTTCGCATAGGTTGTTGGGATGATTACTAGTAAAGTTGCCAACTTTAAGCAGAATTCTCAAGCTATACAAGAGGTACTGTTTAAAGTTGGCAACTTTACCTGAGGGTTAAATTCTAGCGTCTGGCGTTTACTTTACCGAGACCCGAAACATTCTGGCGAACTGTAGGATTACCATAATAGTCGATGGCACCAATGCCTTCCACGGTAGCATCCAGCTGAGCGGTGGCCCATACGGTTGCTTTGCCAACGCCGCGCAAAATGACTCTGGCTTCCCGGGACTCCAGCTGTGGACCATCAAAACTTCCTGCACCTTTCATCGACACATTCAGCCTGTCTGTCTTCCCCGACAAAGCAATCCGGCCGGCACCGGGAAGGTCAACATCAATCAGACCGACTTCGAGGCCAGTCAGGATAACTTCACCTGCACCTTTAAGAGTAAGATATAATGATTCGGATTTTAGTCCTGTCATTTTTACGCTTGCTGCTCCCTGCACAAAAACCCCATCCAGATTTTTTACCATCAGATGATATTTCAATACACGTCCCTCAACGGCGCTGGTCAAAGCACTCCAGGTTTTATCAAACCAGCCGGCATCGATATCAAGAACCAGCTCGCCTTCCCTGATGAAAGTTTTGACAGTAGATATTACATCCGGTTCTCCTTCGATACGAAGACTTTCTTCATCGCCCTGACTAATATACAGATGGCCATAGTCTTTCAGAAGAATGCGCCTGACATCTTTGATTTCGCGATTTTCTGTTGAAAAATTGATTGTATTCATTGCAAATTCATTTTGCCATAAAGTTAAGAAGCAGATCAAGATTATTTAACTTTAGTCAAACTTTAATCCAAATGACAACAAAAAAGCAAATTGATCAATTCCTTGCCAATGAACCCATTGCCATGGCAGGAGTTTCCCGAAACCCAAAAAAATTCGGAAGAATCGCTTATGAAGAACTTTCAGGCAAGGGCCTCAAGCTAATGCCCATCAATCCAAATTTAGATACCATCAATGGGTCAGTCTGTTATGCAGGGGTTAAGAATCTTCCGGACACTGTAAAATCCCTGATTATTATGACCAAAAAAGATCAGACAGCCCAAGTTGTGGAAGATGCTCTGGCCAAAGGAATAAAAAACATCTGGATACAACAATCATCAGATACCCCTGAAGCCTTAGCACTTTTACAGGGCAAAGAGGTTAATCTCATTACGAAACAGTGTATTCTGATGCATCACCATCCGAATGGTTTTCACAAGTTTCACAGGAATCTCAAAGCATTCTTTGGCGGGATGCCTAAATGATCAGCGAGGTTTCGAAACTAATTGGAACCCGATTCCGTGGCGATTTTCGATTTTAATATTCGGATCATCGGAAAGATATTTCCTCAATCGTGAAATATAAACGTCGAGACTTCGTCCGGCAAAATAATCGTTTCCTCCCCAAACAGATTCCAGTATCTGCTCGCGGCCTAGTAGAATCTCCTGGTTTTTAATAAAATAAGCCAGTAATTCTCCTTCACGAAAGGTTAGTTTGATCTCAATTTTACTGTTTGTCAATAACAGTTTAGACGGAAAATAAGTATAGATACCCAATGATATTTTATTCTGTTGGGAGTTATCCTGTCCGGATTTTGAGCGGCGGAGGAATATGCGGATTTTGAGAATCAATTCTTCTATGCTGAAAGGCTTCACCAGATAATCGTCGCCACCGAGCAGGAGGCCTTCCAGTTTGTCCTCCTTTAATGACTTGGCAGTGACAAAGATGATAGGAACATCCTGATTTGCCTCACGAATCTGACGGGCCAGCGTGAATCCATCCATGCGTGGCAAGTTAACGTCGAGGACACAGATATCAGGTTGTTGCTTTTTAAAGATCTCCCAAGCCTCAATACCGTCTATAGCCGACACCACTTGGAATTGTTCGCGTTCGAGGTTATCTGTTGTGATGAATTTCAGTGTTTCATCATCTTCAACATAAAGGATAAGAGGCTTTTCCATAAATCAATTCATTTTAACCGGAATAAAAATCCTCATGCTTGTTCCCTGTCCTTCATGGCTTTCAATGGTTATCTTCCATCCATGCGCAACCACTGCATTACGTGTGTAATATAGTCCCAGTCCGAAACCCTTGGTATTATGAACATTTCCAGTGGGAACTCTATAGAATTTCTCAAATACACGCTTTTTCAAATTTACAGGAATACCAATCCCATTGTCGCTTACTTCAATGATTAAATATCCTTTGGAATCGGTCACGGTTAAATCAATGCGAGGCGCCTCCCCCGAGTATTTTATTGCATTATCCAACAGGTTAAGTATAATATTGGTAAAATGTATAGGATCAGCCTCAATCAATTCAATTTTTGACAGATAATTAAATTTCAGTCCCCCTTGGGTATAATGAACCCGGGGTTCCATGAGCTCACAAATTTCACCAATGGTTACCTTAAGATTTACGGGGATTTTTTTTATCAGCACTTTATCACCCATCGGGCCTCCCATTTCCAGGACAAGCTCAACCTGCTTGAGCAGATGATTCACCTGGGAACGGATAATATCACCGTATCGGTGGAGTCGTTCCGGTTCCTTTAATATATCGGGTCTTTGAATTACATCTGCCGACATTAAAAGTGAGGCAAGCGGGGTTTTAAATTCGTGGGTCATGGTATTTATAAAATCGCGCTGAACCTCAGCATATCTGCGCTGACGAAGAATTATCATCTGTGTATAAACAAAAAATATCACTACAACGAGTAGTATAAAACTGAAAAAGTACCAGATTCCCATCGAATCGAGAAGTAGTCGGTTTTGCCCGGCAAAGTGTATACCGAAATAATACAGATAATCTGAGGATTTCGGCAGGTTCTCTTTCATGGGTTTGATTCTCGGATTTTCGCCAAAGCGAACCATCCGTCCATAAACCATCTTATCGGTTTGGCAATCGTAAATACCATATTCAAAATCAAGGGTAAGCCTCCTGACTTTAAATTCAGTAACCAGGAACTGTTCGAGGATTTCCGGTTCAATCCGGGTGTTGACATTCACAATATAATAATCCGGACTATGGTGAAAAACAGGATTTTGCCTTGGAAGTTCAGCATCATTATATTGGGCAAGATCTTCAGCAACTGTTGCAAGAGCAATTGTAATAGTTTGGTTAATCTGGCGACTTTCCTTATCCAGTGCCTGCTTCACGAAATAAAATTGCACGCTGATTATTCCGACAATGGCCAGAATTCCAAGAACGAGTACAATCCTAATGGCAGTTCGATTCATAGGAGCGAAGATACCTGATAAACCGATGGCTGTCAATATTGCTTAACAACTCGTTAACAATTATTTGATACCCATTAACTCCGCGGCATAGACCGATAGTCTATTTTTGCTTCATAATTTATAATTAAAACAAGATGAAAAAGACAGCTTCATTCATACTGGCAGCAGGATTCATTGGTTTCCTGGCTTTACCGGTTAATGCTCAGAAAAAAGTTTCCCTTCAGGAAATTCAGAAAGAAAACCAGAAAATTGAAGCAGCCCAGGCCGCCACAACCGTCGCTCCTACAAATCCAGCTACGGCAACGCCAGGCGGAGTTCAGACTCCCGGAACAGTAGCTCCTCCTCCAACCGCGGTTCCTCTGACATGCACCTGGGACGTAACTGACTATGATTTTGGCAAAAATGTCGTTCAGTTAAAACCAGCTACTGCCACATTCACCATGAAGAATGCAGGCAAAGATCCGGTTACCATAACTTTGGTTCAACCGAGTTGTGGATGCACCTCTCCAAAATACACCAAAGAGCCAATTAAACCAGGTGAAAAAGGAGAAGTTACCCTGACCTACGATGCAAGAATCAGTGGATTCTTTTCCAAATCAGCTCAGGTAAAATTGAGCGATGGACAGAAATACGTTCTTACCATCAAAGGTGAAGTACAGAAAGACGAGGCAGGTCCTGCAACTGCTCCTGCAGCTGTGGTTCCAATTAAAAAATAATCTGGATTAGTCTATTTTTTCGGATTAATCAGAGACAAAATCAAAAATATTAGTCCCGGCAGGATTTCTCCTGCCGGGATTTTTATTTAAATTGCATTAAAATGAAACCTCCCTTATGAAAACCAGATCTAACATCCTCAACCTGTTATTCTTATTGATTACGGCAATGGTTATGATTGCAACAATCACTGGTATCGAATGGCTTCACTATTCATCCATGCCATTGGTAATGATCTGGATTGCAGCAAATTTCATGATCATGACAAAACCGCAGCCAAACAGGTGGCTGGTCATGACTGCTTTTTTCTTTTCTTGGGTTGGAGATGTTTTTTTGATGTTTGGATCGAAAAATGATCTTTTCTTTTTTGCAGGAGTAGGCGGGTTCTTTATCGCACAGGTGACCTATATCATTGCGTTCAGCAAATTCAATATTAAACCCGGTAAAGGATTCATAGCACAAAAGCCCCTGCTGGTATTACCTTATCTGGCATACGTTGTTGTGATTTACAGTATACTTTACCCTCATCTGGAAGGGATTATGAAACCCGTGGTTGCACTCTATGCTATTTCATTGATGGGTATGTCGGCAGTTGCATTGAACCGTAAGGGTTTGATGGACCCTGCGAGTTTCCGGATTCTATTCACCGGTACAATATTCTTTATGATTTCAGACAGCATCCTGGCGCTAAACAAATTCGCAATTGATATTCCACAGGAGGGCTTACTGGTATTATCGACCTACGTTCTTGCTCAATTCCTGATTATGCAGGGACTCATTAAGGGAAGCAAATCCTGAATACCGGTATGAATAAACCAGAGTTAAGCGATCTTAGTAAATTTCTGGAAGAGCAATTCCAAATTAAGGCCAATGTTTCGCAACTTGCAGGCTATCAGGATCAAAATTATCTGGCAACCTGCTCCTCAGGCAAAAAATATATCCTCAAGATTACTACAGAAAATGATGATCTGGAATTCATCAGATCTCAAAACCGAATTCTATATGGTTTATCGAAACAGCCGCTGGGAATTTTGTTACCCTGTCCAATTTCAAATATCAAAGGTGTTTTTATCAGTGAACTTTCGATAGGAGAATCAACCTTTTCAGCCAGATTATTCCCATTTATTGCCGGGGAATTTCTTGGGGAATCCAAACCAGATATTCATTTCTTTTTTGAACTGGGAAAAGCCTTTGGTCAAATGGATGCAGCCATGTCCGGCATGGAAGATGCTGTTCTCAAGTGCCGGACACATGAATGGGATTTATCCAGAGTACTTGAGGTCATGGATGACATCAACCTTATCAAAAATCCCGCAGACAGGCGATTGGTACATTTTTATCTTATGAAATATCGGGAAGAGGTTTTACCGGTGTTCCATAAGTTGCAAAAAATGCTGATTCATGGTGATGGAAATGATTGGAATATTTTAGTTGGCCGTGGTAGTGAAGTTGCCGGCATAATTGATTTTGGAGATATGGTATGGGGGCCAAGAATAAATGAGGTGGCGATTGCACTTGCCTATGCGTTAATGGGAAGGGAGGATTTCATCGAGGTTTATCATGAATTGATCAATGGATATCGGGAGATTATTGAACTGGAAGAAATTGAGTTATCGCTCCTATATTACCTGGTGGCAGCCCGCTGGTGCCAGACTATAGTTATGGCAGCCAGGCAATCCAGGGATAATAAGGAAAGTGATTATCATCAGGTTAGCGTAAAGGGAGCCAGGGAAATGTTGCATCTGTGGGTGAGGCAAAACCCTATTAAAAAAGCAGAGGAGGTTAAGATAGCAGAGGAGGTTAAGAGGAGGTACCAGTATTTTTCGAAGTCAGTTTCATTATCCTATCAAGAGCCGATCCATATGGTTGGTGGAGCCATGCAGTATATGTACAGTTCTGATGGCCGGACCTATCTTGATTGTGTCAACAATATTCCGCATGTGGGGCATTGTCATCCAAAAGTTGTTGAAGCCGGGCAAAAGCAAATGGCCAGACTAAATACCAATACCCGATATTTATATGGCAGTATTGATCGATATGCGGAGAAATTATTATCGAAATTCCCTTCATCGCTGAACAAGATTTTCTTCGTCAACTCAGGTTCAGCAGCTACTGATCTTGCTGTCCGATTAGCTGAATCCTTCACAGGCCAGAGTGAATATTTGGTACTGGATTATGCCTATCATGGTAATACCAAGGCGGCCGTTGGACTGAGTCCATATAAATTCAACCGGAAAGGAGGAAAAGGCAAGCCAGAGAATGTGACGATATTAGAAGTACCTCCCCCTGGCCAACTGCTTAGAGTTCAAGAACCTCCCCCTAACCCCCTCCTTAGGAAGGAGGGGGGACAAGACCCGCGGACCTTTTTTGCGGAGTCGATTGTTGGTTGTGCCGGACAAATTGTCCTATCGAAAGAGTTTATGCAGCAGACTGTTAACGGTGTGCGATCTGAGGGCGGAATATATATTGCTGATGAAGTTCAGACTGGGTTTGGCCGTGTGGGGCATAAATTCTGGGGTTATGAGCTTTATGATGTAGTGCCTGATATGGTCATTCTAGGGAAACCCATGGGTAATGGCCATCCGATGGGTGCTGTGGTCTGCACCGAGGCAATAGCCAGAAGTTTTGAGACAGGTATGGAATTTTTCAGTTCTTACGGTGGTAATCCGGTGAGCTGTGAAATCGGTCTGGCAGTTTTGGACGTCATTGAGGAAGAGGGTCTGCAAGAAAATGCGAGGCAGGTGGGAGACTATTTGTTGAAGCAGTTGGCAGTCAGCAGTCGACAGTCGACAGTCAGCAGTCAGCAGTCCGCAGCAGGCAGTAAAGAGTATCGCGTGGCAGAAGTCCGTGGATCAGGATTGTTCTTAGGGATCGAACTCAGGGAGAACGGTACCGATGATCCTGCCACTGAGGCAGCAGTGAATATTGTGAATGCGATGAAGGAAAGCGGTTTCCTTCTGAGCACTGACGGGCCATTTAACAATGTAATCAAATTCAAGCCGCCCTTGTGTTTCTCGATGGAGAATGCGAATCAGTTAATATTGAACCTTAAGCGTTGGATTTAGGGTATGGGGTGTCGGGTATCGGGTATGGGGTATGGGGTATGGGGTGTCGGGTGTCAGGTGTCGGGTGTCGGGTGTCGGGTATCAGGTGTCGGGTGTCGGGTGTCGGGTGTCGGGTGTCGGGTATCAGGTGTCAGGTATCGGGTTAAGAAATAGGTAACAAGAGACGAAAGATATAAAAATCTGTATATAAGACAATTAAATAAATCAGCCTGAGGAAGCCCTGCCTCCAGCTCCCGAAACCTGATACCCGATACCTGATACCTAATTATCTACTCTGGTGACATTCTGATCAAATGTCAGTTCAATGATGGTGTCAGGTTTTGTTCGGTCCTTCGTTTTTGTTTGTATCGAGATACGTCCATTATTCTGTGTCACTTTAAATTCATCACCGGTAAGACAGCGGCTGGAAACCAGCTTCTGATTGAGGGAAGGGAGTTCCAGAATTTCTGGTGCGTCATTAAAAAGATGAACATAAACCTTTTTACCCTTGTAAGTTGCTCCACCCCATGCCCCATTTCGGAATGGGCCACCTTCTGTTTCATAGATCGATTCGCCATACTTTTTCACCCAAATGCCCATTTCGGCCAAACGCCCGGCCTGATCAGCCGGGATGATACCTGTAGCATCAGGTCCTACATCAAGCAGAAGGTTACCATCACCGGTGGCACAACTCACGAGGTTACGAATGCACTCATCGAAAGGCTTCACTTTACCATCCTTTCGGTATGACCAGCCTCCACCCGGCGCCTCCACGACGCACATGCAGGATTCCCAGTCGCGGTTGGTCCTGTATGAACCAATAGTTTGTTCAGGGGTGTCAAAATCAGCTTGCAGAGAAGGTACATATTCAGCAAAAAAGCTGAAGCGGTTATTGATAATTGCCTGGGGCTGAAGTCGTCTTACCAGTTCAAGAATCTTATCGGCATGCCAGTATTTTATTGACTCTCCTGTGCCAAAGCTATCGAACCAAACTACATCAACGGAACCATAATTCGATAACAATTCCGTTAACTGTCCAGTCATGTATGCCTCATATTTACTGTTATCCCCTACTCCATAATCCGGATGCCACCAATCCCGGGGTGAATAATAAATGCCAAATTTCAGCCCTGCCTCATGGCAAGCATCAGACAATTCCTTTACCACATCGCGCTTAAATGAGGTATTCATGATGGAATAATCTGAAAATCCGGTATTCCACATACTGAATCCACCATGGTGCTTTGTTGTAAATACAACATATTTCATGCCAGCATCTTGGGCAATTTTCACCCACTCTTTCGCATCGAATCTTGTTGGATTGAATTTCTTATAAAGGTTGTCATATACCGGATCTCCGCCTGTTCCAGCCGGGCTTCCCCAGGAGCCATCAAGTGGCTTAGGACCGAGTCTGGACCAGCTAATTTCAGTTCCCGCCACACTTGACATATCCCAGTGTATAAACATTCCAAAACGTGCATCACGCCACCACTGCATACGGGCTGAAAGTTTTATCGATTCACTTGCAATACTTTCATTTCCTGTTTTATCCACTGCCGTAATCCGATAGTATTGCATGCCGGAAAAAGGTTTTCCATCGAATCCCGGAGCTCCGTCGATAAAAGAAAGCATTGATGCGGGGACAAAAGTCACCAGATTCTCAGGTCCCGGCTTGAATCCAGGACTATTGCTGCGATAAATCCTGTACCAGAATGCATCAGGTACGGCATTCCAGATGATCGATCTGTTATTCACCTTGACACCGGATGGAGCGGACAAATCTGGAGGAACCGGATTTTCAAGTGTGATTAAAGTCTTGTTGCCAGGGACAGGCCACCGTACAATACTGGTTCCGGTTGATACAGTAAGATAATATTCCAGTAAGCCATCAGCAGGAATATTCTGAGTAAAGATTGCCTTCACTCTCCTTTCCATTGGCTTGGTATTCCAGTCTCCGGTTCCAGCCTGACGCCAGTATAAGTTGGCAGAAACACCAGCATAATTCTTGGAATCAAGCACACGAACCGTGATTGTTGCCGGCTGACCGGTAATAGTTGATGAGGGTGCTGAGATCACTACCGGAAACAACGGAGCATCAATTACCACAGGCTTTCTTACCTTACCCTCCTTTGGCAGATAGTTTAGCTGCACGAACCGGTTTTGGCTGCTCATAACATTGCCAAGCGATGAAATATCTGTGACCCGGTGAGTGAAGTTCCTTGCCCACGATTGCATCACATCTGGCATCTCTTCCCATTTTTGATCACTAAACCGCTCATTCATAAGAATATGATCCTTAGATGCCGCGATGCGACACCTCAGATTTTTCAGGCGAACTTTCTGGGCTGTATTTGCACTTGCTATGCACTTATCGATAATGGCAAGCTGGCCTTTGGCTTTCTCAAATTCCGGCATTACTGAAACAGGAGGCTTCTCTAAAAACCTCAGGAACAGATTATGGGTGCCTCCAACAGGTTTGATCCTTGCGGTCATATTGATCCACGACTGCCAGCCTTGGGTATCATTTACTGTCAGGGTCCCGACAACCATCCCTTCGAGGGAATCAGTCCGAAACTCAATGATACCGCCATGCGAAGCTGATGAAAGCCGCAGGTTAAGGCTATCTGTTGAACTACCAAAATCTATATTGGTAAATCCGAGCCAGCTACCTTTCCTGATAAATCCAACACATTCACCACCTTCACTGCAAGGTGCCTTCTGAGTATCGAACTGGTCAGCAACCTTTGAGGCATTGCGCACTGTACCGTTAACCATGATGGTCTTGAGGTTCAATAAATACTCATCGCGCCCCACCAGTTTAAACCCTGGTGTTTCCTGACATTCACCGAATCCGGAAGCAAATGGTTCATTTTGGTTGATGATTTCAGTAATAGCATCAGCCGCTGCTGTCCCATAATTTTTCGCTGCATAATCATGGTAGATATCTTTCGATGTTGTCTGAGACATATCGTTCCAGGGTGCTTTGCTCATAAATGACATTTTGGGATCGACAGCATCCGTCAGCCTCCACGTAAGGCAGTAAAACCCCTTCATATTAGGAGCCCTGTTGTTCCATGCCTTAATGGTATTGGAGAGATTCATATTGTATGGATAATAATATTCCGAGCTATTGAAATCGCGTTCCAGCCATGGACATCCCCAATACTCGCGGTCGCCATAAATAGCACCGGTTTCGCATCCATCAGAATAGGCCGAGATTGGAGCACAAATCACATCTGCAGGTAAAGTGGCCGTATTTTTCGGATCGATACCCCACCCAGCAACAGCCAGCCTTGTTTTTGGAGATTTGGCTTTCATGCCGGTATAAAAACCATCGAAAACCCGTCGCCATTTCTTCCAGAGTTCGGTATTAGAAGCAATACCTTCAGACTGAAAGCAGAGCAAATAATCCAGGTCCGGATAGTTTTTTGTTAGCTCATCAACCTGGGCTGAAATCACTTTTGGATTATCAGATTCGGTCTTATATTCCGGAAGAATCAGGTCAACATCCAGGCCCAGTCCGATCTTAATTCCGCGCTGATGAGCATATTCTATTACTCTTTGAAACATGCTTACGCCTTTGCGAAAAACCTGTTCATTAGTGAGGGACTCATTGTGTAAGGCAACATCGGCTCCAAAATCATAATCACCGAACAGGTCTGAGGCTCCAAATCGATATTCATTCACATCCCAGCCCGGGCAAGCCCAGCCGTGACCGGTTTTAGCGGTTGCCATCCAAACTCTCGAAAGGATTCCGTTCGCTGAAAAATTATGATACATCTCATTATGACCAGCTTCCCCGTTATAGTTGTGAATGTGTAGAAAATTAAACCGCATTTTTGCCATCTGGTCAAGTATAAATTTCCAATCCTCCCAGGAATAGGAAGTAGCTGACTGAGGAAAATTTGTCCAGGGAAGGAATCCTCGGATTGCGACTTCAGGAGTTTTTGTTTCATTGAGCTTATCAGGCATGAGTGGCTGCTTAAGGTCAGGAAGAACATCACCACCCAGATAGAATCCAATACCGTAATGATCCTCAAGAAGCCCATATACGCCATAGAGCACTCCCTCCGGGTCGGTTCCGGCGATTACCATATTATCTCCCAGTCTTTTTAATACATATCCCTGAGGCCCCGCTTGGTCAGTTACCAGCTTCTTAATCATTTGATTTGCTGATGGCTGTCCTAAAATAAAACTCCCCGGATTGACCTTGGTAGCATCAGTTTGAATCTCCAGCTTCTTTCCGGTCACATGAAAGAGGTATCGCTGCAACTCAAGAGCAGCATATTTTTCAATAGAGGTGGCGTTGGATGAAATAACTATACCACCGGATAACTTTTGCGCCTCAGAAGGTACGAAGGCAAAGAATAACAGCGAGATAAGCAGAGAGAAAGTTTTCATGCAATAACGGTTAAGGAGGGTAACGTTCAAATTTTTTGAAGGTGTAATTTAAAACTTTGATTTCAGATTTTCTTATATTGACGTGTCAATTCGAAAGCTGACCGAAAAATATGCTTGATCTTAAGACCCTTATGATCCTCTACCTGATCACCAATGTGATCAATGCTGGCGCCATTGCCATTATCTGGGGTCAAAACCGAAGTCGATTTCCGGGTTTGTTATTCATTCTTATCGCTTTTTTGCTTCAGGTTCTGGGCCCATCATTGCATATTCTGCGTGGGACGTTACCGGATCTCATAACCATGACTTTTTCCAATACATTAATCTTAGGAGGGTTTATCTTCCTGATGATAGGTTTAGAGCGATTTACTGGAAAAAGAAGCAGACAAATTCCAAATTTCATTCTGCTGGCTTTTTTCGTTTTGATAAGCGCCTACTTCGTGGTCATTCAGCCGAACCTGCGAGTACGTGATATTGCACTTTCATCCATGCTGATCATTTATTCTGCGCAATGCGCGATTTTGCTTTTCTCATCAGATCAATCTTTACGGAGGATAACGAGAACTACCGGAATCGTTTTACTCATTTATGCCATTTTTAGTTTAGCCCGGATCATTTCGACTTTTTCGTTGCCTGAAATAAGCAGCGATTTCTTTAAATCCGGTGCAGTTAACGAGATAGCAATAACCGGCTATATCATTCTGAATGTCTGCCTCACCGTGAGTATTATCCTGATGGTTTCAAGGCGTTTGCTCTCAGAGGTAATTACCCAGGAGAAAAAATTCAACCTGGCATTTCAGACTTCACCGTATGCCATTACCATCACCCGTTTAACGGATGGGAAATTCATTGAGATTAATGATGCATTTACTGAAATTACGGGCTACACCCGTGAGGAAGCCATGGCAGATTCTTCGATCGGGCTGAACCTCTGGACAGATGCGGATAACCGCAGGCAGGTGGTATCGACATTGATGGAAGGCAGAAAGATAGCACATTATGAATATCTGTTTAATAAAAAGAATGGTGAGGTAATTACCGGATTGTTTTCCGCACAGGTCATGCAGCTGAATGACGAATCATATATCCTCTCCAGCATAAACAATATTACTGAACGTAAAAAAATGGAAGAGGAACTGCGCAATGAGCAACAGTTCTCAGCCTCACTGATTGATAGCCTTCCAGGCATCTTTTACCTGTACAGCTATCCTGAGCTTCGCCTGGTACGATATAATAAGAACCACGAGGTGTTTTTAGGGTTTGATCCTGATGAGCTCAAAGGACTGTCGGTCCGTGATTGGAATATACAGGATTCCAGGATGCCGGTGATAAATGCAATGGAAGAGGCAATGAAAACTGGCAGTGTCCGGATCGAAGCAAATCTTAACACAAAGGATGGCCGCACAATTCCATTTATCCTCACTGGCGTCAGGCTCGACATAAGGGATAAATCCTATATTATGGGGATGGGGATCGATATTACCAGCCTTAAAGCAGCTGAAGAAGAAATCAGCATAAAGAATACAGAGCTCTTAAAACTCAATGCTGAAAAGGACAAGTTCTTCTCTATAATTGCTCATGATCTTCGCAGTCCTTTTAATGCATTGCTTGGTTTTACAACGATTATAGCAGAAGAATTGCCTTCGCTTGAACCGGATGAAATTCAAAAAATCGCACTTACTCTGAGAGATTCGGCTGCTAATGTTTACAATTTACTTGAAAATCTTCTGGAGTGGTCTGTAATACAAATAGGATTAAAGAGCTTCAACAAGGAGCCATTTTCCCTTAAATCCAAAATTTACGATAGCTCAGAGTTAATTGAGGTCTCTGCACTTCAAAAGAACATTAATATTAGCAGCGACATTCCTGATAATCTGGAGATGGTTGCTGATGGCAATATGGTAGGAACCGTGATCAGGAACCTGCTTTCCAATGCCGTAAAATTCACCAAAAATGGTGGAAAAATTAAGATTGAAGCGAAGTTGCTCAATGAAAATGAAATTCAAATATCAGTAAGCGACACGGGCATTGGGTTATCAAAAGATCGGCTTGACCGCTTGTTCAATATTCATGAAAAAACAAATCGTCAGGGAACAAATGGTGAACACAGTACTGGTCTTGGACTGATCATTTGTAAAGACCTCATCGAGAAGTACGGAGGGATGATCTGGGCAGAGAGCGAAGTTGATAAAGGCTCGACTTTCTACGTTAAGCTGCCTGCGCGTTAATCATCCAATTCAAAGCTCTGTGGCCCATAGGCATGAATAATAAACGACAGTTTGCCATCTTTTATTTTCAAAGGCCTGGCTAGCTTTTCGCCCCGGAGATTTACCGGAGTAGCTGTTTTGAATTTTGAGCCGACTGGCAGGGTGACCTCGATTTCACCGGTGATACCGGCCTGCTCCCAAACACGCAAAATGATACCACTCCCATCCGGATTTGGACCGAAAGCATTTAAAGCTATCCCTTTTCGGGAAATGCTGATACCCGCCTGTGTTACAGGTAGGGTACCTGGATTGCTTCTTGACC
The DNA here is from genome assembly GCA_903919065.1 of uncultured Bacteroidota bacterium. Taxonomy (GTDB): domain Bacteria; phylum Bacteroidota; class Bacteroidia; order Bacteroidales; family UBA12481; genus UBA12481. The sequence goes on from CAIXHD010000540.1 coordinate 18,869, forward strand.
GGCCAACTTTCAAAGGAACCCGAGTTTCCATGGCAGGGGTATAGAGGGCAGATTCGGAATTGAATTTATCGAATGACCATAACCTGACTCGCGAACTCATTCGCTCGCCATTACCTATCCATGCAACAAAATTGGTGCGCCAATGATTATTATACAAGTTGATGTATACATATGGTTTAGCTGGCTCGTAACGTTTATCAAACTGATATTCGCCCGGTACCCCAAGACTCAGCACCGGAGAATCTTCAGAACAGAGGCCAACGCCACGACCCGATTTGCCATCATAAACGGCGACGCCAGTATTGATCCATGACATATGATAATTTGAATTATCGACATTGAAATCTTTAACGGGATCCATGTCTGCCCCGAGACGGCCCATGCGAAATTTCGGATTATCAATTTTAAAAGGCAGACAAATCCAGCCAGCTTCCGGCCAGCCATCAGGCTGCTTTTGCCAGCTGATCTCAAGATCAGCCACCGGAGCCTCCGCCGGCAGGGTAACCTTTATGGAAATCCTTTGCGGCTGTCCGGGACCAGGAATGGTACCGGTCATTATAGCGGATACATCAATCGGGCTTTTTTTAAGGGTCAGTGTCATGTTCTGAGGCAATGCTGACCGGTAGATACTGTCCTTCGGCATATCATATGCAACAAAGCAAACTTTATGTCCGGTATATTGCGGATAGAGCGATTTAGCCAGCCAGTCGGCAAGATCCTTATAGCCGAAACGCTCATAAAGGTACTGACCAAATCCCTGGGGAGCCGTCTGATCAACCAGTTCGTTTCCGGAACGCTTATCAATCAGACTAATGATTCTGCCACGTTTTGCATCGAAAGTGGCTTTAAAAAACGGGCTTTCAATAATCCCCGCTTTTTCATCAAGGAATAATTCGGCAGCTACAGGGTTTTCCTGTGAAGCGATAAATGTCCGGTAGCCCATTGGAGGAATATCCTTTACTAAAAAACGAGTTAGGGGAGCTGCATTCTCCAAAGCTGCAAATTCGTGTGATACAACAACAACAGCGCCTCCATCAGCCGGTTTAAGGGAGTTAAACGCAGGCAGTATCCGTGTATCCATAAACACTTCACCATCACGGGTCCAGGGCAATGGATTGTAAACGACAACCCGCGGTTCTTTAATGCTGACATTATCAGCAAGTG
>CAIXHD010000541.1 GCA_903919065.1 uncultured Bacteroidota bacterium
GGGCTTGTACCGGCTTTGGCTAAGGTCGCATCGCCCATGGTTGCCATGACCAGGGTTGTAAAAAAGAAATATGGAAAAGGTGTAAGAACAGTGTTTATCGGTCCATGCATCAGTAAAAAGGCTGAATCTGATGAGATTGATTATGTACTTACCTTTCAGGAATTGCGGCATATACTTAAGCACAAGGGAATTAAGCCCGGTCAGATCCAGCCTTCGGAATTTGATCCGCCGCGTGCAGGAAGGGGACTTATTTTTCCGGTTAAACGCGGAATGCTTCAAACCATTAATATCCCTGAAGATCTTTTCGATGGTAATATTCTTGTAGCTGAGGGAAAAGTCAATTTTCCGGCTGCGATTGATGAATTCGAACAGGGAGCTATTGCTGATCAGCATCTTGAATTGTTATGCTGTGAAGGTTGCCTGATGGGGCCTGGCATGTCGCCGGACGGTAAACGTTATGCCAGAAGGGCACTCATAGGCAATTATGTGAGAGACAGAATTCACCATCATGACAATGAGAAGTGGAATGAAGAGATGTCTGAATATGCCTCTGTTGATTTGAGTCAGACTTTTACCCCGGTTGATCGCCGCCTGGAAATGCCTACTCCGGCAAAGATCAGAAAAGTGCTGGCTTCCATTGGTAAGAGAAATCCACAGGACCATCTTAATTGCGGCGCCTGCGGTTATGACTCGTGCGAGAGCCATGCTATTGCCATAGCACAGGGACTCGCCGAAATTGACATGTGTCTTCCCTATACGATAGAGAAAATGCACACCTCCATTATGGAACTTAACTTTTCGAACGAAAAGCTGGCCAAAGTTCAGCAGGCTTTGAAGCATTCGGAGAAATTGGCCCATATGGGGCAATTATCTGCCGGTATCGCCCATGAGCTGAATAACCCTTTGGGAGTGGTGATCATGTATGCCAACATTCTTCTGGATGAATGTGAAAATGAACAAATGAAGCAGGACTTGAGCCTGATTGCCGTGCAGGCCGACCGATGTAAAAGGATTGTTGGCAATTTGCTGAATTTTGCACGGAAAAATCAGGTCCGTCTCGAAGAGATCAGCCTCGTTAAGCTGGCTCAGGATAGCCTGACTTCGGTGATAATTCCGGATCGCATAAAAACCATGATCGATAGCCGTGTAAAGGATGCGGTTACCTACCTTGATCAGGAGCAGATGATGCAGGTTCTCACCAACCTGATTAAGAATGCGGTTGATGCAATTTCAGGCAATGGATTTCTTACCATCACGATCGAAGGCGACACGGAATTTTTCTGTCTGAGTGTTAAGGATACCGGAACCGGAATATCTCCAGAAAATATGGACAAGGTTTTTACCCCATTCTTTACGACCAAGGAGATTGGCAAAGGGACAGGTCTAGGGTTGGCGACAACCTACGGTATTATCAAGATGCATAAGGGGAAAATCGAAGTTGAATCAAATAATGATCCGGAAAAGGGTCCAACAGGTACCTGTTTCAAGATATTTATACCCAGAATTAATGATTTGCAACCATGACGAATAAAGAATACCTGCCACTGATTTTATTAGCAGATGATGATCCCGATTATCTTTTTCAGATGAAGTTTGCTCTGGAGAAGGGTGGATTCCGCGTGGTGACTGCAGAAACTATGGAAGAAGCGGAATTGTCCATGGAGAGGGACAAACCAAAACTGGCAATATTTGACCTGATGATGGAGCGGGACGATGCCGGCTTTATCCTTTCTTATCATGCGAAAAGAAAACATCCGGAGATGCCGGTAATCTTGCTCACAGCCGTTACTGCTGAGACCGGCCGTCAATTCGGATCGAATGCTTCTGATGGAGATGGCTGGATTAAGGCCGACTTATATCTCGAGAAAGGGCTGCATCCGGATCAGCTTATTGAACATGTTAATTCCTTATTAAACCGTTAGCAATGGAAATGTTGAAGGTTCTGGTTGTGGATGATGAACCCGGAATCCGATCGGGCATCGATCGTATCCTAAGTAAGTTTACTGTGGGATATCCTTTTATGGATGAAGATATTGGCTATACGGTTTATGAGGCATCAACCGGTGAGGAGGCGATCCGCATATTTCATGAAGATCCCCCCGATATCGCCTTGCTCGACAATAAATTACCTGGAATGGGTGGGGTAGAGGTTCTGGAGTATATCAAAAGAAATCAGCTGAATATTGAGGTGATGATGATCACATCATTCGCTTCACTGGAATTGGCCGTCAAAGCAACAAATATCGGGGCATATGATTTTGTTCCGAAACCCTTTACACCACAAGAGCTGCGATCGTCGATGGAAAATATTACGAAGCACCTTTTCCTGAAACGGATGACGCAGAAAATGAATAAGGAGGGTAAGCAGATTCGATTTCAATTCTTATCGGTTTTATCTCATGAGCTGAAGAACCCGCTCAACTCCATCGAAGGATATTTGCGCATGATGCAGGAAAGACAGGCAGGAGAGGAAATAGGTTCCTATGATCAGATGATAGAGCGTGCTATTGCCAGAATCAAGGGGATGAGGGTATTGATCATGGATCTTCTTGATTTGACAAAGATTGAATCGGGTAAGAAAAATCGGGAAATGCAACAGACAGACCTGGTCAAGATTGCGCGCATATCCGCTGAGACGATGGGGCCAATGGCTATTCAGATGGAAGTTGACATTAAGCTTGAATGCCCGGATGAGTTCTTTGTGATGGTTGATGCAGAGGAAATGGAAATAATTTTAAACAATCTCATTAGCAATGCTGTTAAGTACAATAAGATAGGCGGCACTGTAATTTGCCGGTTAAAAGCGGCCAATAAAAAACTGATTATTGAAATAGAAGATACCGGAATCGGAATTCCTGAAGATGATATTCCAACATTGTTCAGGGAGTTTGTGCGGATCCGTCAGAAGGAAACAAAACATATCATGGGGTCAGGTTTGGGACTAAGCATAGTTAAACGGTTGATTGCACTTTATGATGGCACTATTGAAGTTGAGAGCCATCCTGGAGAAGGTTCAATTTTCAGGGTAGTGTTGCCAGTTATTATCTGATTATGTATGTTTGAATAACCAAATACGGATTCTTATCATGAGTTTACCCGAAAAGACGGTCGAAAGACTTAGCGAATACAGGAGAACTTTACTGGATTGCCTGAATCAGGGTAAAAGCCATATTTTCTCCCATGAGTTGGCTGCACTACTCCATAATACTGCTGTTCAGGTTCGGCGTGATATGATGCTGATGGGTTTTACCAGCATGCAGCGCAAGGGTTACGCTATAAAAGAACTTATCGAAGCTATTGGTGAGTTGATTGATACGACCGAAGGTTTGAATGTTGCCGTCATCGGTGTTGGTAATCTCGGGAGGGCTATCACGGGCTATTTCAGGGGAAAAAGGTCGAAACTTAATATAGTTGCCACATTTGATATCGATACGGAAAAAATCGGACGCATGATTGCAGGAGTAAAGTGTTTTTCATTAGACGATTTTCCGAAATTAGTTGGTGACCTTCAGATATCAATTGCCATCCTTACCGTGCCGCCGGAACATGCACGTAACATTGCTGATTATGTTGCCTCAAACGGTATAAAGGGCATATTGAATTTTACTACTGCACCGCTGAATATGCCACCGCATGTATATCTCGAGGAATACGATATGATTACATCCCTGGAAAAAATCGCTTATTTTGTAAAAAATCACCAGGGATAACTGCCAAAGCGGCTTTTTCAATAATGCTTGTTCACCGGAGTCTCGAGAAACTCAATATAAATAAGTCTGTGGTTACCACAGGGTCGTTTGATGGCGTGCATGTTGGCCACCGAACAATCATCAATCGGTTGCGCTCAATTGCTAATGATATTGACGGTGTATCGGTTCTGGTGACTTTTTATCCCCATCCAAGGAAAATATTGTATCCGAACACGCAAGGTAAAGATCTACAGATGATTAACACTCAGCGCGAAAAGATATACCTTCTGGAAAAGGCTGGTTTGGATCATCTTGTCATTATACCCTTCTCACTGGAGTTCTCTAAAACGACCTCTGTTGATTTTATTCGTAAGATTTTAGTTGCCAAGCTTCATGCCAGCTGTGTTGTTGTTGGATTCAATCATCATTTTGGCCATAATCGGGAAGGTGATTATGATTACCTGCATGAACTGGGAAAATATTACGAATTTGCCGTTGAGGAAATTCCTGAGCAGGATATTCATAATGAATTTGTTAGTTCAACAAAAATCAGGAAAGCCATTCTCGAGGGTAATATTCAAAGGGCAAATGCTTATCTCGATCATGAATACTTTTTTATTGCTCCGATAAGGATTGCTTCCGAAAATTCACTGCCTGCGGATTTTGCCTGGTTTGAGCTTTTTCCTGACGAGGAGGAAAAACAGATTACTCCACCCGGTGTGTATGCCGGATCAATACTTGAAGATGATCATCGCATAAAAGTGATGGTGGTGATTCAGAAATCAGGTGAGGGAAGCCGAATACTATTACATGCGCCCGATTTTGATCTGTCAAAGATACCTGAGGTCAATCTGGCCTTTCACAAAAGAATTCGTCTGGCTGAAAATGATGGGACAGGAGTGGACAGAAATCTACTTATTCAGGACATAGAGGACATCCGCGATCTTATTTATTGAATCAGCGGTTTCATCAGCAGTATTTACCGACCGAATGATTTCCAGAGGATTGTGATTCAGGAAGACAATATGCTGCCCCAGCCTGGTAGCTTCCCCGATATCATGTGTTACAAAAATGACCGTTCGGCCATCTTCTTTCCAAATTTGCAGGAATGAATCCAGTATGTTGTATTTCAGTGCGTTGTCGAGACTGTGAAATGCTTCATCCATCAGGATCACTTTGCCGGGAAACGCGAATGCCCGCGCGATGGATACGCGCTGTTTCATGCCTCCGCTCAGCTGGGAAGGGTAGCGCATTTCTTCCTTTTCAAGGCCAACAAGCCGGATAAATTTTTTCGCAGTTTCCAAAGCCTGGCTTTCAGGCATTTTATCCATTAAAGGAAAGACAACATTGGCAAGAACTGTTTTCCAGGGAAGTATTCTGGTTTCCTGGAAAATGCAGGAAATTCCTTCCTCGCCAAATCCCTGAACAGACCCTTCGTCAGGAGTTAATATTCCTCCGATCAGGTTCAGGATGGTAGTCTTTCCGCAACCCGACGGGCCAAAAAGGCAGGTAATTGAACCGGGTTTGAATTCCAGGGTGAACTGATTCAGGATCTTGCGCTCGCCGAACGATTTGGTTATATTTTCGAGTTTAAGGCTCATCTTTTCCAAACTGTTGAACGTTTTTCCACCCCACGTATGATCAGCTCGAATGCAGCTCCAACGAGTATTGCTATCAATGTCCAGGCAATGACTTCTGAAACCAAAAGGTAGCTATGAGCGTCCTGCATCATCGATCCTATTCCATAACGGGGCTGGCTCAATACCTCTCCAATGATTACAGACCTCCAGCCGAAACCTACTGATGTCGATATTCCGCTAAAGAGAAAGGGCAGAATGGAAGGCCAATATATATCTGTGAGGATTCGTTTTTTTCTGATATGATATAAATGTGCCATTTGTATAAGACCTGGATCTGTTTCCCGTATTCCCTGGGTGATATTGATAGTAAGGATGGGGAACATGGTGAGGAAACCGATAAATACAGGAACCTGGTCGACATGAAACCAGATCAGGGCCAGAAGGATTATGGCAATTACCGGAGTGGACCTTATAGTTATCAGGATTGGCTTGAATCCTGCTTCAAAACCCGGGTTCATTCCGGATGGGATACCAATAAGTATGGCACACGCAAAAGCCAGTAAAAACCCTACAAGGCCGCGGAAAATGGTTATTCCTAAAGAGGAAAGGAAATCTGGTTTTCCTACAATGCTGATTAGAGAACTGATGGTATCAACCGGTCCGGGGAGAATCTGGCGTGAATTGAAAGATCTTGACAGTAATTCCCATCCTATGATCAGGATAAGAACTACTATCAGGCTAATTATCCGGTTTCTGGTAGATGAATTTTTCATCAGGTAATTTGCCACCAATGGCATCCGGATTAAAAGTAAGAAAAACTTGCAGGAACTGGCCGATCGCTGGTCGTATATCTGAAGCATACCGGAATTTCAGATTGCATCCGGGAATAGATTTTACAGCCATGCCAGAATCTGGTAGAATTTTATGGAATACAATTCTTTCAGCTGCCTCTTCCGGATATTTATTGACCTGGTTGATCGACCGGATCCATGCTTCACATAGGCTGATAACCCAGTCAGGATGATCCATAATAAAATCCGTTCTTCCCAGTAGGGCAGTCTGTGGCATCTGGTTTCCGGGAAAAGCCTGCGACCATTCGGAGTTAAGATCCATAAATTGACGTACTAAAGGGTTCCGCGCCTGTGCCAGGGTAACCAGGGGTTCAGATATTAACGCCAGTCCGGCCTTGCCTGCCGTAACAGCATTTGCTAAATCGATATGTGTAGGAAAGGAATAATCCAGAATAACATCCTTATCTGCTGACAGTTTATGAAAGTCCAGTAAGTACCGAAAAAGGATATCAGGTGTAGTGCCTTTCCCCATGAGAAATATTCTCTTGTTTTTCAGTGATTGCCAGTCGGACACAGTGGTATCAGAACCAAGCAGGTAAAGAGTGCCCCAAACAGGAATGGCAATTACCTGATAAGGCAAGCCCATATTATAAAGTATGGCGCCCATATTCAGAGGAAGAACAGCGAGCTCGGGCTTATCTTTCAGCATCCTGCTTCTGACCATCATCGGTTCATCCAGAATCTCAATTTTCAGTTTTGTAGGAATGGCAGTGGCCTGCGAGTCGAGGAGATAAATCATCCCCATAGCCGACGGGCCTTTTAGTGTCAGAAAGTCAACACTGTCCTGTTTTCCTGGTTTGGCCTTGCAACCTCCAATAATCATTATTAACAGTATAAGAGCTGCTACCAGCATTTGCCTGTCCTTCATTAATATCAGAGTTTTTGAGTCCGGACCGAACTGACCTCTTTATCAGTTACCAGCCTGATGAGGTAGGTACCGGATGGAACCGGATTTCTTCCGTCATCTGTGCCAGACCACGTGAAAAGATTTTCTCCTGCATTAAATGTTCCCTTATGAATGATGCAAAGTTGTTTGCCGGAAATGTCGTATGCAGACAACACCCCTTTGGAGGCTTCTTTCAATCTGAATGAAACCTTTAATTGTGAACTGAAAGGATTCGGAAAAACTTTGATGTCTTCCCGGGTATTGATCACCGGATTTGTGCCAGTGGAAGCCGGCAGAGGTATTTTAAACATTGAGCGTCCAAAGGTGGCTGCAGTCAGCATTCGGGTAGGAGCATGAAGATACATATCGAATACGGTAATCTTTGGAAGTCCTGATCCATAAATTTCCCAGGTTACGCCTGCATTCCTGGTGTAAAAGACACCGCCATCGGTGCCGATATACCAGGTGTTCACATTTTCCGGGTCTAAAACAATGCAGTTTACCGGAAAATCAGGCAGGTTACCCGAAACATCATCCCAACTCTGACCGTTATTAGTAGTCCGGTATACATGCGGCAAGTAATTGTCCCAGCGATATCCGGAAATGGTTACAAAAGCAGTTGCCTTATCAAACGGGCTGGTCTGAACAGAAGTAATCCAGCGATTAGGCAATGTACCTGTTATATTAGTCCAGGTCGTTGTCCCGTTCACTGTATTCCAAACCAAACCATCATCGGTTCCAACATAGATTATGTTACCATCAATTGGAGAAACCGATATTGTGGTTAATGTTCCGTAATTTACGTTTACACCCGGTCCCCTGGTGAGGTCGGTGGATACAGACTTCCATGTTTGGGCGCGGTTGGTAGATTTATACAATCGGTTTGATCCGAAATAGAGTACCGATGGGTTCTGAGGGTCGAGTTCCAGCGGACTCTTCCAGTTCATGCGGTCGCTGCCGCCGATACCCTGCGTGGCACCTGTAAAAGCGGCTCCTCCGTTAATGGATCGTCCCAGACCACCATATTGATACTCAGCGTAGACATAATTATTATCTGTTGGATCAACCTTAACAACAAAACCATCGCCACCGTAGATTGACTGCCACCGGTTTATCATTCCATTGGTAACTCTTATAGTTCCGTTATCCTGAGTTCCACCGTAATAGCGGTCAGGATTTAAGAAGTCGACTTCACATGCATAAAACTGGGTAATCGGTAGATTTTCAATATGGAAGGAGGTAGTACCCCCGGATTTGGAAACATACAAACCTCCATCGCTGCAGAGTAATGAGAGAGCGTTATCCTTTGGGTGAACAAAAACTCCGTGCATGTCAACATGCGCTGAGCTGAATGTCATAGACCAGCTTGTTCCTCCATTGGTTGTTTTGTATGCGTTAAATCCGGATACATAGGCGATATTAGGATTGATGGGATCTACGTCAATTTCACTAAACCACCACCAATAGGAGGATCCCTCGTTTAAAACTGCCGTGGGGGTCCACC
>CAIXHD010000542.1 GCA_903919065.1 uncultured Bacteroidota bacterium
ATCAGCGAAAAGAGAGTAGGGGCCCTCATGTTCATGCCATACCCGGATATCCTTTCCATAATCGATAACTTCCTCAGCACGTGCTTTTTCAAAGGCCGGACAAATCCAGACCATCTCGGCATGCGGACTTAATAAAAACCCGAAAACCCGCTCGCTGCTCCACCAAGGAGTATTGGTAAAATAGGACAGATTATTGCCTCCTTCTACGAATAGGGCATCAATGTTCGATTTAACCAGCCATTCGCGGGCCTTTTCCTGCCGCGCCAGATAATCTTCCCGCACAATTTCAGGCAACCCCTTCAACAGATCAGCCTGAATCTGCTCTGCACCATCTTTTGTCATCCCCGCGAAGGCGAAGCCGGAGGCGGGGACCCCGTCCCTAACCGCGGCACTATATGCGGGCGCCGCAGCTACACCAATTGCTGATAAAGCCGCTGTTTTCAGAAAGTTTCTCCGGTTGTTCATAGCTCTTAAATTTCGGGTTAAAGTAGAAATAATATCATATCACAACTCTGCCGTAAAACTATCAAACCACAAACAGGTCTGATAAAATCCCATCACTCCGGAACCAGGCGGCGGTATCGAACCGGAGTTTTTCATTTTCATATATCAGATAACCTTTACTGATGTGCTCATCAGCCATAACAAGCAGTTCAAGCCAGGCAGCTTCACCGAAGGCCGACTGAAAACCAGCTTTTTCAATCCCGGCAGCGGTACGCAAACGGGTCATGACATACTCATTCCGGTGCATCGATTGTTCGATCACCTCGCCCTTCGGAAGCTTTTTACTCCGGATATCCGCCGTATATTTTGCTAAACCCGATGGGTTCCAGTGGCGGCAAGAGCCATCGAAGGAGTGAGCCGACGGGCCCAGTCCGAGGTAAGTATCGCCCGTCCAGTACTTGGTATTGTGCCGGCTATATCTTTTATCCCGGGCAAAATTCGAAATCTCATATTGCTCAAATCCCTGTTCGCCTAATATTTTAAGTAACTTCTGATATTGCTCAACGCTCTCTTCATCCGGAATTTCCGAGAATAGCCCCGCTTTTTTCAGTCGTCCGAACCGGGTTTTTGGCTCAATTGTCAAATGATAGGCTGAGATATGATCGGCTGGTAAACCGGCAGCAATAGTAAGGTTCTGCTCCCACTGCCCGGCAGTCATACCCGGAATGCCGTAAATCAGATCGAGACTGATATTACGGAATCCGCCTGCACTGGCCATTCGCACGGCTTCAATTGCCTGTGCAGCATCGTGCCTTCGGTTCATCAGCTTCAGGTGCTCATCGAAAAACGATTGTGTGCCTATGCTCATACGGTTAAACCCGCTCTCAAGATAACTGGTTACCAACCCTGGAGAAAGATCATCAGGGTTAGCTTCAATGGTGATCTCTGCCTCGCTGTTTACCGTAAACATTTTCCGCAGGTGTTTGAGTACAGTCTCGAGATGGGAGGGGTGGAGCAGGGTAGGGGTTCCGCCCCCGAAATATATTGTATCAACTTGTTTATTAATAAGATAATCGGAACGAAACTCAAGTTCCTCTATCAATAATGCAGCAAACTCTTCCCGTCCCTCACTTTTTGTGACCGAAAAAAAGTCGCAATAATGGCACTTGCTTTTGCAGAATGGAATATGGATGTAGATGCCGCTCATGGAAACCATTTCAGCTTAAATCGCTGACTTTTAACTATAATTGTACAATAATTATTTGCCCGTTAATGATACGAAAGTTATTTATTATTAGTCTGATCTGGGCTCTCCTGATTCTCATCCTCTGCGCCATTCCGGGAGGTTCACTACCGCAAAGTCGTTTCTTTGCCATACCGTATTTTGATAAAATCATACATGCCGCGCTCTATTTTCCACTGGCATTTTTTCTTTGCGCCGAATTTGATCTCACAAAAAAAACTCTGTTCCAGCTATCCGGACCATTGCTCACGATGCTCATTATTGCCTTTTATGGTGGAATGATAGAAGTTCTTCAGGAAAAACTGTTCATTAACCGCTCGGCCGACATCATGGATTTCTTTTCCGACCTGGTTGGCGGACTGGCCGGGCTGACCATTTATTATCTTTTTTTCAGGCCTTTCTTCCAAAAATTTCTGGAGAAAAAATAGAGCACAAAGATTTCGGCCGACTCCTCTGCTGTTAAAAACCCTTCTTCTTCCAGGTCAGATGGAATGATTCCTTAGCGAAAACGAGTGGATCCCTTCTTGGTCCCCACACTTTAATCCCGATAGTGGTCATTGCCTTATTTTTCCATTTCGGGTTGATACGCTCAAGCCTACGCCGGCGCATCATATATTTCTTGTAATTATTGAAGAAAAACCGTTCTACACCAACACTGTCTGATGATTCAACAATTTTATGCCTGTTAGCGAGTAACAGCTTATGCAACGGGATCTTAACCGGACAAACATCTGTGCATTTTCCACAAAGGCTGGAGGCAAAATTCAGGAAGCCCATGTCCTGGCTGGTATCCATGTATCTTGATATTACCGATCCGATAGGTCCGGTATAAGTAGTCTGATAGGTATGTCCGCCGATATTTTTATAAACAGGGCAGGCATTCAGGCAGGCGCCGCAGCGAATGCATTTTAAAGCCGGAACCATATCCTGGTCTTGAAAAAGGCGGGTACGCCCACCATCATACAATATAACAACCATCCTTGCCGGGCCATCACCCTCGGTGGACTTTGCCGGTCCGGAAAGAATGGTATTATATGCAGTAACGTGCTGACCGGTTCCATGAACAGCCAGCAGGGGCCAGAACAGATCGAGATCAGCCAGTTCAGGCACCAGCCGTTCTATGCCGGCAATCACAACCAACGTTTTAGGCCATGAAAATGTCATCATGCCATTCCCCTCATTTTCAGTGAGTGCCACCGATCCTGTTTCGGCGACCAGGAAGTTTGCCCCGGTGATTCCCATCTGGGCACTCATGAATTTTTCGCGTAGAAAATTGCGTACGAAAGCAGTGATCTCCTCCGGTTTAGAGCCGGGATCCATGTTATATTTCTGATGAAAGAGGGCGGCAACATCCTCTTTCGATTTATGCATAGCGGGGGTAACTATATGATAAGGTTTCTCGCCGGCCAGCTGAACAATAAATTCACCAAGATCGGTTTCGAAAGATTCCACCTTATGCTTATGCAGAAAATGATTGATTTCCAGTTCTTCAGAAATCATCGACTTCATTTTCACGACCGTTCTTACATCTTCAGAAGCAATGATTTTAGCAATGATTTTGTATACATCGGCTGCCTCTGCAGCCCATTGTACCTCGCAACCGTTTCCGCGGGCATTCTTTTCAAAGCGTACCAGCAGGGGTTCGAATTCCTGCAGCACATATTCCTTTATTTTCGATGCCTGCTCGCGGACATTGTCCATATCGCGAAAGAAATTCCGCCCCTTTTCAACAGCCTTATCGTACTGGCCGATATTATATTTAAGAATCCGCCGATGTTCACGATCGAAAGCAACCTCCTCGGATTTTGCATGAAAAATTTTTGGTTTATTCTCCATGCCGGACTATTCGTTTAAAGGGATTTTTTTTATTCTAGTGGCATGTCGACCAGCCTCGAAATCGGTATTCAAAAACTCCTGAATAATTAAGTGAGCGTCACCCGGAGAAATGAATCTAGCAGGTAAAGCGCAGATATTAGCATCGTTATGCCGACGTGCCAGACTGGCTATTTCCTTATTCCAGCAAAGTGCAGATCTGATCTTTGGATATTTGTTAACAACCATATTAATTCCATTTCCACTTCCGCAGAGGCTGATACCAACGGTGCATATTCCATTTGAGACGGCCTGAGCCAGCGGATGTCCGAAATCAGGATAGTCGCAACTCTCTGATGAGTTACAGCCAAAATCCATAACTGCGTAACCCTCATCTATTAACCAAATACGCAGATATTCCTTCATCTTAAAGCCTGCATGATCGCATGCCAAACCTATCTTTTCGAACATTTTTTTTTCCACAATTTCACTCTTTTGTTAACACTGATCTAAACCGTCTCATTATCAAGACAAATTTAACGAATAGATGTCTGAATATTTTTCACCTAAATTCAACCTTATCACTCAAACCTCAAAGAATCAACCGATAAAATATAATAAAGGTTATCAACACAGGGTATCTGATATCTGCACTAAAAATTTCACGTTTTTAACTTGGACCGTATCACCCTCTGCCGGTATAAAAATTGGATTTACAAATGCAAGAGAAATTTTTCATCAGATGCAAAAAACAATGAACATAGTATTCACAAAACTCTTTGTCTATTTTTGTATCGCTGATCAGCTGGAATTCCGAACTTTATCGAGGGATATTTACCCGCTTTCCGGACTTATCAACAGTATTAACAGTGTATTATTATTATCATCAGATTTATATATAAACTATAATGATAATAAAGAGGGTTAAGGGTGCAATAACAGCACTGCTCTTTGTTCTTGCCAGTCATGGACTGTACGGTCAGGAAATCCTGGCCGACGGTTACAATAAGCTCTATTATGGCAACAAGCAGATTTCCAGCGAGGGGATGATCAAAAATGGTAAACCTGACGGGCGATGGATTTCCTATCACATTAACGGGAAGATAAAATCAGAAGGAAACCGTAGAAATTTTCAGCTCGACTCCGTATGGAAATTCTATGATGAGCAAGGCTTTCTGACGGAAGAGGTCAATTATCTCGATGGAAAAAGAAGTGGATATCACACTAAATATCAAATTATTAATAAAAATGATACTTTGATATCGGTCCCATTGTTCAAAGAACTTTATCTGAATAACCTCAAACAGGGGCTATCAAGTTATTACAACGATAAGGGAGAAGCGGAACGCATAGTCCGGTACAAAGATGGCAAGAAAGAGGGGTTAACCCGCGAGTTTATCAATGGGATAGCACAGATTGTTTATAAGTATCATAACGACTTTCTTATCGATCGTGAGTTTATTAATCAAACTGATAATAAAGGAATTAAGCAAGGTGTATGGCGCGAATATTTCGAAAACGACAATATCAGGACCGAAGAGAATTATAAGAATGGAGTATTAAACGGATATACCCGTGAATACAGCCAGGCAGGAAAACTGCTTTCCTCAAAATTCTATGAAAACGGTAAACTCATTGAAAATGGGGGTAATCAGGAGATTGTTGCCGAAATAAAAAACGAGTATGATACGTTGGGGAATCTTTTAAAGAGCGGCAGTTATCTCAATAATATTCCAGTGGGAACACACCGGAAATATCAGCCGGGAAAAGCAAAAGTGGAGGTTAAGGAATTCAGCAACAGTGGCCTGGTTATGTCGGCCGGAGTAACTGATGATAAGGGGACGAAGGAGGAATTCTGGCAGTTCTTTTATGCCGGCGGTCAGGTTCGGTTGGAGGGAAATTATAAAAATGATAAACGATCAGGAGTCTGGAAATTCTATTTTCTGGATGGAAAGCTCGAGCAGACAGGCAATTACCTGAACGGATTGGAAAATGGTTTATGGAGTTGGTATTTTACAAACGGTACCTTGCGGCGGGAGGAGAATTATCTCCGGGGTCGTGAAGATGGCTTATCCACGGAATATGATGAGAGCGGTGTGATTTTATCTCAGGGTGAATATATTGAGGGACTAGAGGAGGGTGCCTGGGTATATAAAACCGGCAGCATTACGCAAAAGGGATCGTTCAAGGCCGGTCTTAAGGATGGCATATGGAAAGAATTTTACGCTGACGGGGTGTTAAAATTTGAAGGAAATTATGTTCAGGGTTCAGCTGATGGCAAGCATAAGCTGTATTATGAAAATGAAAAAATCAAAGAAGAGCAATATTACCGGATGGGACTTAAGGACAAAACATGGTGGGTTTTCGACACGGAAGGTAACGTCGTAATTTCGTATGTCTATGTGAATGATGCGTTGGTCAAAATTAACGGAGTCCGCGTCAATCTTGAAACAGAAAACAGGTAATAAAATTCAAAATCCATTGCCGTAGGGTTAATTTTGGGAATTATTCCTAAATTTACACAAAAGAGTGTTGTTGCATTATGGAGCCATGTGGTAAAACAATTTTGCTGGTCGAGGACAATAAGCTGAATCAAAGGCTGATGGAATCGAGTTTACGACGGTTCGGTTTTTCAATCGAGCTGGCCAGCAATGGATTGGAAGCCATTGAAAAATACCAGGTAAATCCGGAAAGATTTTCACTGATCATCATGGACATCATGATGCCTGTAATGGATGGTCTGGAAGCAACAAGGCAAATCAGGATATTAGAGCAAACCCTCAATATACGGGTTCCGATTATTGCGCTGACTGCCAATACATTCAATGCCGACCGCGAGCGGTGTCTCTCCTATGGGATGGATGATTATTTAGCCAAACCTCTGAATATTGAACTTCTTGCTCAATCGTTCCGGAATCTCGGGGTAATCAAATAGTATATGTCTGAACCCTACGATTTCAGGGATCCTGTAGAACAAACTGATGATCAGGAAATTGAACGGCAGCTAAGGCCGGTAGAATTCTCTGATTTTTCGGGTCAGGAAAAAGTCATCAGCAATTTAAGGGTATTTGTCCAGGCTGCTTCCATGCGGGGTGAGGCGCTTGATCATGTATTGCTGCATGGACCTCCGGGGCTGGGAAAAACCACGCTTTCGCACATCATTTCCAAAGAATTGCATGTGGGCATGAAAATGACTTCAGGCCCTGTACTCGATAAGCCGGGCGACCTTGCCGGATTGCTCACTTCGCTTGAAAAAGGGGATGTATTGTTTATCGATGAAATCCACCGGCTGAGCCCTGTGGTTGAGGAATATCTGTACTCCGCCATGGAGGATTACCGGATCGATATCATGATCGATAAGGGCCCTGGGGCTCGATCGATCCAGCTCGATCTGAATCCTTTTACCCTGATTGGCGCTACTACACGATCGGGCTTGCTGACCAGTCCGTTAAGGGCCCGTTTCGGAATTACCTGTTATCTCGAATACTACAACAAGGAGGTGCTGGATCGCATTGTTAAGCGATCGGCCTCCATTCTCAACGTTCAGATAGCCAACGATGCTTCCATTGAAATTGCCACCCGCAGCCGTGGTACACCAAGGATAGCTAATGCATTGCTACGCCGGATCCGTGATTTTGCCCAGGTGAAAGGCGATGGAAAAATCGATATTGCAATCACCAGGCACGGTCTGAATGCACTGAACATTGATGCTCATGGCCTCGATGAAATGGATAACCGCATACTGAATACCCTGGTGAATAAATTCAGTGGCGGTCCGGTGGGGCTCAATACCATCGCGGTATCCGTGGGTGAGGAGCCGGGCACTATAGAAGAGGTTTACGAACCATTCCTCATACAGGAAGGATATTTGAAACGCACACCACGTGGCCGGGAAGCCACAGAAAAGGCTTATGTTCATCTGGGCAAGGTTCCCGGTGAATCACAATCGAGATTATTCTGACGACACTTATTTATCATGAAGCGTTATTCTTATTTGGCTGTCATTTTGCTGATAGCCGGCACTGCAGCGATAACCGCAGTTCGATTTACCAGGCAAGCTGCTAAGCCACAACCAGTTGAAATTACCTCTGAGAAGTCCGACAATTTTCTGAAGCGCCAGGAGTGGATCGATGCCATGCACCAGGCAGCGCCTGGAGTTGACTGGCGTGAAATGGACGAGCAGACGAGGCAGGAT
Source organism: uncultured Bacteroidota bacterium (assembly GCA_903919065.1). Taxonomy (GTDB): domain Bacteria; phylum Bacteroidota; class Bacteroidia; order Bacteroidales; family UBA12481; genus UBA12481. The sequence goes on from CAIXHD010000542.1 coordinate 7,695, forward strand.
ATGTATCAGGAAAGGCTGCCGGCACTGCAGGAAGCATTTAAAAACGGACAGCTCAAAAGTGGTGTTATCGAGAATATTGCAGATGGTTACCTTACGGGGCAGTGGATAGAAAAAGGGAGCAGTAATCTGGCAGGCCGCGTGCATTGCGTGGATGTTGATTTTATCAATAACCGTTTGTTTGCTGCTGCCGATGGAGGGCAGATTTTTGTGGGAACCATCGACGGGCAAAACTGGAAAACTATTTCCGACCCGTACAGGATTGGTAATATTCAGTTTATCAGAGCCTTCCCGAATGCCGGTGGTACCCGGGTACTGGCATCAAACGAAAAGGTACGGATGAATTATACCGACGACATGGGTATCACCTGGAAATTGAGCGAGGGGTTGTCATCTTATTACGACGGATACAACCTGATCCGATCGGTGAGTCAGACGGACGGTACCCTATATATACTGGCCTACAAATCAGCCACATTATACTTGTTCCGCTCCAAAGATCTCGGAGCCAGTTTTACCCGGATTGTAACAAGTACGGGTTCGAATCTCTCAGATATCTGGACCAATCGGTTTGGAACAGATTCACTGTATCTGATCGATAAAAATCAGGTATACTCACTTCAGGATTCAACTGCCTGGCGAAAGAGTGCCGAGGTTGGACTGAATTTTGCCACCAGTGAAATTAACCAGGTGCAACTCGCGGGCAACACTATTTCGTCCATTACCGGGCTTTATGCAATGTTCAGGCTCGATAAGTCGAGCCGTTTTTACGGATCGGCTCCGGGGGGCACCGGCTGGACTTACCGGGGCTCGGTTGATCAGGGGCCATTTATGTCGAACAGTTTTGGCGTTTCTCCCACCAACCTGAATCAGATTGCTTTCGGGGGCATAGATGTTCAGTACAGCAACGACGGAGGAGTTACCTGGCCATATGTAAACGGTTGGGGCGATTATTACGGAGATATGGTGCATAAGCTTCATGCCGATATTCCCGAGGTGGAATTCTTTAAGAAACCCGATGGTAAAGATCTTATTTATATCAGCACCGATGGTGGAACGTATATGTCGGTAAACCAGTTGCCCGGTGTGACTAATGTATCACTCAGCGGATTGAATATCAGTCAGTATTATACCAGTTATACCCACCGAACCAAAACCAATGTTATTTATGCCGGTGCCCAGGACCAGGGATTTCAGAAGAGCTGGGAGGTGAGCAACGGGGTGGTGAAGTTCGATCAGGTAATCAGTGGCGATTATGGGCATATTGTATCGAGCGACGGGGGCAACAGCATCTGGACCGATTATCCGGGATTTGTCATGTACTATCCTGATGCTTCAGTGAGCAATGCCATGTCGACCAAAGATTTCAAGGACATGAATATGAAAAATCAGTACTGGATGCCTCCGCTTATGGCCGATCCCTACTTTCCGGAGCGCGTATACCTGGCAGGGGGAACGTCCACAACAGGAGCTCATTTATGGTACCTTAAATATTCAACCAGCGGGATAACCTACTCCGAGCTGCCGACCGATTTCAGCAATGGAGATTCCAAGGTGCGGATAGCCTCCATGGCTTTTTCACCCATCAATAAAGACTACCGGTATGTGCTCAATTCGGCCGGTAAATTCTTCACTTCCACCGACCAGGGAGCCACGTATACCCAATCCACGAACCGTGGTCCGGACAGCCACTATTTTTATGGAAACAGCATCGTTCCCTCGCCGCGCGACATCAACACCATCTGGCTCGCCGGCAGTGGATATTCAGGTTCACCGGTATGGGTATCGCACAATGGTGGCCATACATTCCAGGCCATGAACAAGGGACTCAAGAACAGCCTTATTTTCGAGATGACCTGCAACACTGACGGCAGCATGCTTTTTGCGGCGTCCGAGGTGGGTCCGTGGGTATATATTGTTGCAAAGGACATGTGGTACGACCTTTCCGGCCTGTCGGCCCCGCAGCAGACCTACTGGGGGGTTGATTATATCCCGGCTTTGCGCACGGCCCGGTTCAGCACTTACGGGAGGGGCATCTGGGACTTTAAGATTGGCACGTTCAGCGGTGTGGAAGATATCGTTGCCGATGGCGGAATTTCTGTTTCAGTGTATCCAAACCCTTGCCAGGAAAGACTGTTTGTCTCCGTTGACAATATGAATCAGAGCGAGCTGCTGATCACTTTGCTCACTTTAGACGGAAAGACCATAAAGACAGAGAGACCGGCATCGGGAAGCACTGTTGAGGTTGACATGAGCGGTTTGCCGGCGGGGGTGTACCTGGTGGCAGTGAGCAATGGCAAGGAGCGCAAAGTAGTGAAGGTGGTGAGGGAGTAGGTACTGTAGGGGAGGACCCGTGCGTCCTCCCACTCTGTACGACAGCGAAAACGTGCTCTCAATCAACTCTGTACGACAGCGAAAAGGTCCCCGCGTTCGCGAGGATGACAGAAAAGGAATGGTACGCAGGACACCTGCTGGAAGAACGCTTTTGCTGGAATGGCGTGAAGAAGTGCTCTCAAAACCCTTTCTATTACAGCGTAAAGGTCCCCGCGTTCGCGAGGATGACAGAAAAGGGCTTCCTAATTAGGATAGCTTAAAAAAGAAAGAAAAGTAATTTTTCCATTCGAGCTGGTTTTTTGCATCTATAGCTGAAAAAGAGCTTATGGTCAGGAGATATTTTGTTTACATAATGGTGTCGAATTGCCACCGCGTCCTATATGTTGGTTTTACAAATGACTTACATCGAAGGATATTTGAGCATCAATCCCGTTCAAAAAATGGTTTTACTGAACAATACAATGTAACCAAACTGGTACACTATGAAGTGTATTACTATGTTAATGATGCTATTGCGAGAGAGAAGCAACTTAAAAAATGGAGGCGCGTCTGGAAAGAAGATCTGATTTCCACCAATAATCCGTCATGGTTTGACCTTTCTGATGATCCTCGAATTCCACCAAGCATCGAAATTTCTAATCCTCACTAGAAGCTCTTATCACCAATTTCAGCAACCGCGTTCTTCCAGAATGCCTCCAACGTAGGATTCCTTTTCTGTCATCCTCGCGAACGCGGGGACCTTTACGATGTCGTACTGAGTTAACTGAGAGAACCTTTACGCTGTCGTACTGAGTTAACTGAGAGAACCTTCGCGCTGTCGTACCGTGGCCAAAGTGGGAGGACGCACGGGTCCTCCCCTACACTGCCTACTCCCTCACCAAACCGTCCATTTTGCTGAAAATATCCTTTCGCAGTTCAACCAGCCTTGCAATATCCTTGTTTTTCCTGCCTTTCATCCACATAAAGCGGATACGTGAACGCCATTTGCGGTTTTCGAACATGTAATGGAGCATGTACACGGCCGTTGGTAACAGCGTAGCCAAATAGGCAACCCAGATCCACCAGGTCTTAAAGATCAGCCCCACAATGAGTGTTTGGATAGCATAGCTGATGGGCAGCATCACGACCAGGCTGATAACGAAGGCGCCTGTGGACCAGAACTGCGGATCTTTGAAAAGCTTGCGCGAGAGGATCATCGGGATGCGGTACAGGTGGTAGTTATTGATCAGGGAATAGATATGCAGCGGGAAGCCGAGGGCCAGGATCAGGGTATTCCAGATCAGGCGGAGCGGGCCGTAGGGCTCATTTTCGATGGTATGGTCGCGGAAATTGTGCTTTTTAAGCAGTTTCCAGTATTCCATGACCAGGCTGTTTATTCCGGCAATTTTTTCCGGTTCGGTTTCGCGGAGGGTACCGATCATCCGGATCATTTCCTTATCGGCATCGAATTTGTGGAACAGGGTTTTTCCGGGAAGATTTTTCAGTTCGCGGTACCGCTTTCCATACATCATCCTGAGGTCCATCACCATAAAATAGATATCCTCCCAGGGGATCTCGATCATATGGGGCTCGATATTGGTACGGATGCGGTTGTTAAGTTCTTTCAGTGCACTTTGGGGATCGCTGCGGTACAGGTCCTTCAGGTCGGTGATGGTGATAGGATCGCCGTAGCTGACAGTTAGCCGGCCTCTAACGTTTTCATAATTTGAGTAGTCGATTCCGCAGGGAACAATCTTGAGGTCCATCTTGAAATCGCTGGCGTTCTCGGCTTCGAAAGCGATACGAGCCAGGCCTTTTTTCAGCGGTCGAAAAAAGCGCTTGTCGCCATGGTTACCTTCAGGGAACATGCAGAGGGAGTGGCCAGATTTCAAAATCTCGGTGCAGCGGTCGAACACTTCCTGATTTTTAGCCAGATTTTCATATCCGTCGCGGATGCGGTACACCGGCATCATCTTACTGAAATTTAGTATCAGGGTAACAATTTTACTCTTGAAGATATCGGCTCTGGCGAGGAAAATCGGTTGCTGCTTAAGGGTGGTCAGGTAAGCGAGCGCATCCATCAGGGCGTTCTGGTGATTGGGGGCAAAAAGCAGCGGATCGTTCGGACGGAATTTTTCGCGTCCGCGGATTTCCGTGCGGCGGTAGAATATATACTTGAAGGCGAAGCTTGTCCAGTACCGTACGAGTTGGTAGCTTAATGTAAAATGTTCAACTTTTTTCATAGCAGCAAGTTAGAAAGTCAGGGTTCAACAGCTAAGGGCCTTTTCGACCAGAATCCGGCCAGGATCAGTCCGGCGATAATATGCCAGATACCCCACCAGGCCGCAATAAAAGCCATCCCGCCAAGATCCAGTTCCGGAGGAAATATTTTCGGGTTGAATACCAGTATAAGTCCGAGTGCACTGTTCTGGATACCGGTTTCGAGGGATATCGAGCGGAGATCCCGTTGCGGGCGCTTCATGATTTTGGCGGCCGACCAGCCCGTGAATATTCCCAGCGCGTTATGTATCAAAACAATAACAAATATCGGGGGGATAAAATTCAGGAAATGATCGAAATTATTTGCGAAGGCCATGACTACAAAGGCAACGAATGCCAGGAAGGAGAAGATGCGGAACGGCTTCATTATCTTTTTTGCCGTTTCGGGGAAATAGCGGGTAAAGAGGATGCCGAGGGTGATTGGAATGGCCATCAGGATGACCACCGTCATAAACATCTGCAGCGGGTCGATTTCGAGAGGCCGGAGCAGCGGAGAGGTTCGGATGTATAAAGATCCCCAGAGGGCAAAATTGGCGGGTGTGAGGATGATTGCAGCGATCGTGGTGAACGCGGTCATGCTGATAGAGAGTGCCACGTTGCCTTTTGCGAGTGAAGTGATAAAATTGCTGACGATTCCGCCCGGGCAGGCAGCCACCAGGATCATACCAAGAGCGACGGCGGGGGAGGGGTTAATGATTTTTATCAGCAGGAAGGTAACGGCCGGTAGGAGTATGAATTGAGATATCAGTCCGGTTATCAGGGATTTAGGCTGTGCAATGACTTCGCGAAATTGTTTGATATTGAGGTCGAGGGCGATACCGAACATAATGACCGCCATGGTGAAGTTCATGATAATCAAACCTGCGGGACTGAAATTCAGGCGGATAGAATCGAGAATTTCCAGGTTATCGAACATCGGGCTTTACATATTGGCGATTTTTCGCAGGCCGGGAAGGTCGAGAAGGCTGATTTTCCGGCCGTGCAGATCGATGAGGTTATCGAGCTTAAACTCGCTGAGAAGGCGAATCACCGATTCGGTAGCGGTACCGACCATGTTAGCCATTTCTTCGCGGGTAAGGGAAATTTTCAGCACTTTGTCCTGGTCGAGGCCGAAGGTATCCATGAGGATGAGGAGTATTTCGGCGAGGCGTTCGCGAACGGTTTTCTGGGCGATATCAGTAATGAAATTATTGGCTTCGCCGAGTTCGCGGCAGGTGAGCTGCATGAGCTGCATCGAGAAAGTTGAATTTTCCTTGACTAACTGAAACAGGTTTTCCGAAGGGATAAAACAGAGCACGGAATCTTCAATTACCTTAGCGGTAGTGCAGGCGAGTTCCTTGCTGAGCACGGAGCGGAAGCCGATAATATCACCGGCTTTGGCGAAACGGATGATCTGCTCTTTGCCGTCGATGCCGGTTTTATAAATCTTGATTATGCCGTCCTGCACACAATAAAACCCGTTAATGCGATGGCCTTCATGGTAAACGATGTTGCCTCTCTTGTAAAGGCTGCTGCCTTTGCCATAATGGACAGAGTCCAGCTGGTCAGTTGTCAGGTCCTTGAAAATGGAATGACCCTTGATTATGCACTCGTCACAAATCGGAACATGCGGAACGATTTTCATAACGACAAATATAAATATTTTCGTTTAGCGGTTAACAATTATGTACCTTAATAAATATGTTCTGTGTTAGCTGAAAACGTTGTATATTAACCGAAAATAAAGTTATGGAAAAACAGATATCAGTTGTGTGGAAGGGCGATATGGCCTTTGAAGCACAGATAGATGAGTACAAAGTAATGATGGATGCCACTCCGGCTGTGGGTGGCAAGCACCTGGGACCCACACCGAAACCTCTGCTGATGGCCTCGATGGGTGGATGTACCGGGATGGATGTTGTTTCGCTGGCAAAGAAAATGCGCCAGGAAGTGGAATCGCTGGAGATTGTTATGAAAGGATCGATAGCCGACGAGCATCCGATGAAATACGAAGCCATTCACATGATCTTTCAATTCACCGGTAAAGACCTTGATGCCGAGAAGCTGCAGAAGTGTGTGGATATGTCGCAGGATAAGTATTGCGGCGTTGCAGCCACCTTGAAGGGAGCGGTTAAGCTGACGTACGAGATCTCAATAAAGTAATTATGCTCGGCTGGCGCCTCGCTAACTATGCTCCCTGCGGTCGCTAATTATGCTCACTTCGTTCGCTAAATGGTTCGCTTCGCTCACTAATAGGCTTCGCTTCGCTCGCTAAATGGTTCGCTAACGCTCACTAATTGGGTCGGCTGCGCCTCCCTAAATAAAATTAGCGCGTAGCGCATAGTTAGCGAACGAAGTGAGCATAATTAGTGAGCGAAGCGAACATATTTAGCTGAGCGCCAGCGAAGCACAGTTACAATGCGCTGGTGAACTGACGTAAAAATCGTACGTCGTTCTCAAAGAGCAGTCTGATGTCCTTGATTCCGAACTTCAGTAAGGCTATTCGCTCTATCCCCATTCCGAAGGCGAAGCCGGTGTATTCCTGACTATCGATGCCGACGCTGTCGAGCACGTTGGGATCGACCATTCCGCAGCCGAGAATTTCGAGCCAGCCGGTGTATTTGCACATGTTGCAGCCTTTACCGCCGCAGAGGGTGCATGATACGTCCATTTCGGCCGATGGTTCGGTGAACGGGAAGAACGACGGGCGGAGGCGGATTTGGGTATCCTTGCCGAACATCTCTTTTGAGAAGAAAAGCAATGTCTGTTTCAGGTCGGCAAATGATACGTTTTTATTGATATACAGGCCTTCCACCTGATGGAATATGCAATGTGATCGGGCGGAGATTGCTTCGTTGCGGAATACGCGACCGGGGCTGATGGTGCGGATTGGTGGCTTCTGTTTTTCCATCACGCGAACCTGGACCGATGAGGTATGGGTACGCAGGAGGATATCAGGATCCGACTCGATAAAGAAAGTATCCTGCATATCGCGGGCCGGGTGTTCAGGCGGGAAGTTCAGGGCAGAGAAAACATGCCAGTCGTCCTCGATTTCCGGGCCGTTGGATATGGTGAAACCCAGGCGGCTGAAAATATCGATGATCTCGTTACGCACGAGCGATACCGGGTGACGTGAGCCCAGGGGCATCGGGTCGCCGGGGAGAGTAAGGTCGATGGTTGGATCGATCCGGAAGCTCTTTTTGTGCTTTTCCTGGAGCTCCTTAAGTTTATTTATTGCAATGGTTTTCAGAACGTTCAGTTCCTGACCGAAAGCTCTTTTATCCTGCGGAGCCACCTCCTTGAATTTCTCAAAAAGCTCTGTTATTTCGCCCTTTTTACCCAACATGCGAATGCGGAACTCTTCCGCCACCTCCGCCATATCGGTATCGAACTTCTCCACTTCAGCGATTAGCTGCTTTACCTTATCTAACATGATATTCCTTTAAAAGGGTTTGGGGTTTGAGGTTTGAGGTCCGGGGTTCTCTTACCCCATACCCCATACCCTATACCCCATACCTTATTTTACAATCGTCATCGAAATAATCTTAACATCAACTTTAGGCCGTTTTGCGGCATCGACTTCCACTTTAGCAATCTTTTCAACGATATCCATGCCTTTGGTTACTTCACCGAATACGGTATATGCCTGATCGAGCGGGGCATATCCGCCGATTGTTTCATACACTTTTTTCTGTTCGTCGGTGAATTTGGCATGACCCCTGGCCACCTGATTTTCCAGATCGTTGGCGGTCCAAAGGCGACCGGTTACGATATAGAACTGGGAGCCGGAGGAGGCTTTGGCTGGGTTTACCTCGTCGGGGGTGCGTGCGGCAGCCAAGGCGCCTTTTTTGTGGAAGCGATTAGGCTTGAATTCAGCAGGAACGGTATATCCGGGGTTACCTGAACCGAGCTGAGTGCCTGGTTTGGCATCCTTTGAATTCGGGTCGCCGGCCTGGATCATGAAGTTCGACATTACGCGGTGGAAGAGGAGGCC
>CAIXHD010000543.1 GCA_903919065.1 uncultured Bacteroidota bacterium
CGTAGCCGTGTATTTTCCGCCCGCACCAGTGGCATCATAAACAGCGGTATTTGTTTTCGAGCCATTATTCGCAACCAGGCTTCCGAGAGTCGTTGTTAAGGTCACAACGCCGTCGTTGGTGGTGCGCTTATTGTTGAACTTGTCGTAAAGCTGAACAGTAATGGCCTGGGTTCCGTTGGTGGTTATACTGCCTGCATCAGGGGTGATGAGCGTATTGGCCAGCGATGGTGGTGCCGGCGTTACGGTAATGTCCCAAGTCTTATCAAACGGTATTATATCTGAATTTACGGGGTCCTGATAGGTTGCACTGATGATATTGTTGACAGTGGTGATCGTAACCGGCACATAAAAGACATAGATTCCATCCGCGCCCGATCCGGTGCCGTGGGTCACCTGACGAGTTCCTGATTTCACATCCCCATCCAAAAAAACGGAGATAGTTTGACAAGAATACAACAGGTTGCCTTGAGCATCTTTCGGTGAAAGGGTAACCTTCACCTCCTGGCCGGCTATCTTATCTGAAGAATCCACAGTTATAGTAGATTTCGCAATATCAGGTGAAAATGCTCCAGGGTGGACAATAATATTTTGCTGCTCACCGCTTTTATAAGCAAACTGCGAATCTGCTGCGCGGAGCCAGTAAGCGCCGATCTGGTTGATCGTAATTCCGTTGGTAAATATTCTTACGCCCAAAGTAGTTGAGGCAGGTGCAAAGGACTGAAGTCCGGTGGGGAATGTAACTAAAGCATCATTTGATGTTTTAAAACGAATGCTGCCTGCATAATCGATGCAAGTATTCCAATAAACATCACGTGCAGTTACCGTTGTTGAAAAGGCTCCGCCGGCAACTTGCGTGGTACCGGCGACAACCTTGAAATTGTCGAGCACTTCATTAAGAACAGAAATTCCAACCGTAGTTCCCGAACTGTTGGTCAGCGCATCTTTGATGGTAATGGTCGGGGAAGCGTATGGAGTTAGCTGGGCCTGATCGGAATTAAAGAAAGTAAATCCGCTGATGGTGGATACACCCGATGAAAACGTCTGATTTCCGTTGGAGGGTATAAAACGGCCCGTACCGTTCGGTGAACTGGTAGCCGTAGTGGTCCACAAAACATTATTGGCTCCGTCATGTGATGGGCCATCGTAATCGGTTTTGACATTGTGGTAAACATCCTGTGCTGTTGCAGTCACAGTAAAAGCGGTTCCGGCCTTTATCGTACCGTTAGCTGCCAGATGAAAATGATCAATGGCCGCAGGATCAACATGTATTGGTGTCTGGGATCCGGTTTTGGTATCAACCGTTCCGGTTACGATTACTGTTTGATCTCCGGTAGTAGTCAACATAACACCATTGGTAAAGCTCTTCACTCCATTATTGGCAGTCAGGAATGTATAATCGGCAGGCAATACGGTAGTGCCCTTCACATCGGTTGAGGTGAAATGTATTTTGCCGGTATAGTCTGTCTTGATATTGTCCCATTCATCATAGGCGGTTACCACCGGGGTAGTAGTAATCCCTGCTACCACCGGGCTGGAAATGCCGGCAACCGTGAAATCATAGATATCTCCGGGAATAATATTAAAAGCGCTGGAAACGGGCACGGTAACTATAGGTGAAGGAGAACTAGCCCTTAAGGTATACCCATTTCCCGTTTTATTGATCCAAAGGGTGCTGAATGTGGCAACCCCATCTACGGCATTTACCGTTATGGTTCCGGTAATTGTGCCGGCTCCACCGATCGATGGATTGTTCTGTATCTCAATGGTAATGGGTGCAGTTGCATCCGTCATGGTGACCCCGTATGTATCGGTAATCCGAACAGAGACCGGAATCACCTGACCAGCCTGTTTTGTCACCGGGTGGGTTACAAAAGCCAGCCGGTTGGGTGCAAAATTGGCTTGCACCGTAATGCTGTTGTGAACATTTGTGTCGGTTCGCACTTTGGCGACCGCTCCGTCGCTGCAGTTTACAAAATTGTATCCGGTATTGGGGACCGCAGTTATTGGCGTTCCGTCACTGCTTTCAGCAACTGTTTGAGTAGGCGTTCCTGATAAGGTACCGTTGGCATTCGCGGTGTAGGTCAGAATATGGTTGGTGCGGAACGCCGAAGAAGTCCTGTAAGTGGAAGTTCCGCAACTATTGGTTGCCTTCACTGATAGGTAATAGGTGGTACTGGCACTCAATCCGGCTGCCAGCGCAGAGATGTCGGTAATGGGACCTCCACGCGAGGTGTACCCACTTTCATAGGTCACCCCGGCACCGGTTCCGATTGCCCAGTAATAACTGATCGTAGCTAATCCTGTTGAGGCGGTCCATGATATATTCGCCTTGGTTTGCCCGTCAACACCGGCCGGAACGGAAACAGATGCCGTTGCCGGCACCGAGGCCGGCTGGTTAACAGTAACAGTAACTGTAACGCACCCTGCGCTCACATTACCGTTGTAATTTCTTCCGTAATACGTGGTGTTCTCAGTCGGGTAAACCGTTAATGGGTTGCCTGAACCCACATAGGTCCCGCCGCAACTGCCGGTATACCAGTATACACTACCCTGGGCACTCGAAACGGTGAGCGCGGTTCCAACTCCCCGGCAAACCGTTGATGGTGTGGCCACGGGACTGGTGGGATTGGTCGGAAAGGTGGTGAAATCAACTTCAGAGCCATAACTTGTTCCCTTTGAGTTTGTTGCATAGGCTTTAACATGATAGGTGGTGTTGGCGGTAAGACTGGCCAGGTAACTCGTATAGGCGCCAGTGGTTCCAGACTCGCTCGTAATGCCGGTATAGCTGGAAATCGAAGGTGATCCAGTGGTGTTCCAGACAATCCCACGCGCAGTAATCGTTTTCCCTCCGTCGGAGGTCACATTTCCTCCACTGGTGGCAGAGGTGGTGGCGTTGCTGCTGATGCCTGTCGTTGTTACCTCAGGTCCGGATGTTAAGTCCTTTGCCCATGATAACATGCTGTAAAGCAAATTAGAACATGCCGGTTGCGGCTGCCAACTTTGAACGGTAATGAACCAGGGCAGGGTCAATCCGCTGACGATCATCCTGCCGGTACCAATAATCTTTTCAACCATGGTGTTACCCCCCGGACAGGTCAATACTGAAGAAGAGTAGGACCCGGTAATAACGTTATGGGCTATATAATTGCCGGTATAGTTGCCGGAAGTATAGGCATTATAGGTTGCATTGGTTAGTAACGGGTGCGTTGGTGAAGAGGCAGTGGTAGTAAAAGTCAGTATTCGCTCGGAATATACCCCTGAACTTCCGATCTGGAATTTCCCGATGTCTTCATTCGTTGCTGCATCTATGATCAGAGAATTCCCCTGTCCAATCCAGGTATTGATGGTTGACCAGTTATCCGCCAGAAAATTTTTCATCAAGGTGGTATTTGAATTTCCCCCTTCAATAAAAACCAGTTTGCGTGTTGATGTGAATATAGTCGATGCGGCGGTGCCGTAAAGATATTTTTTCCAACCAACACCTTCAGTGCCATAAATTGTAGTGAAGGCTGATATAATACTTCCCTGACCCCATGGCTCGGATTCCGTTGTCAGATAGGCAGCGCTCTGTGAAAAGCCGGATATCGCAAACATCAGGCTAAACATTAACGACAGTAATACTTTTTTCATGATTATAATATTACAATGTTAAGATCCTGAATAACATAGTCGCATTTTCCCTCCTCTACAACTGATACGTACAGATAGGGGTTCAGACTGAGCACCTCTTTTGAGCAATCCCCGCTCAGCGTCGAATTGGCCTCTACAGTTAAGGAAAAGTTCTTGTCGGCCGGAATTTTCAGACCGGATATCTGAAATTGGGATTTCCAGCTTACCGTTACTCGTTTTGCCGTACCGTTTTCGATCTTCAGGAAAACCATCTGCTTCCCGTCGCACATTTTATAATTCCTGAAAACCTTGACATTATCCTTGTTTTGGATCAAGATCCATTTATCTGTAGATGATATACCAGTCACTTGACCCCACGAACATACCGCTCCCAGCAGCATCGCGAAAATCAGTAGATATCGTTTCATATTATTGTGTTTTTTTGTTTGCGATGGTTTGGATTAGAAGGATCGGATTGCACGAACGTTTCTTAAAGCGCTTTTAAGCAGATCTTGTAATGTGTATGTACCAGAAAAGTATCCAGCATATGCATTTGTTGAACTAACTTCTGTTGAGCTCCAGTAATCGTAATCCTGAAAGACGCCTAAATCGCCCTTGTTCAGATAAAGTTTATTAAGCTCATCCTTACTTGGCAGATACCAGTCATGGTAGGTACCATCTGTATAATCGCGGCACAATTTAGCTGCGTAGCTGCCTGTGTTTCCCGCACTCCCGATAATGGTGGTGGTATTGGCGCTTCCGGTACCGAGTGCGGTAGCCGTAGCCCCTGTGGTGGTGGCGGTGCCGTTCCACCAGGGGAAAGTAGTGGTTGCCTCAACACTGATGTCGGCGGTTGCGGCAATCAATCCGTGGGTTTCTCCTGCTACATATCCCGGATTACCCGATTGTAAAATGTAGGCCACCTTACCGCCTCCGTATGCAGCTCCAATGGCAGGTGCGCTTCCTCCGACATTGGTCAGCGAGGAGGCA
>CAIXHD010000544.1 GCA_903919065.1 uncultured Bacteroidota bacterium
ATATAATACACTATCTGCGTGGCAAACTGCTACCGGTCAGGATGGGCATAGTTTAAACATCAGCCCGGCGTTTACTCCTTCAAATCCGGGAACTGCGGCAGCCAATTATGCGACAACTGCAACCCTTCCGGGGGTTGCGATTTCCGGCATCACCACCGATTATTTCGGAACCACCAGGGATGCAACACCAAAAATGGGAGCCTACGAAGGTGTGGCTTGTACCAACCCCACCGGTGGCGGAACCATCGCAGGAGCACAAACCATCTGTTCCGGCTTCGTTCCGGCAGCTTTTACAACCAGTGCCGATCCATCGGGCCAAACGGGAACACTGGAATATAAATGGCAGATATCGACCACCAGTAATTCTTCGGGATTTGCAGATATTTCCCCGGCAGCAACCTCTGCAACTTATGCCCCCGGAGCCCTGTCGGCGACAAGCTGGTATAAAAGACTTTCAAAAGTTACCTGCGATGCTACATGGCCGGCAGCCGGAGCATCGAATGTGCTGCAGATAACTGTGAATTCCTCCTCATTCACACCGGCCACTTTTACCGTAGGTGATCTTCACGCAACAGGCAGCGGAATTAAGTGGTACGCAGCTTCCAGCGGAGGCGCGGCACTGGCTTCCGGTGCCTCCATAAGCAATGGAACCACTTATTATGCAAGTCAAACCGTGAGCACTGTGGAAAGTTCCGCAAGATTTCCCGTAACCGCCACCATTCTTTCGACGCCCTGTGCCCCAACCGGATCAGCCTCACAAAGCCACGTCACGGGAGCCACGGTAGCCAGTCTGCAGGCAACCGGCACGAGCATCCGATGGTATGCAGCTGCTAGTGGCGGAGCAGCACTGGCAACTTCGACGGCATTGGTCTCTGGCAACCATTACTATGCCACCCAAACCGTCAGCTGCACCGAAAGTGCAACGAGGCTGGCGGTAACGGTGACGGTAAATTAATTGGTTCGGCTGGCGCCTCACTAATTGGTCGCTTCGCTCCTAATAGGCTCCCTTCGGTCGCTAATTAGCACGAATTCAAGCTATGTATGTGCTATATCGATCTATATCTTTAGCACCTCCTGATTCACCCGGGGATTTTTATTTTATTTCCGGATTTTATCAGATTCCATAGTATTATCATTCAATAGATTAGATTGATCCCAGTTTGCCGGACCTGCATTGCTTTTAGGCATGGCACTCCTTTTGCATTTCCCGCAAAATGCATGATATGAGAGCACTCCTTATTACCGGCCTGATGATCCTACTGGCGACGGCTGCAAACGCACAAAGTGTAGGCATCAACTCCGATGGCTCAACCCCAGATGCTTCAGCAATGCTGGATGTAAAATCAACCACTAAAGGCTTGTTGCCGCCTCGCATCGCCTTAACCGCGATCAATTCGGCCAGCCCGGTAACGTCGCCGGCTGCAGGCTTACTGGTGTACAATACAGCCACGGCAGGCACCGCGCCAAACAATGTTGTGCCGGGGTACTATTATTGGAACGGCACTGCCTGGATTGTTCTTAGCAGCAGTCCTGTATATACTGTGGGCTTAAATACTGCTCTGGGCGGATACATATTTTATGTTACGCCCGATGGGAAACACGGATTGGTAGCAGAAACCCAGGACCAGGTTGCAAGTATTAATTGGTATAATGCACAGGGTATAGTCAGCGATCCTTCCAATCATAGCACCGCGGGTAAAAACTTTACGGATTGGCGGATTCCCACCATTTACGAATTAGGTCTGATGTATGTAAATCGTGTTGCAATTACAGGATTCTCAGCAACAAGCTATTATTGGTCATGCTCCCAATGGGATTCGTCGAATGCACATTACCAATATTTCGCTACTGGCGTTGAGACTGGTGGTCCGATGACAACAAATTGCGCTGTGCGTGCCATCCGCTCTTTCTAACAATATGATGATGAAAATAATCGTAACCCTCATCATCGTCGTTGGGTCCATCTCTGCACATGCACAGGCTATCTACAACTCCGGTGCCCGTATAGTGAGCGAAAGCGGCACCTCGTGGGTGGTGTCGGGCGGAAGTTTCACCCTGACCAGTGAAAGTGCTACCAATCTGGCTTCGATAGCCAACCTTAAAATTGAGATCGGAGCCACATTGACACTTAGCCCCGCTAGTTTCCTGTCCGTTGGAGGAACCCTGACGAACAGCGGCACGCTCAACGGAACCACAGGAAGCACAGTTACGCTTTCCGGCTCAGCGGCACAGGCCATCAGCGGGACCGGTGCAACCACTTTTGGCAACCTTGCACTCAACAATACCCATGGACTTACCCTCACCGATGCGGGCATCAATGTAAACGGCACCCTCGATCTCGCCAGCGGAATCCTGACCACCGGCGCCAATAACGCCACTATCGGTTCTTCAGGAAGTATCACCAGCGCAGGTTCCTCCAGCTATGTAAGCGGAAAACTGGCTCAAACCTTCAGTACCACCGGTTCAAAAGATTTCCCCATCGGAAAGGGAGGGAATTATCGACCCGTGACTTTCAACTATACCGGATTAACCGGAACCAGCGTGGTCACCGCAGAACAAACCGAAAGCGGGATGACCGGCAGGCTGCCTGCCAACAACACCTTGCTTACCACCGGCCGATACTGGTCCATCAGCCAGACGGGCGGAACTGAGCTTCAGTATTTTGTTACACTTGATGGTACCGGTTACTCGCCTTCGAATCCGGTTGCCCTGCTGAAAAAGGAAGCCGGAACCATAACATCCCAAGCCTCAACCACCCCCAATTACACCAATACAACCGCTTTGACCAGTCTTGGCGATTTTGCTCTGGCCACCTTTGTTGAACCACCCGGCAATGCGCTGGCATTGGATGGAGCTGATGATTTTGTTGATGTCGGTAATTCTGCTTCGGTTCAGATTTCACGGGGTACTCTTGAGGCCTGGATAAAAACTTCAAATGCCGGCGGTAGTTACAGAGGCATAATAGTGAAGCAAATGGCCTATGGGATGTTCCTTACAGAAAATGTACTGACTGTCTTTCAATGGGCTAATCCCAATACCAATTATTCTACCGGTATCAGCCTGGCAGATAACAGATGGCATCATGTTGCATTCTGTTTTGATGCTGGTGTAGCCAATGGTTCGTTTGTTTATATCGATGGGGTATTAGCAAAAACAATTACCTACTCAATACTTAACCACGAAGTAGGACTGGCTATTGGTAATGGCAGTGCTAAAGACCGCATGCAAAACTTCCTGGGCTCGATTGATGAAGTCCGAGTTTGGAGCACTGTCAGAACCCAGTCGCAAATACAATCCACTTTGTACACAGAATTAGCCGGAAATGAAACAGGTTTATTGGCTTACTATAACTGTAACCAGGGCGTTGCCGGTGGTGGCAATACAGATATCCCTACCTTGAACGATCTGACAGGTAATGCAATCAATGGCACTTTAACTTCTTTCGATAAAACAGGAACTACGTCCAATTTTGTGGAGAGTTATGCGCTGGCAGTTCCGATTCCTGCAGATGCAACCAATATCAGCGGAACAGGTTTTACCGCCAGCTGGGCTGCACCCTCCACCGGTACTGTGAGCAGTTACAAGCTGGATGTTTCCATTTCTTCAACATTCGCCTCTTTTGTTACCGGATATGAAGGTTTGGATTGCGGCACCAGCCTGTCAAAGGCGGTAAGCGAATTAGCGGCTGCGTCTGCCTACTATTACCGGGTAAGGGCAGATAAAACAAGCGTGACCGGCACCGGAGGTTATTACCGGACACCGATAACCGTAACAACCTCCTGTGCCAATCCAACCGGTGGCGGAACCATCGCAGGAGCACAAACGATCTGTTCCGGCTTTGTTCCGGCAGCTTTTACCAGCAGCGCCGATCCATCGGGCCAAACGGGCACCCTGGAATACAAATGGCAGATTTCAACCACCAGCAGTTCTTCAGGATTTGCTGATGTTGCTTCGAGTAATTCAACCACCTATGCCCCCGGAGCCCTGTCGGCAACAAGCTGGTATAAAAGACTTTCAAAAGTTGCCTGCGATGAAACATGGCCGTCAGCCGGAGCATCGAATGTGCTGCAGATAACCGTGAATTCGTCCTCTTTCACACCGGCCACTTTTACGGTAGCTGATCTTCATGCAACAGGCAGCGGAATCAAGTGGTACGCAGCTTCCAGCGGAGGCGCGGCACTGGCTTCCGGTGCTGCAATAAGCAACGGAACAGTTTATTATGCCAGTCAAACCGTGAGCACTGTGGAAAGTTCCGCAAGATTTCCCGTAACCGCGACCATTCTTTCTACGCCCTGTGCCCCAACCGGTACAGCCTCACAAAGCCACGTCACGGGAGCCACGGTAGCCAGTCTGCAGGCAACCGGCACGAGCATCCGATGGTATGCAACTGCTAGTGGCGGAGCAGCACTGGCAACTTCGACGGCATTGGTCTCTGGCAACCATTACTATGCCACCCAAACGGTCAGCTGCACCGAAAGTGCAACGAGGCTCGATGTAGCGGTGTCTACCGGACCATTGGCAATCGGTGTCAGCTATGGAGGTGGCATAGTTGCCTATATTCTCCAATCCGGCGACCCTGGTTATAATGCCGGTGTGCAGCATGGGTTGATAGTAGCTCCAGGCGATCAGACACAGAGTATTGTGGTTGGTGGGGATTGGGTTGGAATTATTTGGGCAAAACCTGACTATCAAAGCACTACAGTACCAGAAACACTTACAACATTCGGGAGCGGCTCAGCGAACACGGATAAGATCATCGACCAGAATAGTGCTGGTAGCACCTATGCTGCCGGTTTAGCAAGGGCTTATGCAGGCGGAGGTTACCACGACTGGTATCTGCCGAGCAAAGACGAAATTTTTAAGCTTTCTGAAAGTCGGCCGGATAATGCCCATTTTAATGGTTATTACTACTGGAGTTCCAGCGAGGGAAGCTCCTCCGGTAAAGCATATATTCAGAGTTTCACTGGTTATGACGTATTCGATTTTGCCAAAAATGATCAAAGATTTCTTGTGCGGGCTGTGCGGTCTTTTTAATCTGGAGAGCCGAAAAAATTGTTTTCAAAAGGATTTGTTCTGTAATTGGAATGTGCTCCTTTTCGCTGCCGTAAAACTAGCTGAGAGCACGTTCACTATGTCGTCTCCGGCGACTTAGCCGTTCCAAAACTGCACGAAATCGAGCAAACTTTCTTTTAGATCGATCTGGGTTAAGCGGAATAGGGACCTTTTTTTAACTCGATCAGCTATTGTATATCGATATAAACATCAGGGATGCAATAAATTATACTGATAATCCAGCTCCCTCATCTCCACATCAATCCTGACTGGCATTCCTTTTGCACATACAATGGTTACTTGATGAGGAAATATATTTATGTGATGATTATAAGTATACGGAGATGATACCAAATGCACTAAAAAACCTGATTCTGATGCTGGTCATTGTTACAGCTTGCAATACGGTGGTTCAGGCCCAAACGCCAACCATCAGCAGCCTGACAGTGACCCATGAGGCGGATGCAACCATCAAGTGGTATGATGCCCTCACAGGTGGAACACTGTATGCAAGCCCGGGTACAACAAACCTTGTTAGCGGGCAAATCTATTATGCCAGTCAAACTTTGAACGGGGTAGAAAGTGCATCGCGCTTTGCGGTAACTGCAACTTTGGTAACTCAGACCGCACCTGCCGCTGCTGATCATACACCGGCGCAAACGCAGGTGGTCTGGAACTGGAATTCTGCATCAGGCGCCACAGGCTATAAATGGGGAACCACCAATGTTTATGCCGATGCAACCAATATGCTGACTGCAAGAACAAATACTGAAACCGGTTTAACCTGTAATACTTCCTATAGCCGGTATGTATGGGCTTACAATGCCTCGGGCTGCGTTTCGGCCGTGACTGCATTAACACAAACAACATCGTCATGTGGCGATGCAGTTTATACCGCGTTGTCCGGTTCCCGGGCCAGCTACACCGCTGCTGCCGCAAACGACCTGGTAAAAATTACAGCAGCTGAATATGCCAGCGTTAAAACTGCCTTATCAGCTACTGCTATTGGATATACCGGAGCTTTTACCAATGACTGGGCAACATCAGCCACAAGTGGAAGCACTACCTTTTCATATAACGCTAATAGCAATGAAAATACAATCCAGACCTACAGCGCATTAAATTATCCGGTTGCTTTTACATTCCATCCTGGCCTCAATCCTCAGGGAGCCTATACCTGCCAGTTAAAATACAATAACGGGGGTACGCTGGTGAATGTTTCCAGTGTATTTTCGGGCGCGACAGCTGCAGTCACAGACAGGCAATACTTCGTGATTAAAACACCAACCCAGCTGCCCAATGCAACTCCATATATCGCAGTTTATTCATCCGGCGGTATTGCCACAATAAATGCTACAGGCTCACATTATTGGAGTTGGGTGGAAGGAAACCAAACAGGTGCTAAAACACTGGAGAGTGTTACAGGCGGCTCCAGCCAGTTGCCCTCACCACAGGTATTGCAGACTTCAACCAAGCAGTGGTAACTGCTCCAAAACTGCACGAAATCGAGCAGGTTTTCTTTTAGATCGATCCGGGTTAAGCGGAAAAGGGACCTTTTTTTAACTCGATCAGCTATTGTATATCGATATAAACATCAGATATGCAATAAATTATACTGATAATCCAGCTCCCTCATCTCCACATCAATCCTGTCTGGCATTCCTTTTGCCAATACAATGGTTACCAGATGAGGAAATATGTTGATGTGATGATTTTAAGTATACTGAGATGATACATAATACACTAAAAAACCTGATCCTGATGATTGCCATTGCAGCAGTGTGCAGTGCATTGGTTCAGGCACAGACGGTTGCCAGCCTCGCAGCCACCGGTCAGGGGATTAAATGGTATGCGGCCTCTGCTGGCGGAACTGCACTGGCTTCAACGACGACAGTATTGACTGGCACAACCTATTATGCCAGTCAAACGATAGATGGGGTGGAGAGCACCTCCCGGTTTGCGGTAACGGCAACAGTAAGGTCATGCCAGACCGACTTCAGCTATACAGGTGCAGTCCAGACTTTTACTGCGCCCTCCAGCGGAAACTACAAGCTGGAAGTCTGGGGGGCGCAGGGTGGTTTAGCCGGGAGTTACGCCGGAGGATTAGGCGGATATGCTACGGGTACGAAAACACTTACTGCAGGACAGGTTCTCAATATCTATGTGGGGCAGGCAGGTACAGCCCCGGGCGGTGGTGTTGCATGGAACGGTGGCGGTTTAGGCAATTGCTGTGGTGCGGGTGGTGGTGGCGGTACTGACATCAGAATAGGCGGAACAGATTTAAGCAACCGGGTAATTGTTGCCGGCGGCGGCGGAGGGGGATCACTTGATGTTCCTATTGGACCCGGTGGCGAAGGAGGAGGTGATTCCGGTGGAAGTGGTACCAATGGCACTTGTACTGGTGCGGGTGGAACTCAATCATCAGGAAATGCGTTGGGGGTTGGTCAATCTAACGCCAGTGGAGATGCAGCCGGCGGTGGCGGAGGTTATTGGGGAGGCTATGCGGGCTGCGATAGTTCCGGAGGTTCCGGTGGCGGAGGTTCGGCATATATTGGTGGAGTAACCAGTGGATCAACCACAGCCGGTTTGCAAACCGGAAGCGGCCGGGTGCTCATAACAAAATTATAACCTGGTTTAAACAGAAATTTTATGAAAAGGCTTCTCCTCGTATTTACGATACTGCTCGGATCTATAGCCCTGATGGCCCAAACGCCAACCATCAGCAGCCTGGCGGTTACACATGAGGCAGAGGCAACCATCAAATGGTATGATGCTCTTACGGGAGGAACACAGTATACCAATCCCGGAGCGACTAATCTGGTTAACGGACGAATTTATTATGCCAGCCAAACGATAAATGGCATTGAAAGTGCAACAAGA
>CAIXHD010000545.1 GCA_903919065.1 uncultured Bacteroidota bacterium
ATAGAGCATCACCGGATTCTTTTCCTGATGCTGAATTTCGCTCCATTGCTCAATTACGTTTTCATTGAAAAAGGCTTTGTAATGCAGGGTAACATCAACCGGATACTGTGGATCCTTTAGCTTGATAATGGTTTCGGTTATATTATCCTCTTTTTTTACCGTCTGATAGCTTACGTAAAGCAACTCCAGCGACGGATTCCCATCATTATGTGTCATCCGGATGGCCGGCTCAAAAAGGTTGTCGGTTCCGAAAGTGGGGTAGGCCAGATGCCTGAGGTTCACGATCGGATTTCCGTCATTAATCACAAATGTTTTGGTGCTTTCCTTCGATAAGGCGTCATAGGAAGTGTTACTGATCAGCCGGGTCCCTAAATATACCTGATAAAGTTTCTGGTCCTTACCAACTTTAAATATCAGGACTGAATTATTGGTTTCCACCTGGATAACCGGTGTCTCCTGCGCCTGAGCAAGGGTAAACAGTGTGATGAGTGTGATTAACGATAAAAGCTTTTTCATATTGAACTTGGTATTGTGGATTGGAGGTCTAAAATTCAGAAGCGAATTTAATTATTCTTCCGGATTGATTTTTTTTCATTTATTTTCATGCTTTGATGAAAACCTGAAATCATGGCACAGCATAAAAACCGCGGAAAGGTTATCAGTATGCCCACTACCCCTGAGAACCAAATACGTTCAAGGGCCCGGAATCTGGAGATTGGAGATTGCTTGATTACCAGGGATTGGGAGGAAATGCGCGAAGGGAACATTTTAGTTAGCCGGAGGCACCGCCAGGGTGGGGTTACCTTTGGGGTTTACCTTATCGATCTCGCTTTGCTGGGGCTGAAGGATACCTTTTATCAGTTCAATATGCCATCATCGGAGTTTGATGACTTTATCCGGCGGTACATGACAAATGAGCAATCGGCAAAGATTGATTACGCATTGGCACATAATATCATTTATGGTGCCATTGCCTATGCGGAGGAATATGATTTTCAGCCTCATAAGGATTTCTCCACATCGCAATATATCCTGGAGGAAGATACCGAAGCGGTACCGCTGATCGAGATTGAATTTGGAATAAATGGGTTACCGACTATCTTTAAATCCGACGAGAATCCAAGAGTGGCCGAGATCCGGCAAATGGAACGGCTGGTTGGTAACGGCAGGTTTAAGGTGATCGACCTGGGTGCACGGCCCGATAGGATACCTGATGACATGGAGGATCTGGATTCTTTGGCAGATGATGATGAGCATGATCCTGACGAATATGACGATGTTGAGGTCGACCCGGAACTTGTTGAGAAATACCTTGCCGGGGTGGATTGGAAGGCGATTTATAGTCTTTGCGACCAGATCTTTGCTCTCCAGCCATGGAAGGAATTAATGGAGACGGACAATTTTGCTATCAGGCTTCCAGCCAGCGACAGGGAGTTCTTTGTAAGTGTAATGGGTTCTGAAGGGATAGTACCAGCGCTTTCTTTTTACGAAGGTGACCGGGCGTATTATAAATTCATTCAATTACAAAATCAGGACTTGAATTACCATCCAACCACCTTGCTGGCCATTCCTCATTTCATGGTTTCCTGGGAAAAAAGCAGGGATTTGGAGCCATATCAGGCGGTTATTATGGAACGGCTGAACATCCGCTATAACGGTAAAAAGGTGTGGCCGCAGATTAACCAGATTAAACCAGGAAACTTGCCTTGTATTGCCAGCATCAGTGAGTTCAAGAACATCGGGATATTGCTTGGTCAGTGTCTGGATGTCCTGCCCCGGGCAATCCGGAACCGGGAGATGTTATGGGAACACCCGGACAATGCGAATACCTTCCTTTTCAGAATATCCAAAAAGGTACGCCGTGAGTTGATATGGCACGAAGAATTCAGGAAGCCGACATTAACCTCCGCCATAAACAAGGTCACCTATGATCGCTTTCACCTGGAGGAATATAAACGATTGCCAATAAAATGGAAAACTCTGCAGATTGACCTTGTGCTGCAACCCTATCCTATATCCAACCCTGACGGAACACTCAATTATCACTTCATGATGCTTGGGCTGGATCCGAAAACAGAATTAATCATCATGGCGCAAATGGTGAAATCCGGGAAACGGTACGAGACTACTCTAAATAATATACCAAACCTGATGATTAAGGATCTCATCGCTTCCGGTGGCCGTCCCGCGAAGCTGGAATTCCGCAATCCGGATATTTTTACCGTGATGAAGTTTTTCGAGGACCTTGCCGGAACACAGGTTGTTTTCAAAGAAAATCTTGAGCCTTTGGGAGCGGTTACCATCAAACTGATTGATCAGTTAGATCGCGTCAAATATCTCAGATAAGGTGTACAGCATCAAACCAACTATGTCGATAGTTGAATATTCCCGTCATTCTTGCTAATATTACACTACCTAACCTATTGACCTTACTGTATACATGACCTCCCATCTGACCATTCTTGTAATCTTTTCTGCCATAATCGTGGTCACTGTTCTATCAGCATACCTGTTAAAAATTTACAGGGAAAAGAAGGAAAGGGGCAGGCTGCCTGAACTTAGGGCAACGAAGAAGATCGATTTAGAATTAATGGGGGATATTTTCGAACTCGATAAGCTGGCTATTATACTTGACGATCTGGTGCGATACGATATTCATGTCAAAACCATTCTTGACCTGAACATCATTCTGGAAGAGATTTATACCATCATTATTCGACACCAGAAAGTGGGCCAGCAGGATATCAGCGTCCTCATCACACTCCTTCTGGAGCAAGGTCAGATTATCGCCGTTATTAAGGATCGCAACGATGAATTTGATCCGACAGCGATGCCGAAAATTGATCTGAATGCACCAATCGAGGAGATTTCTTTCCAGGGGCTGGGATTTCATATGATCAGGCATCTCGCAGATGGATTGAGTTATCAAAGGGTGGCCGACCAGAATATTCTCACCATAAAGAAAATCTATACCACCTGATGAGAAGGTTAAAATTCATAGAGGCGGTCATGCGTTGGAAATGGTATCCTGATATCTTCAGAATACCTGTTCTAATTGGATTTTTTTATCTGATTTACGTGCTCTTGTTCGGGGAACAAGCGGAAGGCGACAATAACGGTTTATCGGTGATGTGGGTGCTTTTATGGGCTCTGCAACCGGTATTGTTTGTTTTGTTTGGCCGGTTTTTTTGTGGGGTTTGTCCCTTTGGTTATGCAGGCGATGCGGTACAAAAAATGGTTGGAAATGAATTTCATCCGCCACTTTTTCTTAAGAAGTACGGGGTGTGGTTTGCTTATGCATTTTTCATCATGATACTGCTCATTGAGACCATGGTGCATATGGCCAGCTCCACTGCTGCATCCAGTATTTTATTGTTAACCATTTTCACGCTGGCCGTGATCTCAGGAGCCTTTTTCAGAAGGCGGACCTGGTGCCGTTACTTATGCCCGCTGGGAGTTGCCGGGGGTATTTTTTCCAGGCTCAGGATCATTAAGTTGAGTAAGGATGATAAGAGCTGCAGCGAGTGCAAAAAGTTTGAATGCCTTCAGGGTACTGAAAAGTCGGCGGGGTGTCCTATGAGTTTGTGTATCAGGAAGCACGATCTGGATGCGGATTGCATCTCCTGTGGGAATTGCCTGAAAAACTGCCCGAGCGATTCCCCGCGCATTGAATTACATTCTCCAGTAAAAGGATTCTTGTCCAATGTAAAATTGAACCAGGCAGAATCGGTTTTTGCCAGCAGCTTTATCGGGTTTTCGATTGCGTTATACCTGATCAAGGATTACCTCGAAAAGATTAACAGAATAATCGGTTTTGAAAATTCTTTATGGAATAAATTACTGGTTATCTTCATTTTCACCGGACTCTCCTTTTTGCTCTTTTATTTATTCAGCTTCCTGATCCGGCCTATCACCAGGCAATCCCAAAAATACAACTTCCGGTTTTTCGGGTTCTTCCTGATCCCTTGCATATTTTTCGCGCTGGTGAACCTGACCTCCATTCGCGGTGTTCCACTGATGAGTGTACAAGGCAAGCATATTCTCCAGGGTTTGTTTATCCTGGCCGGAAGCGCCCTGTCTGTTGTTTTTTGTTTGCATGAGCTCAGAAAGATTCATGACAACCGCCAGCGAAACCTCATCGCTGCTATATTCAGCATTTTCCTGGTTTTGCTGGCGGGTTACAGTCTGTACCTCTTCCTGTTTCTTTAAATCAGTTGATCACCTAAAACACTTTCTTAGCCTGTCGCTCAACTTCAGTTTTCACCTCTTTTTCAATGTTCCGGCTTTTCCCCTGATTGAACCGGTAGGTGATGTTCACCAGCACCATGTTCTTGAGCATACTGATATCGTAAAGACTGGACGTAGTGTACAAACCGGTATCCGTATAACTGCCCTGGTTATAAGTGGCCAAAAAGTTGATGGGAAGTATGTAGCCGACCATCACCGTGAGGCTGTTTTTGAACAAAGGCTGTTGAACCATCATCAGCCAGATGTCATTGTTGACCAGATCATAACCCTGTGCATTAATGACTTTTTTGATCTGTTTCTGGAAGATTAATCCACCAACCGTATGATATTTTTTATCGATATAAATAAATTGGTTATTCATCGTCCAATTGTTGATGCTGTTCTTTCTTTCCTCATAGATGAAGCTCTGATTAGACAAATCGAAATCAGTCTTAATAATAAAGCTCTGCTTAAAAAGTGGTATAGTGACATTACCCTTGATCCCCTGACTTCGAAAGTGCCCCACATTTTCGTATAGGAACTCTATCTGGTTGCCTTCCAAAGGATTTACCACCCGATTTATCCGGTTGTTCGAGAAGCCATAATAAGGCTCCAGCGATACCAGCCCCTGCATAATCAGCATCCTGGCTGAAACAGTATGAATAAGTTCAGGACGGAGGTTCGGATTTCCTCTTTGTGAGGTATACTGATCGAGTACCTGCGTGAAGGGAGTAACCTGACTAATGATCGGATACTCGCTCTCCGCGCGGTATTTTACCGTGATATTCAACTTTTTGAGGGCAGCAATATTTAAATCGAGATAGGGCTGATAAATCAGGTAAGTGTTGTCGGTTACATCGGTTACCGGCCGGCTGTACTCGGCGGCGGCACCTACCTTGAAGCTAAGTTTTTTGTTTAATGACAAAGAATAGTAGGCATAAAGCTTATGCCGGAATTCGTGCATGCCGAAGTTGGCGGAATCAATGATGAACGGGACTTCCGGAAGCAGACGGGTATTCGTGGCATATTCGTTATTCAAGCTGCGCCAGGTATTGCCATATCCGGCATTTATGGCCGACTTTTCATTGATCGTATGGTTGACCTCAACATAAAATTTGGTGAAATCCTTGTGATTGCTTCCCGTCTCATAACGTTCGAAATCATTGCTCTGGAGGAGGCTGTTCGTGTAAGTGTCGGAGTATCGATCATAGGTGAACTCCGCGTTCAGCTTCGTGGCATCACTTATTTTAAAAACATAAAAGAGGGAATTGGTGATATCCCTGGTATCAGAACTGTTTTCGGAGTGCGAAGTGTACTGATTGATCAGTGAATTATTCAGGAATTGAGACACATTGAAGTCCGTTATAGTGCTCTGCCTGGCCGGGAATGCAGAAACTGTGCTCTCGAAACTCAGCGTATGCCTCGGGTTCAGGTAATAATCCAGTCCGGCGGTATAGCTGTTGCTGAACATTTTTACGTCCAGGTTACCTGCAGGATCAGGCGCCCTGTACTGTATGCTGCTTCCGTTGGCATAAACCTGATCCTGAATACCCGGAAGCCTGAGGGTATTGTAAATGCTGCTGCCTTTTACATATAAATTGACTTTATCATACGTATAGTTGTAGGTTAACGTGGAATAATTGATCGGAAAGGGCTTGTTTACCTTGGTGTCCAGATCGATCAGGCCATTTTCCATCAGGGAGAGCTCTGTGCCTCGGTAGTCACTTTTCAGAATGATATTGATGACGGCGGTATAACCTTCGAGCGCGTACCTTCCGCCCGGATTGCGCATGATTTCCACCTCCTTGATCCGGTCGGGCGAAAGGTTTTTGATGTACTCCTGATTCTTTTCCAATCCGTTAACCAGCATAATCACATTTTTATCTCCATCTACACTGATGGCGCGGTTATACCGATCATAGGAGAGTCCGTTCATCCGCTCAAGCACATCGAGGGTATTGCTGCTTCCTTCCCGCATTTTGGTCGTCACCACGTGTACATCTTTGTCGATGGCGTACCTTTTGGTAGCTCCGCTGATCATTACTTCACCAAGTTCCACCTGACCGGCTTTCAACCTGATGATACCGAGATATTTGTTCTCGGTTCCAAGGGCCACCGGTATTGTGTCGGGTTGGTATCCCACGAGGTTGATTATAAGGCGATATGGTCCCGGGTTCAACGGGATCCGGAAATGCCCGTTGTCGTCAGTAATGCCGGCAGCCACAAGACTGTCTTTCTGAAAAATAGCGCTGACGTGGCAAAACGGGAGTACTTCCCGTGTCACGGAATCCTTTACCTGACCCGATACTTCCACCTGGGCCATGGTTTGCATACTAAAACTGGTAAGCGCGAAAATGATTGCTGCAAGGGTAATAATTCGGATCATCGTAAAAAACTTTGCAGTATGACGGCAAACTCGCCCGATCGTTACAATATCTTTTCAATATAATCCCTTGCTATCGTTGTCCGGGGCACCTTGAAACCGAACCAATCGCTCAGCGGCAAATCAAAGCCGATGCCACGCATATAGTTGAACAGCGAGATCCGGAGTCCCTCGCTGAATCGATCATGGTTACACCCGGTGGAATCAGTATAAGTGAGGTCGTTATTGGCAAATGATCCGATTTCAGTATTGTTGCTGCGGATTCCGAATTTCTCCGGATTCAGTCCAACCGGACTGTGCGCGGTGAGGGCAAAGTGGTGCCAGAAGCCCGACTGAACCAGTCCCAGTTCAAATAACTGCCGCACAACTTCCATCGAATCAATGGTTTCCTGCGCTGTTTGGGTGGGAAACCCATACATCAGGTAGGCATGAACCATGATACCGTTTTCGGTGAAATCTGCCGCTACCCTCGTCACCTGCTCAATAGTAACTCCTTTGTTAATAAGGCTCAGCAGCCTGTCCGAGGCAACCTCCAGCCCACCGGAAATGGCAATACATCCTGATGCTTTTAGCAGTGCGCAGAGTTCTCTGGTAAAGCTCTTCTCAAACCGGATGTTGGTCCACCAGGCTACCGTCAGCTTTCGCCGGATAATTTCAGTCGCCAGGGCACGTAAAAGTGCCGGGGAGGCTGCTTCATCCGTGAAGTGAAAGCCAAACTGCCCTGTTTGCCTGATGATCTCTTCAATCCGGTCGCAGATCAGCGGAGCAGAGTTAGGTTCATACCGCCTGATATAATCAAGCGAAGTATCGCAAAACGTGCATTTTGCCCAATAGCAGCCATGAGCCAGTGTGAGCTTATTCCATCGCCCGTCGCTCCAGAGCCGGTGCATCGGATTAACAACCTCAACCACTGAAATATATTTATCCAGCGGCAGATCGGAATAATCCGGGGTGCCCAATTGCATTTGCGGGATATCGGCTACTGTTGATCCATCGATATAGGTAACACAGCCTTCCTGAAGCGTAAAAGTTCTTTTTAAATTCGTCGCGCCAGTCTCCCCGTTGAGATGCAGGATCAGCTGTTCCAGTGGTGCCTCTCCATCGTCGAGGATAATATAATCGATGAAGTTGAATACCCTTGGATCGCTTAGCGACCGGAGCTCTGTGCCGGCAAATCCACCGCCAATAACAGTTTTAATGTCCGGACGGTTATTACGTATCCATTGGCCGCATCTTAGGGCGGAAAATAAATTCCCCGGAAATGGAACCGAAAATCCCACCATTGAAGGCTTATATAGATCCAGTTTTTTCTCCAGCAACCCGGTCAGCAAACGATCGATAAGGCTGTTTTCCTTTCCAAGCTCTGTTTCCAGTTCATCAAATGTGGAGGCCGATCGCCCCAGCCTTTCGGCATATCGGCTGAACCCGAAATGCGGATCAACTGCCTCCGTGATCAGGTCCGACAGGTCATCGAGATACAGCGTGGCAAGGTGCTTTGCCTGATCCTGGATCCCCATGGTGCCAAAGGCCCAGTCAAGATCTTCAAGATCCTTGAATCTGGAGGCTTCCGGAAGGTAATTTCCCTCACAGATCAGGTAAGCCAGCGATGGATTTTTCCCCTGCAGAAAACTGATCACCGGGCCGATGGTCCGGAGATAATCATCCTGTAAACTAATGATACTGCGGACATTCTTAGATAGTTTCCTGTCGCTGCGACCGGTTTCCGTGAACAGCGAGGTTAATCCTTCGGATGAAAAAAGTTCCAGGATTACTTCAATCCCAAGATCGGCCTGGTTCGACCGTATACTCCGTGTATTAAGAAATCCTTTCAGATATGCGGTTGCCGGATACGGTGTATTCAGCTGAGTAAAAGGGGGCGTTATGAGGAGGATCGAATTGGCCAAGGGATTATTTATTATTTTTTTTGCTCAGCTTATCTGCAATACTGTAAATCTCAACCGCTTTTCGAGAGGTATAATCAGTCAGTACCTGAATCGCCTTTCGAGGATCTTTCTGATAAATCCCCACCACCTTTTCTTCAAAACGGTCCTGTGCCCGGAAATTTATTTTCTCAAAGGTCTGCCAGACTTTTTGAACTGGTTTGATGAATCTGCCATAATCCTTATCCACCGAATCCACCAGGGAAACGAACGTCCTGAAAGCATGGGGTTTGCCATCACTACTTCTAAATGCCGGATCGAAATGGTTCTTTAAGGCCATCTCATAATCGCCTTTGGCATAAATTGCCGGCAAACTGGTCATGGCAGGATACCAGGCTGTATATGCCTGAGTGCACGGACGAAAGGGAGCGATCCACGCCACCGTGCCAATTTCAACCGGTAACCAGGAGCGCAGGTGAGCCACAACACTGTACTGGCTGCCGCCTGAACAGATCGTTCCGCTGTTTACCCTATGCGGATTCCCTTTTGTATAGTGCTGAGATTTATCGAGTTCCGTTCCTTCGTAATGATCTCTTAAAACCTTCATTACATCTCCTGTTACTGCTTTTTTCTCCGGTTTGAACGAAAAAGGAAGAACTCCCGCAACGTCATATTTTCTTCCCGATAAAAGTTCAATCCCCCTCCACATCCGGTGGATATTATCCGGATGGGTTAGTGAGCCAGGATTGGAGTATGCCTTTGTAAAAGCGAACGCTCCGTCAGTCTGCGGATTATACCATCCCCTCCCGATGGCGTAGTCAATAATATCGGGAGATCCGAGAAAATTGACAGTATCAGCCAAATTCACCTCCCGGATGGTGAAGCTGTTTGGGATTACCGCAATTTCATCATCAGGCACCCTCACCGCAACCCAGTGTTTCCCATTGACGACATTCATTATCCATCCTTCCCTGGCATCGGCAATGATATAGGTTCGTCCGGATGAGGCATAACCGAATTCATCAATCAGCTGACCGGCAAGTTTCACCCCTTCCCTTGCGTTATGAGCCCTTTCCGCGACGATCCTGCGCAGCTTGTATACGATTCCCCCGTCTTCCAGCTCGGGCTGATCTTCCCGTGAGGGGCAACCGTTGGATCCGATAAATACGCCGGGCTCGTTGATGTAAGTATCACAGCAATCACACACCGGCAGATTGATCCATAAATATCCAAGGGTATGCCCGGCCTGAGTGGTTTTTCCTCCGGTGTTAAACAGGATCTCTTCTCCCGGCTGATGATCCCTCGCCGGGACTTTGTAATAATTAACCAGCTCCGTTCCCGTATCTTCTGTGTGGGCAGCAATGACCGAACCATCGGCCGAAGCATTTTTACCCACTAATATTGAAAAGCAATCCAGCTTTTGGTTATCGCTTTCCTGGGCAGCAGCGAGGTCACGCACCCTGCAGACCAGCCGGAAAGGCTCCATCAGCCCGTAATCGTTCAGGAAATAACCCGATCCCGGAGGTTGCTTTCCCGGTGCCTTGATCCACGAATGGGGACCAATGATCCAATCATCGCCATTGTCGTGGAACGGACCAAAAGTGTTTTTGAGACTTCCGGTTACCGTAACCGAAATTTGGTTTTTGCCCGCCTTCAGATATTCCGTCACATCCAGCTCATCCGGCTTCCAGGCTATAATTCCGGCAACCATTCCGTTCACCTTTACCTCTGCTACTGTTCCCTTCCATTCTCCGAGCTTAACCTGATAAACAGCGCCAGCATCTTTTTGTACATCGAATCTCATGGAATAAGCCACCTTTCCGGGATAAAAGGGCAGTCCGGCCTCTTTCCATGACCCGGTTGAGCTGATATCGCCCGGGAATATTCTGAATCCCTTTTCTGATGGCTTAACCAGGAAATCGCCCAAAAGGTAAACGGGCATGATTTCGGCCAGCACATGCATCCTCGGAGCCTTCAGTCTCAAAATATTATCCCCTGATTTCAGGTAAGGCCCGATGGCATAAACGGCAAAATTCTTGTCGACCCAGTATTTGCCAGGAGCCGCAGGCACCTCATTACCATTGACACTCAGGCTCCATAATTCGGGCCGCTCAGCTACAGCACGTATTTGTCGGGCTGCCTCCGGATTAAGATCCCCGCTGATGTTAAAATGATAAGCTACTTCAAATCCCGGCTTTCCTTCCAATAAAGTATCGAGCTCCAGATAGTTTTTCCGGTACTGAATCTTATGCTGCCATGGATTTCCCATATCAATTCCCAGCTCCTTGTACAGGCCGATAGCTGCATCCATAAAGTAAATATCTTTCTTCTCAGAGGTGGCTGTTTTTAAATCGAGGTAATCCATGACAAGCACATTATCCGATTCCCTTTTTACCGATAGCGGTCCGGCGCTTACGATCTCTGTTGCTGCTCCTTCAACCGGTAAATATTCGGGTCCGTTGAGCTTTTGGTCAGTTATGGCAAACAAGAAGCTTCCGGCCGGTTCCAGCCTCACCTTAAATGAAACGCCCCCTTTAACCTTGTCAAACGGATAGGTGTACATTTTACCGGTGATGAGATCAAGGCAGGAAACATTAGTCCCCTGCATCGTTACCGAGGCCTCAGCACTCTTTGTTTTATGCGGATTGGCAATAAAAAGCAGCTGGCCGTCATCCAGTATCCTTCGCTGGTGATAAAGCATGCCGTTGCGTGAAATGTCATTCAGAACGAAGTCCTGATTCATGAGTAGTTTTAATGCAGCTGGATCCTCCGTTCCGCTGCCGGTCACCCAATTATCCCCCGCCTTTGCTTTCAACTTATCTGCAGCTGATGATGACTCGCCATCAACGAGCGGAATATTCTCCCTGAAGGCCAGTACTTTGCCTCCATTTTCAATATACTTTTCCAATAGGGTTAATGTGGAGCGGTCGATGTTTTCCATTTCGGCGGGAATCACCACCAATGAATAATCGCGTTTTCCCACAGTCAGGCTTTTGCCTTTGACGCTGCCCATGCGTTTAAGTACATTCTCTGATCCAAGATCATATTCAATGTGTTGCTGTTCGAGCAGATAAACAAATTTTTTAAACCCGTTCCCGATTTCACCGATCCGGGGATTGCTGACCTTCCTCGAGAAATACATCCAGGCGGTTGTGTTGGGTTGAAGAATAAGCGTCTGGTTGATCTGTTCACCGGATGCCATAGCCATGCTGATCCGCCCGAGATAATCGCCCATCCATTTGTATTGTGCCCACCAGGGCTCATGGTAAGTGAATGAAAGCGGATAATCGAATTTTCGCACGCCGTTGAGTGAATAAAACGATAAACAGAGGTTCACGGAATTCACTCCGAGGGCGAACTGCCAGTCGGCCAGCCGTTTCTGTTCGCTGAAGGTCATGTCCCAGCCGCCTCCGCCATAAGTTTCGCTCAGGGTTCGTTTGGCTCCCGACTGATTGGCTGCGCTGCGCAATTCCCGAATGGCCCTGTCGTTCCCGAACTGGCCGCCTAAACCTGCGCTGTCCAGCCGGAAACCGAGCATATCGACCCCCGGCATCTGGTGCCAGGTATAGAAGGCCAGCTCGTCGATCCCGTCAGTCGGCACCGGCCAGCCATGTTCCCAGTAATGGCCGGTCCATTTCAGGTTGTTCGCCTCACAGTATTCATACCAGGGCTTCGACCAGCGTTCGATGAAAAGATCGAGCAGCAGTTCGTAATAATCATGCCTCACTTTCCTCCAGTTTCCGGTCTCCTCCACGATCGAGGGGAGGCAAACTCTCAGGTCGTATCCCCATTTCTTCAGGAAGGCATCCCACAAGTCGGGTGTCCACCTGATCATGGCCCCGTCCGATAGTGCCGCCTCGAGATTGGGCTCGTCGGTAAAGATTCCTGCCAGCGTATTGCCGAAATCCTGCCGGTTCTTCTCCTCATAGCCCTTCATGGTGATTTCGAGAAATTTTTCCGTCACTCCGGGATAAAGCAGGTCAACATAGCTGTATCCGCCGTACCACCAGGATTTATCCGGATAGGTCTTTCTGAAAATATACCAGTTGCCAGCCTGTCCGTTTTCTTTTTCAGCCTCTTTGGTTACCTCCTTAAACTGGTCGCCCTCCTTCTTTAAAACAACGGCCACGGTATCGGAAAGAACCACCTTTAAAACCTCCTGTTTCTCCATGGCAAGGCCGGCACCGTGCTTGTAGGAATCGGGCATTTGGGCAGGCACATGCCCACCGGCAAAACCGGAGGGGTAGGAGTTTTCATCATAAATCCATACCTGCATGCCAAGCTCCTTACCTTTCCGGACGGCGTGGTCAAACATGCTCTGCCAATCCTCCGAGAGATACTCCGTCATCAATCCTGGTCGCGGATGAACGAATACTCCTCCTACGCCGGCCTTCTTAAATTCTTCGAGCTGGAAGTCTATCCCTTCTGCGGAAATCTTTTCGTTCCATACCCAGAAAGGAATAGCCCGGTATTCGGCCGGCGGATCGGCAAACCGATCGGTGAATGTCTTTATGGTATCAACCCTTTTTTCCTCGGGAGCCTTTTTACAGGAGAGCATCACCGGAACCAAAAGGATCAGGATTGATAAGATGTTTTTAATCTGTTTTTTCATGGCTGTTGGGATGATGGATTCATCGGGTTGTAAGCTTTATAGCCCATGCATGGCCGCAGGGAGGTTTCATTCGTGCCGTCTGAGGGATAAATATTTCGGTTTGGCCATTTCGGGTTTCACCTTTCTTCAGTTCGCCAAATCCTATCAGGTTTATCTTTAAAGCTTTTTTTGCAAGATCAGCCGGTATTTTCACTTTTTCGGGCATGGCCGCCTGGTCATCTGCAGCAAGTACGATAGCATAAACTGTGCCATCACGCTTGATGGTAAACACGCAATTATCAGATTCATACGGACTTATCGGACGAGTTCCATAGATTGCCTCACCATTAACCTTGAACCAATCCCCCATCTCTTTCAGGCGCTCATAAATGATAGGATCGAACCTGCCGGAACCGTCGGGCCCGATACCGATCAGGTAGTTGCCGTTTCTTGCAACAATCCGGCACAGATTTCGTATGAGCGTTCCTGTGCTTTTAAACTGATCATCCTGCTTATAAGCCCAGGAGGTTCCCATGGTCATGCAGGTCTCCCATGGATAAGGAAGAAAATGATCAGGAATCTCTCCCTCGGGAGTGATGTAATTCTCGTTTGCACCGCTCACCGTGCGGTCCACAACGATGAGTCCGGGCTGATGCTTCCGTGCCATGGCTGCCATGCCGTTCATATCAATGGCTGCATTTGGAGGACGAACGGAGCCGCCGTCGAGCCAGAGAACATCCTGCGGGCCGTAGGCGCTCATCAACTCCTCAACCTGCTTCCAGGTGAATGCCCTGAACTTTTCCCACTGCTCCGGTCGATCGGAGGGATTATAGTTGGGACCCTGGCCGGTTCCGGGCCCAAGCTCGGGAGCCCAGTAAAACGGACTGTTCCAGTCGGCCTTCGAAAAATAGATGCCGGTACTGAGCCCCTGCTTCCTGAAAGCATCACTCATCTCACGGGTCACATCCACCTTTGGACTGGAGTGATACGGGCATTTTTCAGAAGTGATCCTGTAATCAGTTGTACGCGTATCCCACATGCAGAAACCGTCGTGATGCTTCGACATGACCATCACATATTTCACGCCTCCCTCCTTTGCTGCCGCAGCCCACCTGCCGGGATCAAAACCGGTCGGATTAAAGGTGGTTACCAGGTTTTCATATGCTTTCACATAAGCACGGTCGTCAAGGGCAGCATATTCCTTCGGCCGGTCATTCCACGGATGCCTGGTGGTGACCAGGCTCCACGACTCAACGATTCCCCACTGGCTGTAGGTACCGAAAGTGATGAGGAGGCCCAGCTTCCTGTCCTGCCACTCCTCCAGTTTCTTCAAAACGGCGGGATCCTCCGGCATTACCCAATCCTTGCTTGGCTTGAATGCTCCAAAAATCCCATTCTCAGCCTTTTCCTGAGCGGTGAGGGAAAGGACAAATCCGGCAAACACGATAAGTATAATAATTCTCTTCATAATCAGTGTTTTATTTCCGGATCTCCTCCACTTCGGACTTCAGCTTTATGGTTCCCTTGATAACAGTTTCAGCCCCATCCATGCTTCCGGCATTAATGGTAATCAAATGCTTTCCGCTTTTCAACTCCGGAAGGCTCCTTTCAATATCAATGGCTTTGATGAACTGTCCCTTGTCATTGTAAAGCTTGATCTGTTTCGAGCTGTCCCAAACCAGTGTTTGCCCTTTTTTTACCTCTGCCGGAATTTTCACCTTAAAGTAATTATCAACTTCAATTTCGATATCAACCACCCGCGAAGCATCATCCCCGGTAACAAGAAGCTGCAGATGAAGTAACTGCGGATCCCATGCATTGTTAAATTCCCATTTGGAATGTGCAGGCTCACCTGGTTGAAGAATCTTCTTCGCGTGTTCAAATTTAAACTTTTCAAAGTTTTGCAGCATCCAATGGTTTGATCCTGCTTTTTCTAGATGGAAGTCCCTCCCGGTATCTTTCAGCCTGACTCTCTGCTCATCCGAAAATATCTCCAGTTTTTTTGCTTCTTCCCAAGTCCGGATACTATTGATTATGATATCGGTATTCGGATTTTGTTTGAGCGATTTGTAATCGGCGACAAATGCATAACCGGCATTATATCCGGCCGCCCGGGCCATCATCCATTCGATATCCTCAACGAATGTGCCGGGTGTCATCAAAAACCATCCCAGCATATTGGGCATATAATTGCGCTCGAAAAAAGGTTGCAGTTTGAACCGGTGTTCCGACTGGCTTTCGCGAAAGCTGGCATACCATGGTTCTCCCCAGTTTATATAGCTGTTATTGTTCCAGTAGAAATGGTTGATGTTGCTTGAACCGTTAACAACCAGATGATCCACTTTCTTAAGGAATTCCTCAGCAAAGTAGTTTACTGCATATTCACCGCGTCCGGTATAACAGGCTCCCTCATGACCGTCGAAATCCATTTGTGACACCCCTGTTTCATTAAAGAAGTCAGCCAGGTTCCGGATCAGCTGATCCTGCATTTCCCAATCCGGGAATAGCGTATTGTATGGAAAATCCATCAGCTTTTTAGCCTGATCTCCTTTTTTGTGGGGAGCGGCTTTGGTATTATAGGCGCCTCTTGCGCAATTGATCAACCGGTATGGTTTTTCTTTGGTTACCTCCTGATAACGGACAATCTCATTTCCGATCAGTACGCTGTTAAGTGTGGATACCTGTGCAAAATAGTCGTAATTGTCAACTGTGATTTCAGTGGAGGATTCATCCAGATCCTCCAGCAGCTGGGAAATGCCAGCCGCC
This sequence comes from uncultured Bacteroidota bacterium, assembly GCA_903919065.1. GTDB lineage: Bacteria > Bacteroidota > Bacteroidia > Bacteroidales > UBA12481 > UBA12481. The sequence continues at coordinate 15,848 of CAIXHD010000545.1, forward strand.
ATTAGTCCGCTGTTGGCTTCAGTTGTTACGAAAGGATCATTGGTGGTAATGAAATTGGTGAGAGTGTGAACACCAACCCTGATATTTTTTGCATTTGCTTTTTCCACGCATTTCCTCATACCTTCCCGGCCGTTCGGAAAGAGATTTTTCAGCAGATCGAAATGCCCCCATGTATCAAAAGGATGGCTGTGGTAAATGGAATAAAAACCCAGCCTTTGGGTAAATTCAAGCATTTCATCAAAATTCTCTTCACTGAATGACGCAATCAGATAAGGTTTGCCGGTTATCTTCGATTTCCTGACCCATTCACCATCAATAACCTGGTAGGGGAGTCCTTCAGCCTGACTGATGGTTCCGATGGCAGTCAGAACGTTATCGGGCACGGTACCGAACATGGCCAGGGCAGTGCCTTCAATCTTATAGTTTTTTAGTCCCCGAACGGGACAATTCTTATGAAGATGCCAAACCTGGATCACCCGGTCGAGCGACTGGTTAAGGCAAAATGCCTGCATGGCTGAACCAAAATCCTCTTTACCGGCTGCCGAACCGGTGATGGAAGCCGATCCGGCGGTCACCCCCTCTTCATTCAGCAGCTTGCCACCGATGGTCTTTGAATTCAATGCCCGCATGCCGATTGCAAAATCCTTGTTCCGAACGACGCCGACTACCTCGCCGATTGTTTCATCAATCGTCGTGTTGAACGGACCCCAGAACACGGCCTCGATTTTCTCAGTTTTCACTGCCTTTTTCAGTTCGAATTTCAGGTAATCCTTATTCTGAATGGCCTGCACCTGAAGCTCGATCCCACCATCGAAGGTGAAATATAAAAGGTTTTTCTGAACTTTTACAGTTGACGGTGCCAGATCCTTTCCATTGCTTTTAATCCGGACCAGGTATCCGGGATTCCCCGAAGGAACGTAGTTTATCTTATTCTTCAGGTCGGTCATGCCGGTCACCTGGCCCTGGGAGTTGATCTCCAGTCCGAATCCTGCTGTATGGTAAACATGCTGGGCCGGAAGAGTACCACCCAGGAATATGGCTAGTAACGCGAAAAGGGATGCTCTGATGGGTTGCTTCATGATTCTTTTATTTCGAGTATCGACTAATTTATTAATTATAGATTATCTGACGATTTAAGTTCGATGAAATTACCTTAAATATGCCTGTTTAGGGTCATTGATTATCCGTCTCCTTCATCTCCGCGGCAAAATAGAAATATCGCTCATCCCAGAGCATCTTCAACCGGGTGTTGAATGGCGGCGGCACCTTGTCACTTGCGGAGGCTTCTTCCCGATCCCCTTCCTCGCTTCCGACCAAGCTCATGGCAGCAGCAAATCTCTCACCCAGTTCAATCATTCCATCGGCATCGAAATGAGCCTTGCCTCCGACACCATTCCTCGGAAGGTCAACTGTTTTAACAAGCACGGCTTTGGGATTAGCCGCACAGACGTATGCCTGCTTTTCCCTCGCCAGGTCCCCAAATGCCCAAGCGTGACTGTTGATCTCTCCGATAATAAATGGAAGATCCTTAACGCCAAGATCTATTCTAACGGATTTAATAAAGAGAGTTAACAGATCCTGGTAATCGGCTGCCATTTTTTTGCTGATGCCGGCCTCGTGTTCTCCCTGCATCCATAAAAAACCACTGATCTGATATTGTATGCCATCCTTTTTAAGAGCAGACAAAGCCACCCTGATATTCTGAAGAAGGTCAATATATAATTGTCCTGCCTTCATGGCTTCAACCTGTGGGTGCCAGTTAATCCCTTTGTCATCAAATCCTTTAAGAGCTGGAATATAATCGCTATAATCAGAGCTCCGTGCTATTCCAGTTCCTCCGTCGGCGAATTTTATAATGGCTATCTCTTCTCCCTGAAAAGTCTCCTCCATCTTCATTGCAAATCCAATTTCAGGTCCAAAGCAGCCTTCGTCATAGGGTGAAGATCCGGAAATTCCCGAAACTCCTGACCGCATCATTATCCATCTTCCGGCATATTCTTTCCGGGCATTACTGCCAGGCCAAAACAGGACATGGGAAGTTTTTTCGAGCCGGCTGTCAAGTTTCTTCCTATCACCATGAAATTCGCTCATGTTGTTGTATCCCACAGCATTCGACTGGCCTGCAAGGATATACAGCTTAACGGGATTCTTTGACTTCACTGAGGCGGTATCTCCGGCTTTTGAAATGCTGAGTCCTGCCAGAATCAATAAAGCTGTAGTCAGTAAATAAAGTTTGTTCATCTGATCTGTCTTTTGAAAGCAGAGTTTAAATCTCAGGATTTTTCTGCCACGATAAAGTCAGCGATCGGTAAAAAAAATGCTTCCTGTTATTCTATCGAAAACAGGAAGCATTAGTTTTTCATTATGAAAATGGTACGAGTACCTTAATTCCCACCACCGAAGTTCGGAGAAGGTTTATCCCACCATACCCGTTCGGTACTGAGCTTGTCCATGGTCCGGTCGCCGGGGGTGAATCCCTGCTCGGTCATGGCGGAAAGCCAGTTGGCGCGGTTCACTTCACCCGGGTCGAGCAGCCAGTACCTTCGTGCAATCATGTCAGGTGTTGTCTGGCGCGCGAGCAAGGTGGAGTTGAATTTAGGAAAGCCTGTGCGGCGAACCAATGCAAAAGCCTCATTTCCCATCTTGTAGAAGTTGAAGAGCTGCTGGATGTAAATCTTCTCGAGATTATTACTGCCATCCAGTTTTACTTTCGGTTGCTGCAGGTAGGCATCGATGAGGGTGCTCACTTCGGTAACTGAATAGGAGCCAGCGGCAATGGCGATCTCATTCATGGTTTCGATGGAGGCGCGAACCCCCTTCTCATACCAATCCGTTGCCGAGCCTTTGGTGTCGACCCCTGAGCCATAGCCCTTCTGGATGAATTCGGCTATCTGGAGGCAAACCTCAGCATAGGGAAGGATAACATCGATCACCCTGCCATTGGCACCATCGATGCGAGGGTGGAAGAACCTGCGATTGATGCCTGAGATAAGCGAATACTTGTTGTTACCGATCAGCAATTGGTTGTAGAACCAGTTACTCCGGTCGGGATTGCCTTGCCAATCGGCGGGGCCACCCAGCCACTGAATATTCGGATCGTTAACGTCGATCCAGGAGGGAAGCGTTACTTTGTACTTCGTGAGACTATCCCTGAAAGCACCAACAAGAGAATTCTTCTCATAATAGATGCCCAGACGCGGGTCGCCAGTGGATTTCATGAAATTCACAACTGTTTCCATGGCAAACCGGCGGCTGCGGTAGTCAATCTCGGTAAATCCACCATATTCGGAGTTGTTGTAGGTCATCTGGTCCAGAGTCGAACGGAACACACCGGTACTGTTGCTCATTACCTGCTGAAAGATTTCCTTGGCCTTGGCAGCATCCTGATTCTGGTAGCGGGCGGCAATCCTAAGTTTGAGAGCGTTCGCCAGACGAACCCAGTTTGACCAGTCGCCACGGTAGAAAACGTCGTTGTTACCGAGCGAAACCTGATTTTCGAGGTTTGACTCCAGTACTGAGATGGAGGAGTTGAGTTCGGTAACCCAGGTATCAAAAAGGGTTTTTTGCGTGTCGTATACCGGATTGTATTTGCCGTTTTCCCTTCCCATGTTTGCTTCGGTGTAGGGGATCGAACCGTTCATGTCGGTCACCTTAAGCGCCTGGAAGATCTGGACAATATAGGTAGCAGCTACCATGTTCTGATAGCCATCCTTGTCGGTCTTCGTGCTGATGAGCTTCCTCATCTCAAAGAGGTTTGGCATAATGCGCTGGTAAAACGTGCCGTAACGGGAGTTGACACTTCCGGAGAGTTCATAGTTTTCTGCGGTAAGCAGTTGGGCTGCCCTCAGCCATTGTTCGGCATCTTCCCATACCCACTCGCCTTCGCGGTAATTCTGCAACCATTCGCAAGAGTAAGTGAAAAGATATTTGACATCAATGTCGCTGACCACACTCTTGTCGGAATTGATGTTTTCAAAATCCTTTGTGCAGGAGGCAGAAAACAGGCCGGTTAAGGTCGCCAGCATGATGTATATGATGTTCTTTTTCATTTTTTAAGCTTTTATCATTAATAATCAGGACACATACACTAGAAGCTTATCTTGATGGAACCACCTACCGAGCGAACCATCGGTGCCACACCCAGTTCACCAACAGCCGAAGTGTAGGTGCTGTTCAGAGAAGCCGGGTTGATGTTGTATGGCAACGAATTATAAAGGTAGAAGAGGTCTCTGCCGATAAGGCTCAGGGTAACAGAATTCAGCTTCAGCTTGTCGCACAGGGTTTTAGAAAGGTTGTACGACAGGGCCAGCTGACGAAGATTGACCCAGGTGCTCTCCACAATGGCGTAATCGATAACACCGGTGGAGGATGATCCGTAGCGATAGTAGAACTGCGGGGCATGGGTCGGTTCAACGAAGCCCTTTTCGTATGCTTCCTTGAAGGTCATTCCCCCAACATTTGCTTTTGATCCATCGGCCAGGGTGACCTGCTGTCCGGGAGCGAATACTCCGTCAACAATCAGGCCGTCATCATAGGTCTGCCCATCGTACTTACTTGTCCAGGTAATACCGCCATGTTCGGCATCCCTTCCGTCGAGTGTGCTGGGAAGTGCTCCGGTATGTAATCCGAATCGCAGCGCGGTGATAGCCATGTCGCCACCAACCTTGGCGTCGAACAGTACATTCAGCGACCAGTTCTTGTAGCTGAAATCATTGGACCATCCGGCACGGAACTTGGCGTTGATATCGCCCAAATCCTTCCACTTATTACTGCGGGCCGGGAATGCGGCGCGTGCGTCACTCCTCCAGGAGAGGATCGGCATACCGTTTCTCGGGTCATTTACATCTGCAGTATTGTCAAACCGTTCTGCCGCGATGGTGGAACGGATAACTCCGTATGATTTGCCAACAACGGCCCATGAGCTGACTTCAGCTGCATCGCCGCCCAGCGGATACTCGGTGCGTCCGTCGGAAAGCTCAACTATGAGGTTGCGGTTCCTCGACCAGACAAGCCTTGAATACCATTTGAAATCCCTGGTTACAACCGGTGTTCCGTCGAGGGTAATCTCGATACCCTTGTTCTGGATGTTGCCGGCATTGATCTTGATGCCGGTTACGCCGGATTCAATCGGAGTGGAGATGTCGATGATCTGGTTGTACGTGTTGTCCTTGTACAGCGATACATCAAAACCTACGCGGTTATTCAGGAAACGCATTTCCATACCAATCTCCTGGGCAATCTTGCGCTCAGGCTTGATATTGGGCGATAATGTTGTGCTGGAGCTGAAGGTCGCCGACGATGGATCGCCTTCCTGTCCGGTTATGGCACCGGAGAAATAATAACCCGGATTCAGGATGAAAGGATCCGTGTCCTTACCCAGAGCGGCAAGACTGGCTCGCAGCTTACCAAAGGTGATGGCCTTCGGGAGCTTGAAAGATTCGCTGAAAAGCCACGCTAAGCTACCTGCAGGATAATTGTAAAAGTTGTTGCCTGATCCGTCAGCGTAAGTGAGGGCCGATGACCAGTCACCACGCCAGGTTCCGGTGAGGAACAACTGGTTCTTCCATTCCAGATCGGCACTACTGTACAGCGAGTTGATCACCTTGTTGTAGGAGATCCCGCCACCGACAGATGGAGCATTTTTTGAGTTGGAAATGAAATAGTTACCTGGAATCAGCAGGCCACCGCTGGTGGAACCCGAGGTGTAGGTCCGGAATATCCGCTGGCTTTCGCCCCCGACAAATGCGTTGAAGCGGAAATCTTTGTTAATCTTGATGTTATTGAATGTCCACATCCATTTCAGGAAGTTGCTGTTCTTCTCAGAGTGGCCGAGCGAATAAGAACCTCCATCGAAGTTCCTGCCGGTACCCAGCATCTTGCTTTCTTGCTTTCCAAAAATGTTGCTCAGGTTGCCTTCGAGGATCAGGCTTGACCAGTCGGTCAGCTTGGCGGTCAGGGCTACACGGCCTCTTACGCTCTGGTCCTGACGGGTGATACTGTTTTCATACAGGCCGAACCAGATGCCAGAGAGTGGGTCCTTGTTGGTTTCTGCCGGATCCCATGCATTTGGTGCACCTCCGAGCTTACTGATGTAATTACTGCGCTGCTGCCAGTATCTGGTATCGTAATTTCTTGGGGTAACCCACATATATTGCCATCCGATGCCGCCATCAACTGCGTTCTCCATATCTGTACTTGCATAATCCATGCTGATATCGGCACTCAGGAATTTGGTAAAATCGTAAGTGGTCCTCAGGTTAAAGCCATTCTTGAGCAAACCGCTTTTGGCCATGACACCCATCTGATCATCACGGGAGTAGGAGAAGCGGAATGTTGCCTTGTCTGTGGCTCCCTGAAAGGCCAGGTTGGTACTGTTCATGGCACCTTGCTGGTAGGCATCGAGGAAGTTGTTGGGTTGAGGCGAATAGGTTGTCCAGGTACCATCGTAATTGAGAACTTTCTGGCCTAACATGCGTGGACCCCAGTTTTCACCTTCACGTCCGATCTGGCGATCGATGTAAGGATCTCCGGTGAGGGGATCAGTCGGGAATATTTTGGTGTACCAGCTTTCGTTGGGCTTGTAGTTTGGCTCCCGGGTATCGGTAAAAAAGGCACCCACTGTGCCACCGCCGAATTCATTCTGGAAGTCAGGTCCTTTATAGGGATCATATATCATGAACGATTGAGAGAAGTCGATCCCGAGTCCCGGGGTTTTCTTTCCCTTTTTTGTATTGATAAGAATCACTCCGTTGATAGCGCGTGATCCGTAGAGGGCCGCTGCTGCGGATCCCTTTAGCACCGTCACACTCTCGAAATCTTCAGGATTGAGGTTCTTCAGGTCGTTGCCCCAGTCCTTGCCTCCGGTAAAGGCATCGTTGTCTACTATGACGCCGTCGACCACGAAGATCGGCTGGTTGTTTTTTCCCAGTGTTGAGTTACCCCTGATCACGATTCTTGAACTACCAAATTGCCCTCCTATACCCTGGTCTATCTGCAGACCGGCAACCTTACCCTGAAGGGAGTTTACCGGGTTGATCTGGCGGGTGACAGCCATGTCGGCTCCCTTGAGCTGATCAGCTGAGAAACCGAGTTTCTTCGACTCTTTGGAGCGGCCAAGAGCGGTTACAACCACCTCGCCCAATCCAATCGACGACTCCTGCATAACCACGTTCACCACAGTCTCGTCTCCCACAGCAATGGTTTGGGATTCCATCCCTACGCAAGAAAAGGTAAGGGATTTGGCATTTGCCGGAAAATCAAGGTTGTAATTGCCGTTCGCATCCGTTGTGGTCCCCACATTGTTTGTTCCGACAACCATGACGTATACTCCCGGCACAGGTGCTCCATCCTTGTCCGTTACCTTCCCCGTTATTTTACGAAGGGCAGCAATGTTGAAGGAAGATCCTTTCTCTTTTGGTGTCAGGATTATCTGCTTGTCGAAAACCTTAAATTCCACATCTGCACTTAAGATGTCCGTCAGGATATTCCGGATGGGTTCATTTTCGGCGGAAACAGTAACTTTCCTGTCAACGTCGATCAGCCTCGGACTGTAAAGAAAATAGAAATCACTGTGATTCTCAATCTCTTTCAGGGCATCGGCTACAGTGCTGTTTTCCAGGTTCAGAGTCAGCTTGGTCAACTGAGAATAGGAATCGGTTGCCCAAAGTTGAAAAACAGCCAACATGGAAATAAATAGGGATAGTTTCATAACTCTTATAATTCTTCGTGATAAGAATACTAAAAAGATTCTATCATAAATGTCTTTGAATTTTTTCATAGTTTCACTAAGGTTTTGGTCACAATTTATTTATAAATGACTTTTTCTTTTCAGGCGGGTTTCTCGCCTTTTTATTACCTCTGCTTGTTCCCGGCTCTTATTCTTCCATAGGCAAATCAGTTTTTAAGATTGATAATTATTTTAATTTATTTATTTCTGCTCCTGATAAGGACCTTTCTCTTGCTGTACAATCCCTCACTGATTTCATTACGCTCCGCGATGGAATATCTTATGGGAGTTGCCATGGCCATCAGTTCCATAACCTGTGAAAGCGACTCGTTTACAAAGGTTGCTGTATAGGAAAGGTCCAGAAGGGCCTTGTCCCTGATCTCGATTTCCACGTTGAACCACCTGCTGAGCTTCCGGATCACAATATCCATGCTTTCGTTTACGAAAATGAGTTTGCCCTCCTTCCATGACCAATAGCGCTCATCGGTGATCTTGCTGACCACCATTTTATTTTTAATCTTGCTGAATGATGCCAGTTCAGAAGGTTTAATCTGTATAATAGGCTGATCTTTACCGTTTTTATCAATTTTCACCAGATCAACCTGGCCATTCACCAGCGAAGTCTCAATGCTGCTTTCATCCGGGTAAGCCATCAGGTTGAATTCGGTGCCGCGCGCAACAACCTTGATATCCTCCGTGCACACCACAAATGGGATCTTTTTGTTGTGCGCCACTGAAAAATAACCTTCTCCGGTAAGTTTCACCTGCCTGCTTTCTGTATCAAAAGCGGCCGGATAAACCAACGTACTCCCTCGGTTAAGCCAGACCAGCGAACCATCGGGCAGGGTAACTTTTGTGGTGGCATCCACCGAGGCCGTAACCTCATATTCAGGAGCTGTCACTACCGCATTATCCTGTCGCAATTGGTCGTGAATTGCCATGTATATGCTGAATCCCAGAACCGGTATCAGGAGAATGGCTGCAATATTCCGGATCCATTTCAATAATTTCCGTTTCCGATGGTAAATAATGATGCTTCCACCGGGATTGTCCACCATCTTTTCAGCCTCGTGGATATTGATCTGGTGATGGATCCGGTGCAGTACCGCATCAAAATCGGTACCTGTATCGTCCTGATCAGTGGATTTTTCCCAGACCTGGAAAAGCATTTCCTTACCTTTTTCAGTGCCGGCTTCATCCATGAACCAAGCAATAACTTCCTTCAACTCGGCCTCGCTGCAGGCGCCGGCTAAATATCTATTTAAAAATTCTTTTTTCATGTCTCTTTAAATGTCGGAACACCCCCGTATCATGGGAGTGCTCCTGACAATCATTAACCAAATCTAACCTATGACCTAACTTGTGCTAATAGCTCATTTACTATATAGCAAATTGTTGTTGTGCTATATTAGTGAGACGCAGACCTCACACGATGCCACTACACAGACTGCGGATTAAATTTCCGTTTTTCGAAAATAAATAATAAATCCTTGTAGATCAGGTAAATAAATGGATGAAAAGAAGCGCAGCAAAAGAGTATCCCCCCATTTTTGTGCGGATGGTTTTGAGAGCCCTGGACATATGATTCTCAATCGTGTTTTCCGAAATACCCAGACGTCCTGCTATATCGGCATATTTCAATCCTTCAATATGGTGCATGCGGTAAACCTCTTGCTGCCTCGCTGGCAGGGAATCGATTACCTTATTGAGTTTTTCATCCAGCTCATTGTATTCCAAAAGGAGCGTTTCCGGTTCCTGAAAGCTGTCCTGTCGGGTGAGCAGATATTCGGTGAACTTCGACTCATTTAGCTTTTTACGTAAAAGGGAGATCGATGAATTATGGGCAATGGAGAAAACGAAATACCTTACCGAAGCCGCCTTGTCAACTTTTTCCCGGTTTAGCCAGAGTTTCATGAACACATCCTGCACGATGTTTTCTGCCTCTTCTGGTATCTTGAGCAGTGAGAGGGCAAACTTGTAGAGGCGGATACTGTATTTCCGGTAAAGAATATCAAATGCCAGCATATTTCCGGCTTTGATCTCCAGCATCAAATCTTCATCGCTTCTTTGTTCTAACCCTTGCATAAACAGCAATTTCCCGGTTGTCAATCTAAGTGACTGTCACCAAATGTAATTTAATTTTTCTAAAATTATCCAATCAGGTTCCCTCAGGTTTTCCTGAGCCGATTTCATTGGTAAAAGCTTCTACATCCAGAACCTGTTCGATGTCTCGGCGTACCAAAGTAAATAATTGTACAGGTCCCGGGCGATTTTTATATCAATGAACGGGATGGTGATTTTTCCGGAGGCATTCCCAATTTCCAGACTGGCCACGCCAAGCTTCTTGTAAAAAATGCTCTGACTGAATTTCAGATGCTGCACTTTGTGAAATTCCATCTGCTTGAACTTGTGTGAGATAGCTCCTGATGAAACACGGATCTGATCCTTACTGACTTGAAAATAGCTCTTCTTAAGTGTCAACCGGCTGTAAATCAGCATAAAAAGAATCCACGCCATCAGCAGAAAAACATAGCGCCAATCCAGAATTAGCAGCGGCGAGAACAATCCGGCCGGAAGCCAGCCTTTGTAAATCCAGGTGCGCCTGAAATAAATGCCGGAAGAATGGATCACCGGCTGGTCTTTTAACGCATCAGGGCCAAAAAGATCTGATTTCAATAATTCGATGTGCTTATACAGGCACCCGGGCACCTCGATCAGCGGGGTTTTGACAGCCACACCACTGGTGGCCTGCAGGATGTTAACCTTATAAATCCCAAACAGTTTTTTAACCGGACCGGTTTCCCAGTTGAGCTGCTGGATTTTACGGAAGGGAATCAGAAGGTTCTTTCGGTTTAGAAGCCCTGAAACGATACGGTAGGATTGGTTCAGTCTGTTAAACCGGAGGTCGTAGTACAATACGAGGGTGCGGACCATTGAATAGAGGAAGGAAATGATCAGGAAAAAGACAATTAATGAGGAAATAATGGCCCATCCGGATTGACTGATATACTCGAAAGCTTCCTGGGCATACTTCTCTGCTTTTTCCTGGAAATACTCCTTGACCTGACTGTAGAATTGTGCACCGAAAATGAAAATCAGAAAAGCGGTTTGAAAATGATTCTGACTGATACCGATCCTTAAAAGGTCGCGGTTCGTGAGCTGCAGGATCAGCTTTTCTTCTGCGACGGGCTTTTCCTGATCCTCAGGATTATTTGTTTGTTTTGCTTCCAGATACCTGCTTAACTCCATGGCCAGCTGTATCGCTTCCGGCTTCGATAAGGCCACGATTTTCAGTTCTTTTTTCGATGAACCTGCGGTATCAATTTCCACACTCATCACGTTAAGAAATTGCTGCAGCAGCGTTTGATTGGTATTTACATTCTGGATCCGTTCAATTGGGATGGTCAGGGTTTTTCGGTTCAGATATCCTTTGTTCAGGATAAATTGCTGGTTATCAATGCGAAATAGAAATTTTCTATAATATAGGATAGTGTGGATCAAAATCAGAATCAGACCCACTGCCAATGCGGCTCCTAAAATCAGCAACTTCTTGTCCGAATTCTTCGATAACACGAGGGGAACCAGCGCTGGCCAGAAGATCTTAATGGCGGTCCTGGCTTCCTGAAAGAAGATAAGAATGAGACCCTTTATGGATTGTCGCCGGGGCTGACTGAAATCAATCCTTTTCATCCGGGCTGATTTTTCCGGTGAGGAATTCCCTGATCTGGCTGGCTATACCGAGCGGTAAACCCGGAATCTCAAGGTCATCAGAGCTGCTTCCGGCTGTATAAACCTTGATAGTGGCCAGATCCATCTTCTTTGCAATAAAAGTTTGTATAAGTTCCACATGCTGGATCCGGTTAAATGGGATGGAAGTCAGTTTATACCGGATCAATCCCCGCTGATAGGCAATATCCTTTTCACGTATGAGATATCCACGTTTGGAAAACGACAGCCGGGTAATAATCAGGGAATAAACCATAATTCCAACAAAAAGGCCACCGGAAATCCACAGTATGAATTCCGGAATCTTTGCCTTTAAAATGAGGAAGAAAACCAATAATGACAAGCCGAGGATAACTCCCATTATTAAATGATTGATATACAGTATTTTCAAATATTTTGGATCCACCGGATTAAACTCAGCAGCTTCAATGGCCGGCAGGTTTTCAGGCAGGATCACGGAATTCGAAAAATCGGTGGTCATTTGTTCTTTTTAGGGGTTTGTAAACCACGAATATACAGAACCCGTATCAATGTATCAATTTCATCTTCGGTGTTCTCAATGCCCAGACTCACTCTTACGACGCCTAGAAACCTGAACTTCGGAAACAGGATCTGGATCAGTCGCTGAAACTGCTCCAGAAAGGGACTGATGTGGAGCAGATGCTTAATAATGAGATGTGCACAATGGCAACCATGGCGCACGCCGATCCCACCCTCCAGGGCCAGATGCCGGGCCACCTTGCTGGGCATCGTGTCCTTAAACCCGAAAGCAATAACACCTGTCCTATGTTTAGATGCGGGTGATTCCGGGTCCGTGATCCCATAAATGGTGATTCCCGGAATGGTAGCCAAACCGCGTAAAGTTCGCTGGATCAAAACATTTTCCTCCTCCTGGATCAGGTCCATTCCAATCCGTTGCAAAAGCACCAGAGCCTTGCCCAAAGCTGCAATTCCCCCGGTATTTTCTTCTCCGGATGCCCGGATCAGCTCCCTGTCGGTGGCATTGAATTTCAGCAACCCCTTTCTCACAACCAGCACTCCGCAGCCGAAGGGTGCATAAACCTTATGCGCCGAAAAAGCCAGATAGTCAATACCGGCCCCGGCCATATCAACCGCGCGGTGAGCAACCAGCTGAGCCGCATCAACCAGAAGGCGCGCCCCATATTGATGAACGATCCGGCTGATCTCCTGTAAATTGTTACAGGTGCCCAGCACATTCGAAGCACCACTTACCGCAACAAGGCATATTCTCGCTGGCCCATCAGGATCTTTCTCCTGATAATTTTCCAGCGCCGTTTTCAGCTCATTCAAATCGATAAAGCCTTCATCGTTTGCACTTACCCTGATCAGCTTGCCGCCCGGAATTTCGCGCCAGGGAATATCGTTAGAGGAGTGCTCGAGGAGGGTGTTAATGACAACAGCCCCGCTACCCGCGTCGGATTCAAGGCTCAGACTCTCGGCGGCAAGATTGATGGCTTCGGTGGTATTGGAAGTAAATATCACCTCATAATCTGAAGCCGGCGCACCCAGAACATCCGCGCAAATTTTCTTCACCTCCTGAACAATCATCTGCCTCACTGGCTCCGGTTGGCGCCAGGCCTGCCGGAAGGCATTCCAGACCGGAGTGAAGGTTGGTGTGCTGGCTCCGTTGTCAAGATTGATAAAAGGCCGCATACCTTCAGCAGTTGGTACCAAAACAGACCGGCCAATGTGAGTTTGCCGGAGTTTTTCCAGCAGGTCCCTCCCGGAGTATTCTGTGAGGTCATCCTGGTACAAAATGTCTTTGGCTGTCAACTCGCCGGAAGTATGGCCGGTAAAGGGATTTTCCCCTGTCGATTTCATCAGGCTCAGAGCCCTGGCGAATGCAACCACATTGATGATCGCGGGTGTACCTGCCTCGTACCTTTCCGCACCATCGGCCCAGATCACCCAATCTCTTGAAACCAGCTTGGCGGTTCCACCACCGCTCTGAAAGGGTGCACCCGCAGGCAAGGTTCTCTTTTTTACCACAAGTGCCCTGACTCCAATTGACAAGCTATCCCCGGGTAACGACAGTAATTGATAATCTCCCGGTTTAAGCTGCTTCATAAAGACTGCAGCCCTGCGCGGTGTGCAGAATATAACCAAGTGTTTCGCCTTGTTAAGTCCCGCATATTCCAGAACCGTATCCCTGGCCTGCTCGTAAATTCGTGTGGTGGACTCGGACAAATGCCCGGTACCCCGGTGAACGTTGGAATAAGTTTCCAGAGCCGCATAAACGCCCTGTTCCAGTTCTGCTGATACATCCATTATTTCCAGGTTATATGGTGTTTGGTTTTCGATCATTACTTTAGATAAAAGTAATCTATACAGAGCATCTAAATAAATCTTTAAGGAAATAATTGAGCTGGAGCCCATCCTGAAAATTGCTTTTGTCAATGCTTGCATTCAGTCTGTTTTTTTTGGACTGCAAGCCCAAATCAACCCCTTTAATGGCCAATAATGCCTGGTCTCAATCCACTCTGGGTAAGGATGGCAACGGCCTCCTGACCGATCAGGCAAAAGGCGGTTATTATGAAGCAAAGATTACCTGGTGGCTTTTCAGAAACCAGATCACTCCAATGATCGATGCCAGCTTCGGGTTATTGGCCGGCGTTGATGGAGCTTCTTATACTGACTTTATGTACATTAATCCTAAAAATTCCAACGTTACTGAGTACAAAAGCGTTATCGCCGGTATGGCAGGGATTCAGGCCGCTGTTAGCCTCAGACTCAGCGAGAAATGGATTCTTCAGCCCTCCTTTGTGACTTATTACGATTTCGGCAAACAAATTCGAAAATTATTCCCGCACGAATTTCTTTACCGTGATATTCTTCTCCTGCCTCACCCAAATGAAATAAATGCCAATAGGCCACCTGCTGATATCGATTTGAGCCTCGCTGCCGGAGATTTTCCGGGTAAGC